>VBAP01000112.1 GCA_005882335.1 Candidatus Segetimicrobium genomatis
TCGCGGCACGCCACTGGGAGCGCGTCCCGGACATGCCGGCGTACACGCGCCCACCGGACGCGGTCGTCGCGGCGTTCCGCGACCAACCGCTGCCGGAGCGGGGCGCCCCGGTCCGCGAGATTCTCGACCGCATCGAGCGCGACGTCGTCAGTTATCCCCTCGGGGTCGGCCAGCGTCGCTGGTGGGGATTCATCAACTCGCCGCCGCATCCCGTGGGCATCGCCGCCGACCTGATCGCCACCACGCTCAAGAACAACTGCGCCGGGACGAGCCAGATGGCGATCCAGGTGGAGCTGACGGTGATGGACTGGCTCGCCCAGCTCGTGGGTCTGCCGCGGGGCGCGAATGGGCTGTTGGTGAGCGGAGGGTCGATGGCGAACCTGGTCGCGCTGGCCGGGTGTCGCGAAGCGAAGCTGCCGGGTACCCGGCGGCGCGGCGTCCGCGCCGCCGCCCGCCAACCGACGATCTACGCGTCGTCGGAAGCCCACTCCTGCATCCGCCGCGCCGTCGAGCTGCTCGGGCTCGGCACCGACGCGCTACGCCTGGTGCCCGTTGACCGCGAGTACCGGATGGATGTGGCGGCCTTGCGCGAGATGATCGCGGCCGATCGCGCCGGGGGGCTCGAACCGATCTGCGTCGTGGGCAGCGGCGGGACGGTGAACACCGGCGTCGTGGACCCGCTCGCCGGGCTCGCGGACGTCGCGCAGGAGCACGGTTGCTGGTTCCACGTGGACGGCGCCTACGGCGCTGTCGGCGCCGCGCTCCCGGAGCTCGCGCCGTTGTATCGCGGCGTCGAGCGGGCCGATTCGGTCGCGCTCGATCCCCACAAATGGCTCTATGTGCCTTACGAAGCGGGAGCGACGCTGGTCCGCGACCCGGCCACCCTGCGCGCGATGTTCGCGCACCGCGCCGAATACCTGGCGCTCGAGCAGGACTCCTATCTCGAAGGCCCGGTCTGGATTTCCGATCTGGGCCCCCAGCTCACTCGAGAGTTCCGTGCGCTCAAGGTGTGGGCCGTGATGCAGGCGGTTGGCGTCGAGCGCTATCGCGAGCTGTGGCGGAGCGACATCGCCGTGGCGCACGAGATCGAGCGACTGGCCCGCGAGCATGCACGGCTCGAGGTGCTCGCCCCCTCGGATCTGAGCTGTTTCTGCCTGCGGTACGTGCCGGGGCGGGGGGACGCCAACGCGTTCAACCGCACGCTGCTCGATTGCACCCATCGGGACGGACGGATGTTCATCTCGGGGACGACGCTCGACGGCAAATTCGCGCTCCGGGGCTGCGTCACCAACTTCCGCTCCACCCTGGCCGACGCACAAGTTTGTATCGATACCATCATCGAGCTGGGCGCGCGGCTCGAGCTGGAGCAGACGCGATGACGGAGCTATTGCATCGACCCTGGCCGTGGTACGTGACCGGCCCACTCCTGGGCCTCGTCGCGGTCAGTCTGCTGGCGATCGGCAACAAACCGTTCGGCGTTTCGAGCAACTTGCGCCATATCTGGGCCGCGTGCTTGCCCGGGAATGTGGCGTACTTCAAGTACGACTGGCGGCGCGACGGATTGTGGAATCTCGTCTTCATTCTGGGTGTGGTTGCGGGCGGCTTCGTCGGTGGCGTGTTGCTCGCGAACCCGCACCCGGTCGCGACCACTCCAGCGGCCGGCACCTCGCTCGCGAAGCTCGGCATCCACGACTTCTCAGGCCTCGTCCCCCGCGAGCTCTTCACCTTGCACATGCTGCTGACGCCGCGGGGCTTCCTCATGTTCATCGGCGGAGGGTTCTTGATCGGGTTCGGCACCGCGTACGCCGGCGGCTGCACGTCGGGGCACGGAATCACGGGGCTCGCAGCCCTGCAGCTCCCATCGCTCCTGACTGTGATCTCGTTCTTTGCCGCCGGAGCGGCGGCGAGCTTTTTCGTGCTGCCGTTGCTCGTGCCACGATGACCGCGACGCCAGCTCAGCGGGAGCGCTCGCTCGGCGTTTACCTCGCGATGGGCGTGCTGTTCGGAATCGTGCTGACCAAGGGCGAGCTGGTCTCCTGGTTCCGGATCGAGGAGGCCCTCCGCTTCAAAGGGCCCTACCTGTACGAGGTGTTCGCCTCCGCGCTCGCGGTCGCGGCCTCGGGGTTCGCGCTGCTCAAGCGGCGGCGGATCGCGCTTCCACCGAAAGCGCTCGGCCGCGGCGTGCGCTACGTTGCGGGCGGGGCGGTGTTCGGGCTCGGCTGGGGCACGGTGGGCGCCTGCCCGGGACCGCTGTTCGCGCTGATCGGGGCGGGCGTCGGCGTATTGACGGCGACGGTCGTCGCCGCCCTAGCGGGTACGTGGACCTACGGCTACCTGCGGCCGCGGCTGCCGCATTGACCCGCGTGAGACTCGCGACGGCGGCGGTCGTGCTGATCGCCGTCGTCCTGCTGCTCGGCTACGAGATCCCCCCCGTCCCGACGTGGTTCTACGTGTTGGCCTGGTACCCCACCCTCGTCATCCTCGACGAGGTGGTGGTGCTGCTCGGCGGTGAGTCCCTACTCGCCCCACCCCGCGAGCTCGTGGCGATGCTGTGGTGGTCGGCCGTGATCTGGCTGCTGTTCGAAGCGATCAACTTCCGGCTGCGGGACTGGTACTACGTCTTTCTTCCGGCGGGCCGGCTCGAGCGCTGGGTCGGGATCACCGTGTCGCTCGCGACCGTTGTCCCCGCGGTGCTGCTCCCCGAGCGAGTGTTGGACCGGCTGAGGGTGTGGCGCGATCTGCGCTCCCGCTCCTTCACCCTGGAGCCAAGGCACCTGGAGATCGCCGGCTGGGTCGGCTGGGGACTGCTCGCCGCCGTGCTGGCCTTCCCCCGGTACCTGTACCCGCTCACCTGGGGGGCAGTCTGGCTCATCGCCGAGCCCCTATTGTACCGGCGTGAGCCCGAGCGCTCGCTGTTCGGCGACCTCGCGCGCGGCAGCTGGGAGCGTATCGCACGGCTCCTGGCCGCGGGCCTCTTCGCCGGGGTGCTGTGGGAATCGTTCAATGCCGTGGCGCGAGGGCGTTGGATCTACACCGTGCCGTTCCTCGAAGACTGGAAGATCTTCGAGATGCCGCTGGTGGGGTTCCTCGGCTTCCCGTTTTTCGCGCTCGAAGTGTGGTCGCTCTATCACCTGCTCGCGGCGCACACTACCCGCCGCACCCTGCTCGGCTCCGGCGCATTCGTCCTCCTCGTGCTCACCGGGATCGATCACTGGACCGTGAGCTCCACGACGCCCGCGCTGCGCGATTTGCCGGGTGTGACGAACGGGGTGATCTCCCGATTACGGGCGGCCGGCTGGGAGAGCGTGTTCCGGGTCGCGCGGAGCCCCGTGGCGGAGCTCGCCTACCGCGCCAACCTGAGCCCTGAAGACGCACGCGCGGCGCACGAGGCGGCGCGTCTCGTGACACTCCGAGGCATCGGCACCGCGCACGCAGCCGCGCTGATCGGCGGTGGGTTCGCGAGCATCGAGGAGCTCGCCAGTTCCGACCCCGACTCGGTATGGCGGACCGTACGGGGCGGGGGGAGCGGGGGGGGCGGGGGGGGCGGCGCGCGGCCTACGCTCCCGGAAGTGCGCGTGTGGGTGCGCGCCGCCCAACGACAAGCCCTGCCTACGCCACCGCCGGCTCCGGTACAGCCGTCCACTCACGCACCAGCTCGTCGACGGTCCTGAGCTGGCGCGCGGCTCGGTCGCGTACCAGGTCTTGAAGTACTCGAGGCCCGCCTGATGCGCCTCGTCGGTGAACGCCTGCAGCGCATCTGTCACCCACACGAGATCGTACCCACGCTGGAAGGCGTCTCCCGACGCATGCCGCGCGCAGCAGTCGGTGTGCAGGCCCGTGACGTAGAGCCGGGTCAGCCCTCGCTTCTCGAGGGTGCGCTCGAATTCGGGGTTCAAGAACGGGCTGTAGGTCTGCTTGCCCAGCACGACGTCGCCGGGCTCGGGTGCGAGTCCCGGGACGATCTCGGCGTTCCAACTGCCTGCCATGGCGTGCGGCGGCCACTTCCGGAGCTCGCTGTCGCCCGGCGTGTGGGCGTCGGTCGCGTACACGACCGTCACGCCGACGCGCCGCGCCGCAGGAAATATAACCGCCTCCTGGTGACTGGAGATCAGGGGATCAGCAACACCTTCCCCGAGGTCTTGCGTCCTTCCAACAGCCGGTGCGCCTCTGCGGCTTGCGCGAGCGGGAGCTCGCGCTCGATGCGCTGCGTCAGCTTTCCGATCTTGATCCAGCCCAGCACCTCGCCCGCCCGCGCGAGCAGGTCGGCGCGCGTCGCGATGTAGTGCGCGAGCGTGGGCCGGGTGAGGAAGAGCGAACCCTTCTGGCTCAGCACCTGAGGGTCGAACAGTCCCACGGGTCCGCTCGACTGGCCGTACAGGACCATCATCCCCCGGAGCGCGAGGCAGCTCAGCCCCTTCTCGAACGTCGTCTTCCCGACGGAGTCGTAGATCACCTGCAGCCCCGCTCCGTTCGTCAGACGCTTCACGTCCGACTCGAAGTCCTGCTCGGTGTACAGGATAACCTCGTCGGCGCCGGCCGCTCGTGCCAGCGCGGCCTTCTCACGGGTCGAGACCGTACCCAGCACCCGTGCACCCCGGAGTTTCGCGATCTGACAGAGCAGCAGGCCCACGCCCCCGGCGGCGGCGTGCACCAGGCAAGCGTCCCCGGGCTTCAAGGGGTAGGTCGAGGTCGCGAGGTAGTGCGCCGTCAAACCCTGAAGCATCGCCGCGGCGCCCTGCTTGGCGCTCACGCCATCCGGGAGTGCCACGAGCCGGTCGGCCGGCACCACGGCGTACTCCGCGTAAGCACCCAAGATGCTCGTGTACGCGACGCGGTCCCCGACTCTGGGCTCGGCAACACCTGGACCAACGGCGACCACCGTGCCGGCTGCTTCCTGTCCCAACGTGAACGGCACCGGCACCTTGTAATGCCCCGTGCGCTGATACACGTCGATGAAGTTCACGCCGGCGGCTTCGATCTTCACTAGGACTTGGCCTGAGGCCGCGGCGGGCCGCTCAACGCCCTCGTAGCGCAGCGCTTCCGGGCCGCCCGGCGCATGCACGCGAATCGCTTTCATGCGAGTCGCCTCCCCCGACCGCGCACACGTCGCGGAACCACCGTATTCCTGGTCTCGTTTACCTTGAGCACATGAAAATCTCATTCATCGGACTCGGCAGCATGGGCCGGCCCATGGCGCGGCACCTGTTGCAGGCCGGCTACCAGGTCACAGTGTACAACCGCACGCGCGCGCGTGCGGACGAGCTCAAGCAATTCGACCCCGTCGTAGCCGATAGTCCCGCGGCGGCTGCGCGAGACGCCGAGGTGCTGGTCACGATGGTGGCGGACGACGCCGCGCTCGAAGACGCGATGCTCGGCCCCCACGGCGCGCTGGCGGCGCTCCCCCGCGGAGCGATCCACGTTTCCATGAGCACCATCAGCCCCGCGCTGTCCCGCCGGCTCGCCGAGCGCCACCAGGCCGCCGGTCAAACGTACGTCGCCGCGCCGGTATTCGGGCGCCCGGAAGCTGCTGAGGCGAAGAAACTGTGGATCGTGGCCGCCGGGCCCCCGCAGGCACTCGAGCGCTGTCGCCCGGTGCTCGACGCGATGGGCCAGGGCGTGATCGTCGCGGGCGACGACCCGTCGCGCGCCAACGTGATCAAGCTGGCGGGCAACTTCCTGCTAGCGGCCGCGATCGAGGCGATGGGCGAGGCGTTCGCACTGGCGCGCAAGTACGGCGTCGCGCCCGCCGAGCTGCTGGATATCGTGAACGGCCGGCTGTTCCGCTCGCCGATCTACGAGAACTACGGCACACTGATCGCCGAAGAGCGCTACGAGCCTGCCGGGTTCAAGCTGAGGTACGGCTTGAAGGACGTCCGTCTGGTGCTCGGCGCTGCGGAGGAGGTCGCCGCGCCGATGCCGCTGGCGAGCCTGATCCGGGACCGTTACCTCTCCGGGGTCGCGCGCGGTTGGGGCGACATCGACTGGGCCGGGTTGGCCCGCATCGCCGCAGCCGATGCGGGGC
>VBAP01000103.1 GCA_005882335.1 Candidatus Segetimicrobium genomatis
GGTTCGCAGGGTCGGGGATGGGGGCCCAGAACTCCTGGTCCGAGAAGATGGAAGCGAAGGTGTCGAGCGGAGCCGCCCAGGCGAAATACCCGTTGAGCATCGCCTCGCCCCGCTCCATCGCCTCGTCCCACTCCTCCTCCTGCTCGGCCGTCAGGGCTGCCTGTGTCTCGTAGCGCACCCGGTCCTCCTCCAGCGAGCGGAAGAACCCCTTGAGGGCGAGGGGCCGCACGATGGAGCGGTCCCAGTCGTCCATGGCCGGGAAGTAGTAGACGGCCAGGGCGTCGTGGACGGCCTTGTCGAAGTCGAAGACTCTCGGGGGGAGGGCGGGGGTGTAGTTCTGCCGGATCCGGGCACCGAAGTCCCACGCCCGCCGGCAGCGCCGGTAGGTCGCCATCTCGCGGGGCCGGAGCACGTACGCCCAGGTCATCGTCGGCCATAGATTCTAGAGGCCGCGGGACGCAAATGCGACGCCCGGCCGCACGACACGAACCGAACGAATGTGCGGGAATTGTCGATACCGGCTGCTATGGTGGTGACCATGCCCGCGCCGGTGGCCACTCCGATCTTCGAAGACCTGATCTTCGAAGACCTGAACGAGGAGCAGGCGCAGGCCGTCGCCTGCGTCCGGGGCCCCGTCGTCATCCTCGCCGGCGCCGGCTCCGGCAAGACGACCACCATCACCCGCCGCATCGCCAACCAGATCGCCGGCGGCACCTTCGACGCCTCCCGGATCCTTGCCGTCACCTTCACCGACAAGGCCGCCCGTGAGATGGCGTCCCGTCTGGCTGCCCTCGGCGTCCCGGGGGTGCGGGGCAGGACCTTCCACGCCGAGGCGCTCGCCCAGTACCGGATGCTCTCGGGGACCGACTGCGAGATCCTCCCCTCGAAGATGCCCTTGCTCCTCCCCCTGACCCAGCGCCTGCCGATGCCGTACCGCTTCGTGGGCGTCCGGGACATCGCGGCGGAGATCGAGTGGGCCCAGAACCGCCGCATCTCCCCGGCGGCCTACCAGGAGGCGGTGGGGGGGCGGACGCCTCCCATCCCGCCCGACCTGCTGGCGGGCCTCTACGGCTCGTACGAGCGCCGCAAGCGGGACCGGGGCCTCCTCGACTTCGAGGACCTGCTGGAGCGCACCGTGGAGCTCCTGGAGGGCGGCGACGGCTCCGCCCGGTCCGTCCGGGAGCGCTACCAGGCGTTCTCGGTCGACGAGTACCAGGACGTCAACCTCCTCCAGCAGAGCCTGCTCGACGCCTGGGTCGGTGACCGCCGCGACCTGTGCGTCGTGGGGGACGACTACCAGTCGATCTTCGGCTTCACCGGGGCGACGCCCCGCTACCTGGTCGACTTCCCCCGCCGGTACCCGGAGTGCCGCGTCGTGAGCCTGCGGGTCAACTACCGGTCGACCCCCGAGGTCCTCGAGATCGCCAACCGTCTCGCCCCGAAGCTGGGCGACCCCCCCGGAGGCTCACGGCGGCCGCCCGGGAGCCGGAGCCGGGGCCCGCCCCGACCCTCCGCCAGTTCGCCACCGGCGCCGAGGAGACGGCCTGGATCGTGGACGAGATCCGGGGCCTGCACCGGCGCGGCATCGCCTGGGAGGACGTGGCGGTCCTGCACCGCATCAACGGCCGCTCGGAGAGCCTGGAGCAGGAGCTGGCGAGGGCCCGCATCCCGTACCAGGTCGCCGGAGCTGCGTTCCTGCGCCGGCCTGCGGCCCGGGCCATGCTCTCGGCGCTGCGCCGGGCTGCCGGCGAGGTCGTGGGCGCCGTGGAGGCGGCCGTGCAGCGTGTCGGCTACCGGCCCGGGGCCGAGGCCTCCGGCGAGGAGGCGACCCGCCAGGCGGACCTCGGCCGCCTGCTCGAGCTGGCCCGCGAATATCCCGGCGAGGGAGGCGCCGCCGGCTTCGTCGCCGACCTCCAGCGACGCTTCGCCTCCGAGGAGGACGGCCGGGGCGTCCAGCTCCTCACCTACCACCGGGCGAAGGGCAAGGAGTTCGACGCCGTGTTCCTGCCGTGCCTCGAAGACAGGGAGCTGCCCTTCGCCCTCGCCAAGACCCCGGAGGACCGGGCCGAGGAGCGGCGCCTCCTCTACGTCGGCATCACCCGCTCCCGCCGGCACCTCTACCTCTCCTGGGCCGGCTCGCGGGAGGACGGGCCCCGCCGCCGCCTGGCGCCCTCCCCCTTCCTGGAGGAGATCCGTCCGCCCCGGGCCAGCCCACCGCCCGCGTCCCGTCCCACGGCCCGCACCGGCGCCGGCGAGGCCGACCCGGCGCTGCTCAAGGCCCTCAAGGAATGGCGCCGGGACGAGTCCCGGCGGTGCGGCGTCCCGGCCTACGTCATCTTCCACGACCGCACCCTCGCCGGCATCGCCGCCGCGTGCCCCCGCAGCACGCCGGAGCTCCTCTCGGTCTCGGGCGTGGGCCCGGCGAAGGTGGCCAACCACGGCGAGGCGGTCCTGGCGGTGGTGAAGGCGCACACGGCGCCTGCGGGCGGTGCCTGAGGCGCCCCCGCCGCAGTCTGTTTCAAAACAAGCCATAACGTCCTTTTCCGCACTTCCCGCCCACAAATTTTGCGTCCCGCTGGCCTAGCGAGGAGAAGCTGAGTCTCTCCAACCCTCGGCTTGCTCGAGGGCGCTGACGGACAGGGCCTGAAGCTTTCGGACGATGTCCCGGAGGGCCGCCGCATTGTCGAACCAGGGCTGGTAGCGGACAACCTGATCCTCGCTCAGCATCCTCGTCACGGTCTTGCCGTCGACCTTCCGGGTCCACAGGTAGTACGGCCCGTGGAGGTGGGGGGGATCGGCTTTGCACCGGCAACCAGGCTTGCCGCAGACGTTGTCCCGGCGCCCCAGGCTCCCCGGCAGAGCAAAGTCGATTGCCGCGAGGCGGCCAGCAAGGCGTCGACGCTCCTGCTCGGGGTCCACCGTCTCGACAAACCTCTCCTGAAATCCGATGATCGGGTTCCTTAAGTTAATAGGCTTACGGACATCGAGTCAAGCCACAGGGGGATGATGGCCGTGATGGTCGACACCGATCACCTTGCGCTTCGCACCTATGAGGTCGGCTGCCTGCCGGTGATCAACCACTTTGTTGCCCGACTGGGCCTGCCGGAGTTGCTGGAGCGCTACCTCGGCCCCTCCGATCAGCGGCTTCGCCTGAGCAACGCCAAGGCCCTCGGTGTGCTCGTGGCCAACCTCGTGGTCCACAAAGAGCCCGTCTACGCCCTGAGGGAGTGGGCAGGCCGTTTTGATCCTTGTCTGCTTGGCCTGAACGAGCATGAGGTCGGCCTGCTCAACGACGACCGGCTGGGCAGGGCGCTGGACCGGCTCTTCGACGCCGACCGGGCGTCGCTGCTCACCGAGGTGGTCGTCGGGGCCATTGACCGCTTCGGCATCGACTGCTCCCAGCTGCACAACGACTCCACCACCGTCACGCTCTCGGGCGAGTACCTCTCCGCCAGAGGCCAGTCCCGAGGAGGCAAGCCGATCCCATCGATCACCCATGGCCACAACAAGGACTACCGCCCGGATCTGAAACAGCTGCTGTGGATCCTCACCATCTCCGCAGACGGTGCCGTCCCCATCGCCTTTCGGGTGGCCGACGGCAACACAGAGGATGGCCCCACCCACATCCCCACCTGGGACACCCTGGTCGGAATCACCAGGGACCCTTCGTTTCTGTATGTGGCGGATTGCAAGCTCGCCAACCGGGAGGCGATGGACCACATCGCGAGCCGGAAAGGGCGATTCCTCACCGTGCTGCCCAGGAGTCGCAACGAGGACGCCTTCTTCCGGGAGTGGATCCAGACCCACAACCCCGAGTGGCAGGAGGTGGCCCGCCGGCCCGGCGCCCGTCGGGGAGAGCCCGACGAGATCTGGCGCTCCACCCCCGCCCCCACCCCCTCCGCCGAGGGCTACCGGGTGGTGTGGATCTGGAGCTCCTCGAAGGCCCAATCGGACGCCCAGTCCCGCCAACAGCGCGTCGAGGCTGCCGTGTCCGCCCTCTCGGGCCTGGATGCCAAGGTCTCGGGTCGCTGGTCGCGCTTCCACTCGAGCGTGAAGGTGCACGAGGAGGCGACCAGGCTGCTGCGTCGCCTGAAGGCCGAGCGCTGGGTTCGCTTCGAGGTCACCGAGTCGGTCGAGGAGACCTTCACCAAGCGGGGACGGGGCAACCGCACCAACGAGGCCAGCTACCGGCGCAGCACCCGGACCCGCTTCGGGCTGAGGACCCAGGTCATGGCGGAGGCCGTCGCCTACGACGCCAAATCCGACGGCTGCTTCCCCTTGATCACCAATGACTGGAAACTCAGCGACGCCGAGCTGCTGGCGGCCCACAAGTACCAGCCGAACCTCGAGAAGCGACACGCCCAGCTGAAGGGAACCCAGCTCGTGGCTCCCGTGTTGCTCAAGAGCCCGGCCCGCATCGAGGCCCTGCTGGTCTGCCATTTCATCGCCTTGCTCATCCAGGCGCTCATCGAGCGGGAGATCCGGCTGGCGATGCTCAAGGCTGAGACGGAGAAGATCCCGCTCTACCCCGAAGACCGCTTCTGCCGTGCCCCCACGGCAGCGCGAGTGCTGGAGATCTTCTCCGGCGCCGCCCGCAACCGTCTCATGAGCGACGGCCAGCTCGTACAGGTCTTCCAGCCCACCCTGTCAAGGCTCCAGCTCGAGGTGCTAAAGCTCCTTGGCATCCCTCGGAGCGCCTATCTCAGCTGACCAGCCGCCGACCCGGTGCGCGAAATTGTCTTTCAGACGTGCGGAAAACCAGGTGGCGGCCGTCTACTCCCAAAAGCCGCGGGTGCGCACCGTGAAAGAAGTGCTCGACAGCCTCTTCGCCAGCCCTGACGCCCCTGGCCCCCAGCGGCGGGCTCGACCCACCGCAAAACGGGTCTGGGCGAGCCTGACTTCAGACAAGGACAGCTTCATCGCCGACGTGCACGCCGAGATCACCCGCCGCGATCCCCGCCACCGCCGCACCTGGGTGATGGTCACCGACGGCGAGCGGGCCCTGCAGCGGCGGGTGGCCAAGGACTTTCGGGGAGTCACCTTGGTCCTCGATCTGTTGCACGTGATGGAGAAGCTGTGGAAGGTGGCCTACGTCTTCCACCCCGAAGGCAGCCCAGAAGCGAGGTCCTTCGTCTACCAGCGGGCCGAGCGGATCCTCTCGGGCGAGGTCAGCCAGGTCGTCAAGGGCTTGCGCCAGATGGCCACCAAACGCCGTCTCAGAGGTGAGAAGGCCAAGACCGTCAAGGACGTGACCGGCTACTACTACGCCAACCGGGAACGCATGTGCTACGACCAGTACCTCAAGAAGGGCTGGCCGATCGCCAGCGGCTCGGTCGAGGGCGCCTGCAAGAACCTCGTCCGCGTGCGCTTCGAGCGGTCAGGCATGCGCTGGACACCCGAGATGGCAGAACCCATGCTCCAGATGCGCGCGACGTACCTGTCCGACGACTTTGATGCCTACTGGGAGTTCCACGTCGAGCAAGAACAGCTACGGCTCTACCGGAAGGGCGAGTGGCGCGTCGTCCGAAAGTAGGCACACCCAATTCAATCTCGGCCGGATCCCGCAGGGCCGCATCGACGCCATGGCCCGCTACGTTGCCAAGGCGAAGGCGGCCGAGATCGAGCGCATGCCGGTGGAGCGCCGCATCGCCCACCTCGTCGCCTACACCGCCACGCTGGAAGCCAACGCGATCGACGACGTGCTGACCATCCTCGACGAGGTTGTCGGGGGGCTCCTGTCGCGGGTCGAGCGGCACGGGAAGAAACGGCGTCTGCGCACCCTGGGCGACCTCGACCGGGCGGCCATGGCCCTGCGGGATGCCTGGTTCGAGCTCAAGGCTGCCGCGGAGGATCCGCAGGCCGACCTCCGGGCGACGGTGGTCCGCCTGGCTGCCGAGCGGGTCGATCAG
>VBAP01000104.1 GCA_005882335.1 Candidatus Segetimicrobium genomatis
GGCCGGCCAGAAGCCGGGCGAGCTGTACGTGTCTCCGCTCAAGAATTTCAGCGTTGCGGTGCCGAAATTCGCGTTCGGCACGCGCGTTCAGAAGTCCAACAACCGCGATGGCGGACTCGTGGTCTTCATCGGCGGGTTCGGCGACCTGGAGCGGATTGACTATGCGCGTCTGGCTCCCGGGGCGTTCGCCGGACAGGACTCCGCGGCGCGGCTCGCGGCCTACGGGAATGCGTTGAGTGGAGTGGCGCAGGCGAACCGCGCCGAGGTGCTGGACCGCGAGCCACTGAGCGTCGCCGGCGAACCCGCGCTGTACGCCCTGGTGCGGTTCCCCGAAGCGTCCCAGGCGATCAAAGGCGGCACGGGCAAGCGCATGGATTCGTTCCGCGGCCTCCTGCTGCTTGCGCGAGGCGAGTTCTTCTACACGCTGGCCGTGGAGGTCGGCGGGATCTTCGGCGAGAGCCTGACGCGGGAGCAGCAGGTTGAGAGCGGCGAGCAGGCGGTGCAGCGGTTTTTCGGCGAGATCACCTTTCAGGGGTCGCCGATTCCGGTCGTCCGCGATACGGCGCGCGCGGCCCTGGCCGGTGCCGGGCAAGTCGTTTTCTCGAGCACCCGTGACGGGAACTACGAGATCTACGTCGCGAGGGCCGATGGCTCGCATCCCACTCGCCTGACGAATCACCCGGCGGAGGACCGGTTTCCCGCCTGGTCACCCGACGGGACGAGAATCGCCTTCGTGAGCGACCGCGACGGCAACCCCGACATTTATGTCATGAACGCCGACGGCTCGAGCCTAACTCGGCTCACGTCGGATTCTGCGCTCGACGGGTTGCCGGCGTGGCTGCCCGAAGGGCGGAGAATCGTTTTCGTGAGCCGGCGCGCTGGGGAGGCTCAACTCTATCTCATGAACGCCGACGGGTCGAACCTCGTTCAGCTGACCCACGGACCTGCCGTGCACTTCATGCCCGCGGTCTCACCCGACGGGACCAAGATCGCGTTCACGAGCAACCTCGACGGCGCCCTCGGCATCTACGTCGCGAACGCCGACGGCTCGAACCCCGTGCGGCTGACGAAGGGCATGGATGGCGATCCCGTGTGGTCGCCGGAAGGGACCCGGATCGCGTTCGAGTCCGGTCGTGAGGATGGCACCAGCGACGTGTACCTCATGAACGCCGACGGATCGAACCGCGTCCAGCTGACGCGCGGTTCGACGGGGAACTTGCTCCCCGCGTGGTCTCCCGACGGCGCGAAGATCGCCTTCCAGACAAATCGGGATGGCGACTGGGAGGTCTACGTCATGAACGCGGACGGGACCGGTCTGGTCAACCTCAGCGTTAGTCGGGGGCCGGATGTCGAACCGGACTGGCGGCCGAAGAAATAGACTGGCGCAATCGGATTTGAGCTGAGATGACGAGGACTCACGCTGACTCGCTCGTGCTCGCTGAGCGCTGCTCGGGGCACCTCCCTTACCCACAAGGGTTGTTGCCATGCCAACTCGACACTTTCCAAGCCGTGTCGCCCGTTTGACGGTCCTCGCCGTTGCCGTCCACGCAGGTTCGACGCGCGCCCAAGGCGTCCTGTCTGACACGGTGACGTTCGCCGCGGTGAGCGTGGGTGGCATCCACACCTGCGGGGTCGCGGTTGGGGGCGTGGCCTACTGCTGGGGCTGGAATACCAGGGGCCAGCTCGGCGACGGGACCAGCGGAACGGAGCGGTCGCTCCCGGTGCGCGTGGTGAGCGATGTGCGCTTCGCGGCGGTGAGCGCTGGCGACCGATACACCTGTGGGATCACAGCCGCAGGCGCCGCCTTTTGCTGGGGCTTGAATGGCTGGGGCCAGCTCGGCGACGGGACCACGACCGATCGCTCGAGCCCGGTGCCCGTGGCGGGCGGGCTGAGTTTCAGTGCAGTGAGCACGGGGTTTCGCCAAACCTGCGCGCTCACGGCCACCAGCGTCGTGTACTGCTGGGGCTTGAATCGAGCGGGCCAGCTGGGCGACGGGACCACGACCGACCAGTCGAGCCCAGTCCGCGTCGCGGGCGGTTTGACGTTCGCCGCGGTGAGCGCCGGTGACTTCCACACGTGCGGCGTCACGGGTGCGGGCGCCGCCTATTGCTGGGGGGCGAACGGTGACGGCCAGCTCGGCGACGGGAGTACCACCAATCGGTTGACGCCCACCCCGGTGCGGGCGGACGTGAGCTTCGCCGCCGTGAGTGCAGGTGGGTTCCACACCTGTGGGATCACAGCCGCAGGCGCGGCCTATTGCTGGGGAGCCAACAGCGAAGGCCAGCTCGGCGACGGGACGGCGAGGAGTCGAACGCGCCCCGTGCTCGTGGCGGGCGGTACGCGCTACGCCTCCGTGAGCGCCGGCAACAGCCACACGTGCGGGGTCACGCCCGCAGGCGGCGCCTATTGCTGGGGCCTCAACGCGCAGGGCCAGCTCGGCGACGGGACTACGACTGGCCGGCAGAGCCCCGTGCGAGTGGCGGGCGACGTACGCTTCGTTGCGGTCGACGCCGGGGGAAGCGGGCAGGCCCTCGGCTTCCATACCTGTGGGTTGACGGCCGCTGGCGCCGCTCTGTGCTGGGGACAGAATGCCAGGGGCCAGCTCGGCGACGGGACCACGGAAGACCGAACCAGCCCGGTGCCCGTAGTGCAGAAGGGTGTGGGTGCGGCGCCAGCGATCACGCCTGAAGGAGAGGAAGCGGAGCGCGTCGCGGCGATGAAGTACGACCTGAGAAGCCTCATCGTCGCCGAGGAGTCGTTCTTTGCAGACTCGATCAAGTACAGCTCGAGGATCGGCCCGGGTGGAGTCGCCTTGCGCCTGCGGGAGGGAAACTCGCTGCTGAGCCTGCAGCTCACCGCCGATGGCTGGACCGCCAAGATGGGCCACGCGAACACCCAAACGGTCTGCGCCATCTACGTGGGTTCTACGCCACTCCCCCCGGCGACAAGCGAGGGAACGCCGGCTTGTAGATGAATCAGCGATAGTCCTTCGCGCCCACTGACTGACGCGGGGTCACGCCTGGCGCCGCCTTTCCAGAGCTGCACCGCTCACCACCTCGACGATCTCTGTCGGACTCCGCACGCCAACAAACCGCACGTCGAGATCCCCTTCGCCGCTCCGACTGAACGCGACGGAGCCGATGCCGCCGACTTGCCAGGCCACGCGGGCGCTGTCCCATGCCTCGTGAAGGGTCCAGTCCGACTCGACGCCGCGCACCGCCAGTACTCGTCGGTCGGTGATCGCGTAGCAGGTGCCCCGGGCTCGATGCCACCCGTACAGTCCCGTGGCCACGGCTGCAACCAGCGCCACGATGACGGCCGCGAGCCCAAGCCCGAGGGGAAACCAGAGCACGAAGATCAACACCGGCGTGATGCCGATGAGCCAACCGAGACCCACGAACAGCGAGAGGGGTGCGCTGAAGAGCTCGACCGCGGCATTGGCTTTCTTGTATGCATAGCTGACCTGGGCCAGGACGGCCCCCAGAGAGGTGGGCCGCTCACACCATACGAGCCGCTCCTCAGGCCAAAGGTGTGGCTGAACCAGAGTCTCAGGACCGTTGCCGACCATTGCGATCAGTGCCTGGAGTGTCGGCGCGATGGCACCAGCGGTGAGTCGCAAATACTGCCTCGTCAGCGACGCGTCAAGTGCTTCGCCGCCTTGCGTGGGCCGCGACCGAGCCTGCAGCTTAACGCCTTACGTCCCTGCCACCCAAAGTGATCCACATCGCCCTCCTCCGAGGGATCAATGTCGGCGGCCACAAGCTGGTCTCCATGGCCGACCTGCGCGATCTCCTCACGCAGCTAGGCCTCGCGGACGTGCGGTCGCTGCTCCAAAGCGGCAATATCGTTTTTGGCGCGAACGGGCGAACCGCTACCCAGCTGGAGCGCCTGCTGGAAGCGGAGGCCGAGAAGCGCCTCGGGCTTCATACAGATTTCTTCGTCCGTACCGCGAAGGAATGGAAGGACGTCGTCGCGCACAATCCCTTCTCCAAGGAGGCCGCGCGCGATCCCGGCCATCTGCTCGTGATGTTTCTCAAAGACCCGCCCAGTGCCGTGGGCGTGAAGGCGCTGCAAGCGGCCATCACGGGACCCGAAGTCGTTCGCGCTGGGGGCAAACACCTCTACATCGTTTACCCGGCCGGGATCGGCCGCTCGCGCTTGACGAACGCCGTCATCGACAAGCAGCTTGGCACACGCGGTACGGGTCGTAACTGGAATACGGTCCTGAAACTCGATGCCCTCGCTGCAGGGTGACGCGCGCCTTCGTCCGCGGGTGGGCGGCGTAGAATCGAGAGGAATCCCGCTCCCCATTTGATTAAATTGCAGCCGTGAGCGAGTTCGTCTTCGGTACGCACAACGCTGCCTTCGTGCAGGTCATGTACGAGCAGTATCTGCGCGATCCCGCCTCGGTCGGAGACGAATGGCGGAACCTCTTCGACAACGGCAAGGTCGCCGATCTTCCGGTGATCCCAACGAGCCGCGAGGAAGTGCTGTCGGGAGGCGGGATGCGGGATGCGGGAGGCGTGGCCGCCCCGGAACGACCGCATCCCGCATCCCCCATCCCGCATCCCGGTCTCACACCGATCACCGGTCCGGCTGCCCGTCTGGTTCAGAATATGACGGACTCCCTCTCCGTCCCCACCGCCACCTCGTTCCGCGAGATCACCGTCGACGTGCTGGACGCGCGGCGGCGCGAGCTGAACGCTCAGCTCGTGGCGGCGGGCAAGAAGATCTCCTACACGCACCTGATCGGATATGCGATCGCTCGGGCCGCGCGGGAGCTCCCGGTCATGACGCACGCCTTCCAGGACGTCGAGGGGAAGCCACACCGCTTCGATCCGCACGCGGTGAACCTCGGACTGGCGGTGGACGTGGAGAAGAAGGACGGCAGCCACGCCCTGGTCGTCCCCGTCATCAAGCACGCCGAGGGCGTGGGCTTCGCGACCTTCCACGCGACGTACGAGGCGCTGGTCGACAAGGCGCGCGCCAATAAGCTCGTCCCCGATGACTTCGCGGGCACCACGATCACGCTGACGAACCCGGGGACCATCGGGACGGTCGCCTCGGTGCCGCGCCTCATGAATGGTCAGGGCTCGATCATCGCGACCGGCGCGATCCGGCAGATCGGATCCGCCAAGGTCATGACGATCACCTCGACGTACGATCACCGGATCATCCAGGGGGCGGAGTCGGGGATGTTCCTGCGGCGGCTCGATAGCCTGCTTCAGGGTGAGGAGAACTTCTACGGTGAGGTGTTCGAGAGTCTGCGACTCAAAGGGAGCAGGGAGCAGGGAGCGGTACTCGCCGCTGCACCGACTGCTCCCGGCTCCCGGCTCCCTGCTCCCGATGAGTTGAAGCACGTCGCCGCGGCCATGGCGCTCGTGAAAGCCATCCGCAACTTCGGCCACCTCGCCGCTCGGCTCGATCCCCTCGGCTCCGAGCCGCCGGGCGACCCGGCGCTCGATCCCGGACCCCTCGGGCTCACCCCGGAGATCATGGCCGGGATCCCGGCCGACCTGCTGCGGATCTACGTGCCCGGGCGCACGCTCGCCGAGGCCTACCCGAAGCTGCAGGAGACGTATTGCGGCACGATCGCGTACGAGGTCGAGCACATCGGCAGCCACCAGGAGCGCGTGTGGCTGCGCCAGGTGATCGAATCGGGGGACCACAAGAAGCCGCTCACGCCGGAGATGAAGCGCAAGCTGCTCGCGCGGCTCACGGCGGTCGAAACGCTCGA
>VBAP01000105.1 GCA_005882335.1 Candidatus Segetimicrobium genomatis
ATCGCCGCGGCCACATCACCCCACAGCACTCCCCACGCCGTGACAAACAGCGACGCGCCGACGGTGACTGTGGTGGCCTTGTTGATGGTGAGCATCAGCGCAAAGAGAAACTCGTTCCAGGTCCAGATGAACGTCAAGATGGCCACAGCGCCGATCCCCGGGTACGCCAGCGGAAAGACGATATGCCGCAGGGCCTGCGCTGCGGTCGCTCCATCGAGAAACGCCGATTCTTCGAGTTCCTGCGGCAGTTCCTGGATAAAGCTGACGAAGATGAGCAGCCCCAGGGGAATATTGGCGAGCAAGTTGACGAGCACCAGTCCGGTGCGCGTATCGAGCAGTCCACTAGCGCTATAGAGGATGAAGAATGGGATGGCGAAGGTCACCGGCGGCAGCAGCCGGAGACTCACGGCTGCCGGCAGCAGACGGGCGCGCCCGATGCCAAAGCGCACGATACTGTAGGCTGCCGGCAGGCACACGACCACGAGCAACGCGCTGCAGGCCAGGGAAATCAAGAGGCTGTTGGCCAGAAAATGCGAGAATTTGTAACCCGCCGCATAGAAGACATTGGCATAGTGTTCGACTGTCGGCGCGAAGACCCACTTGGGCGGGGTGGAAGAGATATCGGCCACCGTCTTCAGCGATGTCAACACCGTATTCAGCACGGGGAAGCTGAACAGCACCCCACAGGCCGCCGCCACCGCCCACGCGCCTGCGGTGGTGAGAAGTTTCCTCCGAGCGCCGGTCATGGCGTGCTCCTGAGAATGTGGCGGATCGCCCGGCTCATGGGGATCGATAGCAGCAACAACAGGATCACCACCGCCGCATTCGCTCGTCCCAGGTGACCCGTGAGAAAGGCTGTCTTGTACACGTAGATGCTCGCCGTGGTTGTCAGGCTCCCGGGACCCCCGGCCGTGAGGATCTGGATAGTATCGAACGTCTTGAACGCGTCGATCCCCCGCAGGAAGGCTGCTGTGAGCAGCAGCGGCCGAAGCAGCGGGAGGACCACAAAGCGCAAGATCTGCCACCCGCCGGCGCCATCCACAATGGCGGCTTCCACCGGCTCGTCGGGAATAGATCGAAGGCCCGCGTAGAGAATGAGGAACGTAAACGGCGTCCATTGGACCACATCAACGGTCATCAACGTGTAGGGCACGTATGGTGGGGCGAGGAGGTTCCCCGGAAATCCGGCCGCCCGCAGATAGTATGAGACGGTCCCGATGAACTCATTGAGCGTCAGCCGGAACATGATTCCGAGCAAGGCCGGAGAGACCATCAACGGCAGGAGAAGCAGGCTGATCAGGACTCGTTTCCCCCGCAGTTCGCGGTTGAGGGCAATCGCGAGCGCCAGCCCGAGCACCAGCTCGAGCGTGACGACGATCAGGGTGTAGCGAACGCTGAAGCCGATGGCGCCGTAGAATTCACGGTCCGTCAGAACACGAACGTAATTGGCGAGGCCGATGAACCGAGGAGATCGGAATGTTTCCAGGCTCGCGTCCAGGGCGCTGAGGTAGTATGCGTACAGCCCCGGAAAGACGGCGAGGCCCAGGAGCAGCAATGTCAACGGAGCGAGAAACGCGTATCCGAGACGCCGCTCCTGGACCACCGCGCCAGCTCCCCTCTTATTTCAGATACCCCTTCTCCTTGAGCAGCTGCGTGATCTCGCCGTTGGCCTGGTCCAGCGCGATCTTCGGCGCTACCTGCAGCGCCCAGGCCGCGGAGAGGTGCTTGGCTAAGATCTCCAGGATCGGCACGGTCTCGGCGATCGTGGTTTCCACGTATCCGTACTTCTCGACGTGCTCCGCGATTAGGGGAAACTCCGGCCGCTGTTTCGCGAGGGCAGGGTTCGCCAGCGCCGCCCGGACTGGTGGAATCCCGCCCGCGTCCGCGTACATCCGCATCGCCTGAGTGGTGGCGAGAAACCGCACCCACTTCTGGACGGCCGGCTTTGTGTTCGAATACGAGCTAATGCCGACCCCCAGCGCGTGGACGTGCGTCTTCTTGCCCGGAACGGGCGCGAGTTTCACGTTCCCGGCGACCATCGGCGACTTCGTCTTGTCGTCCAGTTCGTGAAATGCGGCTGACCACTGGACCATGAAGGCCACTTTGCCGGTGCGGAATGCCTCGTTGGCCTCGCCATACTCATAGGACGTTGAGCCCGCCGGGGTGGCCTTCTTCTGCATGATCGTGACATACACGTCCAGGGCCTTCTGTGCCTGCGGGGTGTTCAACGCCGGCTGGAACCCGCTCCTAAACCAAGAACCCCCCAGCCCGTAGAGGAAGTTGTCCCAGATCATGACGTTGAAGATCAAGTTCTTGGCCTGCAGCACCGTGCCGAACTCCGTGGGCGAATCCGGGTTGATGGTCTTCGTGAAGAACAGCGCCGCCGCGACGAAATCGTCAGGCGACCAGTCCTCCGGTTTCTTTGGGCTCAACGCCTTCCCGAGCTCGCGTTGCGCCACCTCTGAGTACCGGCGCTGCCACGCGGAATCCGTTAGAAGGCGGTTGAGATAATCTGAACGGTAATAGAGAAAATGGTTGCTCACGTCCATGGGGACGGCATACGGCTTGCCCTGGAAGCTCAACGAATCTCGTGCGGATGGGAGGAAAACCTGCAGGCTTCCTTCTCCCGAGGCGGCCACAACCTTCTCCAAAGAATCCATATGCGGCGCGTGGCGGCCCAAGATGTAGCTCGCCGTGAAGACCATATCGACCTCAGGTGATCGCGCCGCCAGGACCGTGGCTTCCTTATCAAAGAATCCCTCGCGGCTGAACAGCACCATCTCGACCTTGACGCCGTCCGCCGCCGAACGGTGGGCGTTATACCAGTCCACGACCTTGCGCATGGCATCGCTCTCCGGCCCAGGCCAGTAGACCATCCGAATGGTGGCTGGGGTCTGGCTGGCGACCTGCGCCGGCACGATCAATAGGGTGAGGGCGACGAAAAGTGCAAGGAATCCTCTGGTCCTGAGTTCCGGCATCGCGTTCCCCCCTTGTGCAGAATTTTTCATTGCCGCGAAACCTACGTCCCTCCAAATTCTAGGGGGAATCTCCTTCGGCCTGTCGGCAGCGACTTTGTCCATGGGTATGATATGAGTAATATCAAATTGGGAGGTTCGCATGTTTAACGCCGTCAACAAGCTGGCCGCGCTCATTACCGTCATTGAAGTCGTCGTCCTCGTGGAGTGGCTGAAGCTGACGACCAGCGCGGCGGCTGCGGTGGCAGCCGGGTTCCTCTTTATCGGGATCCTCGTGGAGGAGCTGGTCCGGTTCCGTGGGATCAAAACCAGGTTTCCGCAGGGTCGGGAGTTGGCGCTGGTGTTGCTTGGAGTGGCGATTGAGACCGTCGGGTGGATTCTCCCGCTGGTGCTGAATACGCGGCTGTTGGTCACCTTCGGGATTCTGTTTGTGACTCTGGATATCGAACACGCCATCATCAATCTGGCCACGACCGGGAAGTTCAATCTGGGAGCCGTCGTGGACTTCTCCGCGATTGAGGCGGCCGGCGGAGCGTTGTGGCTGACCAATCCCAGCGCTGCGACGATCGCAATCCTGGTCGTGACGAGTGTGCTGGAGCACGTCCAGGGCGTACGCCAAGGAATGGGCCTGAGGTGACAGGAGATTGCTTCGGCCGCTGTGCGGCCTCGCAATGACAAACCGGGACCTATAGGGGAAGCTGAATTCCAATCTCAGGGAGCCGCACGGGGATTTCCTTGCCCACGAGTTCGACGAATCGCTCTGGGTGGACTGTGTGAACAGGGATCACCACCCGCGGAGAAATGTCGCGGATAAGCGCCTGCATCTCGGTGCCGCTGATGTGTCCCGAGGAATGATAGCGTGACGGTCCTTCGGTCAGCCCGATCGGTTCAAGGTTGAAGTGGGTGAGCCAGTGCTTCAACCGTTCCAGCTCGAAGAGCTGCTCTTCGTCGTGCGGCTCGCTGCTAGAGTAGATCCAGCAGCCCCGCTGGGGATCGATATCGACCAGTTCGGCGATGTCGAAGAACGAGAAACAGACGATGTACTCGCCGGGGTGGCTCCCGACGTCTGCGGCGCTGACCTGCACGCGATACCATTCCCGAACCTGCTTCACCCAGTTGTCCGGTTTTAGCAGCGCGCGACGATAGACAACCATGTTCCGATCCGAAGCCGGGGTAGGAATTCCCGGATCCACGGCGCGCATGGCCGTGAGCACGTAGGCGTCCTTGTCGCTGATCACCAGCCGGCGGCCGGTGCGACGCGCGATCTCGAGGAAGGCCAGCAGCCGCTCCACGTTGCGCGGTCCGAAGTCGGCCACGACAAATTCGCCTTCGGCGGCCTGTACCGCCTGAAGGCAGGACACGAACGCGTCTTCTTCTGTTGCACCCGGCCCGCGGTCGATGTTCGTCCCCTCGCAGATCAGGGCGATCGGGTTCAGCCCCTTCGCCGCCTGCACGAAGGCATCAGTGGAGGTCCTATTCCTGCCGTGGCGGCGGAGGTCGCCGGTGTAGACGACCCAGCCGGCCGAAGTCTCGATCGCCATCGCCGCGGAGCCGTAGATCGAATGATCGACCGGGAAGTAGCGCACGGGTAGATTGCCGGCGCGGTCGACCACCTTGAGCCGCTTCTTCGGGAAATGCCGGCCCTTGGTGGACGCCGGTGACAGGTTCCAGAACTCGCCGCCATCGTCGGGGAGTGTGTCGGCGAGGAGATAGGACCGGCGCATGAATGGAAAATCTTTGGGCGGGGCTGCGCCGAGGTTGCCGTCCTTGTCCGCGATCTTGGGAGTGGTGTAGGACATCTCACCTTCGAACTGGTGCGCGCCGCAGTCCTGAATGGCCAGGCCAAGATATGCAGTCATCACAGTGGAGATGATGGGGATGTCGGTGTCCAGGAACGAGATGTAACCGATGTGGTCCATGTGGGCGTGCGAAAGGAGGACAGCGTCGGCCCGCAGCTTGCGATAGTGCGGAGAACGTTCGGCACGCTCCCAGACACGGCCGGCCGGATCTTGGAGGTCGGAGCGGTAGATGCCGCGCAAGGGCGGCAGCAGACCCATCTGGACCAGGTCGATCAGGCCGGCGCGGGAGCGCGGGGTCAGGAATTCTTCGAAGTAGCGGTTCCGGGCCTCGAAGGACATGCCGAAATCGAGGAAGACGGCGGTGTCGCCGTCTTCAAGCAGGATCTTATTGCCGCCGATCGTTTTCGCGCCGTCGTAGACGGTGATTACTGGTCTGCCCAGTCCTCCCAGTCCTCCCAGTCCCGCTTCTTGTCAGGAAAATCTGTCAGGCGTTAGGGTTTCTTCTGCGGTACGCAGCAGATAAACTTCAGCGTCGTCTTCCCCGTGTTCTTCATCTGGTGACGTTCGTGAGGAGCCACCCACAGCACGTTGCCGGGTTCGACCGGATTATCGCCTGTGTCCCCGACTATGACGCCCCGGCCTTCCAGGATGTACATCTCCTGCTCGTACCAGTGATCATGGAGTGGGGTCGCCGCGCCGGGGTCGACCTCAAAGACGCGCATCGCAAAGTTCTCGGCGCCGCGCTTCTTGTCGATGACCCACCGGATCTTCACGCCCGGCATATCCTCGGGCTGCTCGGCAGGAACATCCTCGGGGCGGAAGATTTCCATGGTTTTGCCTCCTCATTGAGGTTTTTCCAACCCGCGGCAAGATTCCTCGTTGTCTGAGATTGCTTCGGGCCTGCGGCCCTCGCAATGACAGAGGGGAGCAACCTCGCAATGATTAAGATGGACGGACCTCGCATCGATGCTCCGTGCGTCATCGCGAGCCCCACAGGGGCGTGGCGATACCCCCGGAGGAGTGCCCTCCGCCGGAGCGAAGCCGTAGGGTATCCACACAGGCTTAGGGGGTGTTCTGGTGAGGCGGCGAGCACTCGT
>VBAP01000114.1 GCA_005882335.1 Candidatus Segetimicrobium genomatis
ATCGTCTTTCCCGGCGGCTTCAACTGGCCGATCTGGGTCGCGCAGGAAAGGGGGCTCTTCGCAAAAAACGGGATCGAGGTCAAGGTCACCCCGACGCCGAGCTCGGTGTTTCAGCTGACCAACCTCATCGACGGCAAGTTCGACATCGCGATGACGGCGATCGACAACCTCATCGCCTACCGCGAAGGGCAGGGAGAGGTCCCGAAGCCCGGCCCCGATCTGTTCGCTTTCATGGGAGGCGACAACGGTTTCCTGAGGCTCGTCACCGTCCCGGAGGTGAAGAGCTTCGGCGATCTGCGCGGCAAGACGCTGTCGGTGGACGCGCTCACGACGGGCTACGCCTTCGTCCTTCTGGAAATCCTCGAGCGCAACGGACTGCTGAAGGACCGCGACTATGCGACCGCCGCCGCGGGAGGCGTGCTGCAGCGGTTTCAGGCGCTCATGGAGAAGAAGCACGCCGGCACGCTGCTGCTGTCGCCGTTCGAAGTGCAGGCCGAGGCGCGCGGCTTCAACCGCCTCGCGAACGCGACCGACGTGCTCGGGCGCTACCAGGGACTGGTGGGCGGCGCGCGCAAGGCCTGGGCGGAACAGAACCGTGATGCGGTGATCGGCTATATCCGGGCATTCAGCGACGCGGTGGACTGGCTCTACGATTCCGGGAACAAGGAAGAGGCCATCGCGATTTTCCTGAAGAACCTGCCGAACGCCAGCCCACAGGCGGCGCAGACCGCCTATGGCGTGCTGCTCAGCCCCAAGGACGGATTCTTCAGGAAGGCGAGAATCGACATGGAAGGGGTGAGAACGGTGCTCGCGCTGCGCTCGAAGTACGGCAAGCCGCAGAAGGACCTCGCGGACCCGGCGAAATACTATGACCCGGGCTACTACGAGGAAGCGATGCGGCGCTAGAGCCAAAGCACGCCAGATTTTTCAACTGAAAGCGAGAAGACGTGAATACGCAAGCAAGCTTCCAGGTACTCGGCATTTGCGGCAGCCTCAGGCAGAAGTCCTTCAACATGGCGGCGCTCAGGACCGCCGGGGAGCTGATGCCTGCGGGCCTCAAGCTCCGGATCACCGGCATCGGCGACCTGCCCATCTATAATTTCGACGTGCAGGAGAAAGGTTTTCCGGCTTCTGTCACGAAGCTGCGCGACGAAATCCTGGCGGCCGACGCGCTCTTGTTTGCCTCGCCCGAGTACAACTGGTCGGTGGGAGCTCCGCTCAAGAACGCGATCGACTGGATGTCGCGGTTTCAGCCTCAGCCTTTCAACAACAAGCCCGCCGCGGTGCTGAGCGCCACCGGCGGGCCGCTCGGCGGCGCGAGAGGCCAGTACGATCTGCGCCGCATCCTCGACGGCCTCGGGGTGCACTGGCTCGCCAAGCCCGAGATCTTCATCGGCATGGCGCAAAGCAAATTCGGCCCTGACGGCAAGCTCAATGACGAGCCCACCCGCAAGATCATGACCGACCAGATGACGGCGTTCGAGGACTGGATCAAGCGCATGAAGCGCGCGTTTGCCTGAAGAGGACCGGATGAGCTACAAGCTGCTGAGCTTTCAATCCGGCCGCGAGGCGCGCGCCGGGATTCTCGTCGGCGACCAGGTCTACGACGCGGCCCGACTCACTGGGCAGGCCGCGTGGTCATCGGTCCTGGGCGCGCTGCAGGACTGGAGCAGGGCCCATCGCGGCTTCGGTGCAGCCGCCAAGCGCATCGCCGCCGGCAAGAGCAGGGCGAAGGGCGTACCGCTCAAGCGCGTGAAGCTGCTCGCGCCGGTGCTCTATCCCGGCAACATCTACTGCGCAGGAGCGAACTACACCGACCACATGGCCGAGATGGCGCGCGCTCAAGGGCGGGAGCCGGGACCGACGATGAAGGATCTCGGCGAGAAGCCCTGGCACTTCGTCAAGACTTCGAGATCGGTGGTCGGGCCCGGCGCCGCGGTCAAGCTGCCCGCGTACTCGCAGAAAGTCGACTGGGAGGTCGAGCTCGCCGCCGTGATCGGGAGGATCGCGAAGGACATCCCCGCGGAAAAGGCGCTCGACTGCGTCGCCGGCTACACCGTTGCGAACGATCTCTCGGCGCGCGACGCGATGCGGCGCGACAAGAACCCGCCGACCTCGCCCTTTCATTACGACTGGGTCAGCCAGAAGTGCTTCGACGGCTCATGCCCGCTCGGGCCCTGGATCGTGCCCGCGGGCGAGCTCCGCGACCCCCATCGGCTCGGCATCAGGCTGTGGGTGAACGGCGAGCTGATGCAGGACTCCAACACCGGCAATTTGATCTTCGACACCGCCGAGCAGATCGCGATGCTGTCGTCGCGCGTGACACTCTACCCGGGCGATCTCGTGCTCACGGGGACCCCGGCGGGCGTGGGCATGGGAAGAGGACGGTTCCTCAAGGCCGGGGACGCCGTGAGGCTGTGGATCGAGGAGATCGGCGAGTTGAGCCACACGATGGCCTGATCCCGCCAGCCATCCAACCGAAAGGAAATCGCAATGTCGAAAGAACTGTGGGATAAAGGGCTCGCCGTGCGCAAGGAAGTGCTCGGCGCCGAGTACGTCGAGCGTCAGCTGACGACGGTCGATGACTTCGGCATGCCGATGCAGGAGCTGGTCACGCAATCCTGCTGGGGTTGGTTGTGGACGCGCCCGCAGCTGCCGCGCAAGATGCGCAGCCTCGTCAACCTCGGCATGCTCTCCGCGCTCAACCGCCCGAACGAGTTCAAGACCCACGTGAGGGGCGCCCTGACGAACGGCTGCAGCCGCGAAGAAATACGCGAAGTCCTGCTTCAGGTGGCGGTGTACTGCGGGATGCCGGCTGGAGTCGAGGCGTTCAGGCTCGCCCGCGAGGCGATGAAGGAATACGAGCAGGAGAAACGCGGATAAGCCGCGGCTTCGTCTTCGGCGAAGGCTCAGTGGCGCTTGCCGTCGCTCGTATCTACCTGGAAACGCGAAATCCTCTTGAGTGTGCCCGCGGGTCTGTCGAACTGGACGTAAAGCTCCATGTTGCGGACTTTCCACTCGCGATAGCGCCAGGACCATATCTCTTCGTCGTTGCGGTCGGAAAAACCGATTGCCCGCGGTCTGCCGACCAGCCGGCGAACCTCGTCGCGGGACATCCCCACGTGCAGCTTGGAGATATATTCCTCGCTCAGCACCTGGCGGACTTCCCGAACCGCGCGGTCGGACCCGAGCGTGACCATGTAGGTTTCGACTCCGAGCGGCCCGAGCGGATATTCCCAGACCTCGGAGCCGTCGGCGTTTTTCCACACCGTCGCGGGAGCGCCCGCCCGGGCCTCGACCGCCTGCGCCGAATCCCCCGGAGAAATGGCGGCCAAATTCGCGCACCCCGCGAGCATCGCGGCCAGCAGAAGAAGGGCGCGGCGGGGTTTCGGCGTCATGATAGTGGACCCATAAAATGAGGTACGATCAGGTACGCGGTAAGGAACTCCCGGTCCGACCCGTAAACATCGCCATGCACCCCCGTATTCCTGTCACGATATTCTGGACCGGACACCGCCCCGAGGACAATATCCGGCGTGCGGCAACCGAGCTGACGGATTCCTGACCATGCAGCGCAAGATCCCATGCGTCCTCATGCGCGGCGGCACCTCGCGCGGACCCTATTTCCTCGCCTCGGACCTGCCGGCCGATCCGGAGCGGCG
The DNA here is from genome assembly GCA_005882335.1 of Candidatus Segetimicrobium genomatis. Classification (GTDB taxonomy): domain Bacteria; phylum Sysuimicrobiota; class Sysuimicrobiia; order Sysuimicrobiales; family Kaftiobacteriaceae; genus Telluricultor. The sequence continues at coordinate 3,663 of VBAP01000114.1, forward strand.
GGACGCGGTCCTGCTCAACGTCATGGGCTCTCCCCATGCGCTGCAGGTCGACGGGATCGGCGGCTCCAACACGCTGACGAGCAAGGTGGCCATCGTCAGCCGCTCGCAGCGCGAGGGCGCCGACGTCGACTACCTGTTCGCGCAAGTTTCGGTGACCGAGGCCTTCGTCGACACCCAGCCCAACTGCGGCAACATGCTCGCCGGCGTCGGTCCGTTCGCGATCGAAGCCGGGCTCGTGCGCGCCGGGAACACGAGCACCACCGTGCGCATCTTCAACGTGAACACCCAGACCCTGGTCGAGGCGGTCATCCAGACCCCGGGAGGACAGGTCGAATACGCCGGCGAAACGCGCATCGACGGCGTCGCCGATCCGGCGGCGCCGATCAAGCTGACTTTCCTGGACGCGCTCGGGGCGGTGACGGGGAAGCTCCTCCCGACAGGAAACGCGCTCGATCCGATCCAGGGCGTCGAGGCGAGCTGCGTCGACATGGCGATGCCGGTGGTCGTCATGGCCGCCGAGGCCTTCGGCAAGACCGGCAGGGAAACGCCGGAGGAGCTCGATTCGGACCGCGCGCTGATGCAGCGGATCGAAGCGATCCGCCTCGAGGCGGGAAGACGCATGGGAATGGGCGATGTGTCGCGCCTGGTGGTGCCCAAGCCCGTGCTCGTGTCGCGCCCGACGCAGGGCGGCAACATCGCCTCGCGCTATTTCACCCCGCACGCCTGCCACCGCGCCCATGCGGTGACGGGGGCGCTCGCCGTGGGAACGGCGGCAGTGCTGCCCGGGACGGTGGCGAACCGGTACGTCCAGCCCAAAGGGTTTTCGGGAGGCGTGCTCGGCATCGAGCATCCTTCCGGGCGGATCGAAGTGGATCTCGTCACCGACTGCTCGGGCGCGGCGCCGGTCGTCGAGCGCGCCTCGTTCGTGCGCACCGCGCGGCGCATTTTCGAAGGGCATGTCTACGTGCCCGAGGCTCTCTTCCGGTGACGAGGAGGGCGGTCTCCGTCCTGGCGCTGTCGTTCGCGCTGACGGGCGTTGCAGTCGCGCAGAGCTGGCCGACCCGGCCGATCACGCTCGTCATCCCCTTCGCACCGGGCGGCGGGATCGACGCGAGCGCGCGCATTCAGGCGC
>VBAP01000061.1 GCA_005882335.1 Candidatus Segetimicrobium genomatis
CGGCGGCTCACCTGGGTCGCCAGCGCCGTGGTGCACGTGGCGATCATCGTCCTGGCGTTCAGCGGGTCGTGGCGGATCGACCGGCCGCAGGGGCTGATCACGATCATTCCGCCTGCACCGCCGCAGCCGCCCGAGCTGCCGCCGTTCGGCGGCACGCGACGCGGGGCGGGGCCGAGCGGTGGTCTGGGGCGTCCGGTGCCGAGCGCCGCGGCGCCCGACACCACGCGGCCGGTCCCGGCCCCGGTCGGCAGGCCGGACACGACGCTCGCCGCGAGCCCCGCCGCGGTCGGCACCCACATCGTGAGCCCCCCCCAGGTGGGCGACGGTCGGCTCTGGGTGTTGCCGCGTCCCGCGCTGCCGTCTGAAGTCGCCGACGCGTTGTACGAGCCGCAGGAGAGCCGCGACACCACTGTGGTGCGCCGGCTCCGCGCCATGGTCGACTCGCTCAACGTATTCATCGACCAGGATCAACGCTCCCGGCAGCGCCCCGTCTGGACTACGGACGTGGCCGGGAAGGTGTTCGGCATCGACTCGCAGTTCATCCACGTGGCGGGGATCAAGATTCCCACCGCGGCGCTCGCGCTGCTGCCGATCAGCCTGCCGCAGGGGAATTACGATGAACAAAGGCGGGCACGCCAGCTGGACGAGATGCGGCAGGACCTGATGCAGGCGGCCCGGCGCACCGAGACACTGCGGCTCTTCAAGCAGTACGTGCGCGACCTGCGGGCGCGGAAGCAGGCCGAGCGAGACGCGGAGCGCCGGGCGCGGGGCGACACGACGGGGGCGAAAGCGGATACCGTGAAGATCGTGCCATGAGCGCTGTACGACGCTACGACGTTACGTCGTACGAGTAGGCTCGAAGCACTTACAACGTAGCGTCGTAGCGTCGTGTAACAGCTTCTTCCAGTCGTTTCAACGCCGCGTCCTTCCCCACCACATACAGCAGCTCGTTCACCGGCTCCGATACCGTGCCGCCCGTCAGCGCGATGCGGATCGGCTGGAAGATCTTGCCGGCAGCCACTCCCTTCTGTTCGGCGAGCGCGCGCAGGCGTCGCTCGAGCTGCTCCGGCGTCCAGTCCGTGTCCTTGAGCGCCGCGAGGCTCGCCTCGAGCGAGGCCTTGTAGCCCGCCGGATCCTTCGCGATCTCCTGTTTCGCCTTCTCGTCAACGACGACGTGCGTCGCGTCGAGCCGGGCGGCCACCTGGCGCGCGACGTCGAGCGTGGTGCGCGACCGGGTCTTCACGGCGGCGATCGCCTTGAGCACGGCCTCCTTATTCCCGTTCACACCGAGCTTCTCGAGCTGCGGAGCCACGAGCGGCAATAGGTCCTCGGCCGGCGTGGCCGAGAGATACTGCCCGTTCATCCACTCGAGCTTCGTCATGTCGAAGATCGCGGCCTTTGGCTGGATCCCGGTGAAGGAGAACAGCCGGATCATCTCGTCCAGCGTCATGATCTCGCGGTCTCCGCCGGGACTCCAGCCCAGGAGGGCGAGGAAGTTGCGCATCGCGGCGGGGAGGATCCCCATGTGCTGATAGTCGCCAACCGCCGTCGCGCCGTGGCGCTTGGAGAGCTTCTTGCCGTCGGGTCCGTTGATCATCGGGACGTGGCCGAACACCGGCAGCGGCGCGCCGAGGGCGCGGTACAACGCGATCTGTTTGGGGGTGTTCGAGATGTGATCGTCGCCCCGCAGCACGTGGGTGATCCGCATGTCGAGATCGTCCACGACCACGGCGAGATTGTAGATGGGTGTGCGGTCCGAGCGCAGGATGATGAAGTCCTTGATGTCGCCACCCTGGAACGAGATCCGGCCGTGCACCGCGTCCTCCCAGGCGATCTCGCCGGGCGGGAGCCGAAACCGGATCGCGCCCTCGTCCAGGTACGCCTTGCCTTCGGTGAGGAGGCGGTCGGCGATTTCCTGGTGGCGCTTGACGCGCGCGCCCTGGAACACGAGGTCCTCGTTCCAGTCGAGGCCGAGCCAGGTGAGGCCGTCGAGGATCACCTGCGTGTGCTCGTCGGTGGAGCGAGCCTTGTCGGTGTCCTCGATGCGCAGCAGGAACTTGCCGCCTTCGTGGCGGGCGTACAGCCAGTTGAACAGGGCGGTGCGGGCGCCTCCGACGTGGAGATAACCCGTCGGGGACGGAGCGAAGCGGACGCGGATCGGCAACGGAGAGGGGGGGATTCGAACCCCCGATAGGGGTATTAGCCCCTATAACGGTTTAGCAAACCGCCGCCTTCAGCCACTCGGCCACCTCTCCTCGAGGTGCGGAAGCTCGCAACTCACGAGGGGCTCTGCAACCCCCAAGCACCGCCTAGAACGTGAACTCCACGCCCAGCCGCGCCTGCGTCGGCGGCTGGTAGCTCCGCACCTGCCCGTAGGTCGGATTGAGGTTGATCGGGTTGCCGTTCGCGTCCTCGGAGACGTAGTGGAACGGCTCGAGCCACACGGGCCGGCGCGGAGATCCGACGTGCAGCCAGTCGACCGTCGCCCGCGCGGCGACACCCCGCCCAAGGCTGAACGGGTAGGCAAGCCGGAGATTCACGTCCCAGATGGCCGGCGTGCGGCCGGCCGAGCCCCGCGGCACGAGGAATGTCGCCCGTGTGTAGGTAGGGTTGACTCCGAACTCATTGAGCGGCGTGCCGGACTGCCACGTGAGAAATGCCCCGGTCGTCACACCAAAGTGCCACCGGTACGCGCCTGCGAGCTTCAGGACGTGCGTCCGATCGTTCGGCAGCAGGCCCGTGCTGTTGTTCCGTTCCTCAGCGATCTGCAGCCCGCCGAAGCAGCCCGGGCACGCGCTGCCGTAATCAGAAGCGTAGAAGCCTGTAAAATTCCCGTACGTGCGTGACAAAACGTAGGAGAATCGAGCCTGAAGCGCTCGTCTTGCCCATTCAGCCGAGAGCTCGAGCGCCGTATAGCTGCGACGCATCTTCGGGAGAAAGCTCAAGGCACCCTCGCCCGGGACGCCCAACACCCAATACCTCGCATCGGCCGTGTCGAGGCCGAACCCGAAGGCCGAGAGCAGGTCCCGCCGCATCACCCGGGCGGTGAACCTCAGGGAGGTGCCGACGAGGCGCTCGTACCCGAGCGCTACTTCTCGATGGTGCTCCACCTTGAGTCCGCGGATGTTCGGATACTGCGTGGGATAGGTAGAAACGTCCGTCGTGGAGTCCGACGAGGTGCCGGGGACGCGCGGGTCGGACGAGTAGTAGATCCAGAGTTCCGGATACGGAACGAAGAACCCTGAGGCGATGTCCAGAGGCTGCTGCTGATAGTAGATGCCCCACGAGCCGAACAGACGCTGCGTGCCGAGGCGACCGAGCTGATAGGAAACACCCAGCCGCGGCTGCCACTCGTTCGGAAAGCTCTGCGCCAAACCGGACGACCCATACACGTACTCCCCGGCCCAGCGCAGCCCCGCGTCCACCGTCACCCGCGCGCCGATGCGCCACGAGTCCTCGGCGTAGAGCGTCGGGACCCGGTTGTGCACCGTCCACGGAACGAGCGTTGAGTCCTTGATCCATAGGGCGCTGTCGAGCCGAAACACGAGATGCGACACGGAGGTATCACTGAAGCGGTTGTCCTCATATTCCGCTCCCGCGACCACCGTATGCGCTCCCAGCTCGAGCGTCCCACGGAGCGTCGCAGCAGTGCGCGCGTCGTGGGGCGATTCCTTGCTTGCAAGGCCGCCTGACATGGTGCTGGTGATGTAGTCGAGGGACAGGGGCTCCGTATCGCCTCGGGCCGTCTCCGCTCCCTGTCGCGAGAAGCTCGTCGCCCGGGCGACGGTGGCTTCGAGTACGGCACGCGCGCCGACGTGGCGCGTGAGCCGCAGCGATGCCGATGTGTGCCACCCTCGACTGAACACGAGATAGGGGTCGGGATTGGCCACCGAGTCTACGGCGCCCCACCCGGAGAACAGAGCCCCGGTCACCTCGTGATGGGTGGAGCGGTCGCCGAACAGCAGCAGCTCGACGCTGGTGGACGCCGCCGCCCGCCACGTGAGCTTTCCTGCGAACGCGTGTCGCCGGAACCGATCCCGGTAACCCGCCCAACCGGGAACGCCTCGGTTCGCCGACTCGACCTGCGGGTTGTAGGCGGCGGAGAACCACAGCCGGTCGCGCAGGATCGGTCCGCCCACGCGGGCGCCGAAGTCGTAGCTCGAGAGGTTGTCGTTGCGCACATCTTTGAGGCCAATCCGGCCGGGACCTGTCAACCCGCTGTTGGTGAAGAATGCGAAGACGTCGCCCTCGAACCTGTTGCCTCCCGAGTACGTCACCGCGTTGACCGTCCCGCCGATCGCCCGGCCGTACCGCGCATCGTAGCCGCCCTCCTTCACCTCGACGGCCCGCACGAAGTTGTATGGCAAGGCGAAGCTGGCCACCGGCAGCGAGCCCTGGAAGTGCGGGGGCGTCGTGTTGACGCCGTCGATGAAATAGGCGTTCTCGAGCCCCGTGGCCCCGCCGATATTCACCGGGTCGCCGGGGTAATAGCTCGTGTTGGCGTGTGGCAGAAATGCGACGACGGAACGGTAATCGCGGCCGACCGGCAGCGCGTCGTAGGTGGCCGCATCGACGTTCGCTCCGATCGTCGTGCTCGTGGGATCGATGGAAAACCGCTGGGCCGTCACGCCGACCTCCCCGAGCTCGATCGCCTGGGGCTCGATCGTGACGAGGCCAACGTTCGTCGTGCCACCGATCCGGACGGAAACGCTGTCGACGACGACGGGTCGGAACCCGATCCGCGCCAGCCGGACGGTGTAGCTCCCGGGTGGCAGGGCGAGCACCTGGAACGAGCCCCGGAGGTCCGTTCGGGTCGTGCGCGTTCCCTGGAGACTCGGTCCCGCGACGATCACCCGGACATCCGGGACGGGCTCCGATTGGAACGCTACCACTCGGCCCCGGAGATTGCCGGTGACTTCTTGTGCGGGCAGTGACCGCGGGAGAACGCACCAGGCGGTGAGGAAGACGCAGCCGATCTTCATCTAGCTCCTCACCGCAGCCAGTCCCTGGAATCGCGGGCTCCCCCGCAACGGATCCCAGAACGGATCGGCCTTGAGCCAGTTGGCCGAGAGCGGGCCGGGTCGGGAGAACACCAGTTCCAACTGATCGATCGCTTTGTCGCGCTCCCCGAGTAGCACGTAGATCCGCGCCAGGTTGGCGGGCAACAGAGCGCCATCCACCGCGTCCCGCGACACGGGCAGTAGGCTGATCGCCCGCTCGCCTTCGCGCACGGCTTCGTCCGCGTGGCCCAACCCCGCGGACGCGAGCCCGAGCAGCGCGTGGTAGATGTAGTCGTCTGGCTCGCGGCGGACCGAATTCTGCAGGGCGGCGCGTGCCGAGTCGAACGAGACACGCGCGAGGATGGTCTTGTCACGTCGCCGATACACGAGCGCCTTTGCGAGCGCGAGGCCAGCAGTATCGCCGTCGAATGCCGCCGGTGACAAAGCGAGCACCTTGGTTTGCTGCTCATCGCTCAGCAGCAGGACGATGTCGCTGAGCGTGATCAAGATGCCCTCGAGACCCGTCGGCGCCATGTTCTCCGAGACGTCGGGAAAGAACCGCCGGGCGCCCTTCACGTCGCCGCTGAGATTCAAGTACGCGATCGCTTTGGTCAGCCGGCCTGAGACCGATCGCGGTGTGAGCTCAAGGGCGCGGCCGTAGTAGTAGTTGGCTGCTGCGAACTCACGCTGTCTCGTGTAGGACTCAGCTAGGCCGGTCGCGAAGTTGCCGTTCCTGGGACTGAGCAAGATGGCTTCGTGCCCATACGCCAACGCCTCGCTCCATTCCCCCTGGTGCTCCTTGACACTCCCGAGCCCTCCCGTGAAGTACGGATCGCTGGGACGAGCACGTCTGGCTCGCGTGTATTCCGCCAGCGCCCGGTCCCAGTCCTTCAGACCGGCGAAGAAGTACCACGCCAAGGCGCCGTGCGTTTCCGGTAGGTCGGGTGCCAGGCGCAAGGCACGATCCGCCTGTGCCTTGCCAACCGCGAGCTGCGCCACGTTCCGGTCCACGTAGCTCCAGTACAACGCCACGTGCTCGACGGACGACCAGGCCCAGGCCAGGGCGAAACTCGAGTCTAGCGTGACGGCGCGTTCGAACATCCGTAGCGCCGTTTTCACGTCGGCGAGGTCCCAATCCTTCTCGATCGCCGCGCGCCCGCGCAGATATGCGTCGTAGGCCTGGATGTTGGCCGTCGGCCGGTCCTCGAGCAGGCGCCGCTCAGCGTCGCCGAGGGCAATGTCGAGCGCCCCTGCCACCCGGGTGGCGAGGTCGGCCTGCAGCGCGAATACTCCGGCCAGCGTGGTGTCGTACTGGTCGGCCCAAAGCTGCGTTCCGTCCGAGGCCCGGATCAGCGTCGGACTCACACGTACCTGGCTCGGCCCTCGAGGCAGCTTCTCCCAGCGGACCGTGCCCTCCAGGAGGTACTGGGCGCCAAGCTCCCGACCGATCTCCTGCGGGGTCTTGTTGGTTCCCTTGTACTGTCGAGCGCTCTGCCAGGCAATCACGCCGAGGCTGCGGACGCTGCCCAGGCGGGTGGCGATGGCCTCACTGAGTCCATCGGCGAAGTACTCGTCAGCCGACGCGCCGCGATTCTCGAGGGGGAGGACTGCGAGCATCTTCCGGTTCCCCACGGGCAAGGGCTCGGGCCCGCTCGTTGTGCCATGCCTTCCCGAGACGCCGAACCCCACGGCACCGACGACGAGCACGATGGCAAGAGCGGCTGCGGCGGTCGAGAGCGTAGTCGCTCGGTGCAGCTCGCGCCGCAGCGCCACGGGCAGTGCCGTCAGCAGGAAATCCGTCGTGGATTGACGCCGCTTGCGATGCTGCTCCGCGGCGCCTGGCAGGGGCGCGCCGCGCTCGGCTTCCTCACACAGCTGCTTCACGAGCGCCAGCATCGCGGCATCTGGCGCGGTCCCCATCTCTTGCTGTAGGAACGCTTCGTGCGCTCGCGCATGCTTGATGGCTGCAGCGGACTCGCCCGCGGCCACGAGCGCTTTCATGAGGCCGAGCGCAGCGTGGGAGCTGAGCGGATCGAGTGCGGTAAGCCGGCGCCACCAGTCGGCCGCGGCACGGTGGTCGCCGCGCGCGGCCGCCTCTTTCGCCAGGGTTACGAGCGCGTCGCTGAACTGCTTCGCGAGTTGTGCGCGCTCGGCGTCCACCCAGCGCTCGAACTCCGGCGCCCCACTGACGAAGAACCCGTCCAGGAACGGTCCCGTATAGGCTTGGACCGCGCCATCGGCATCGCCCCGTTGCAGCGCGGCCTCGAATGCCTCTAGGTCGCTCCGCACGACATCCGGGTTCAGCCGCAGTTCGCTCGTGCCGAGGAACGCCTCGCGTTCGCGGAGATCGCGCCGCAGGGCGTAGCACGCCTGGTTGAGGAGATTGCGGCCGTGCGCAGTGTCCGTCTCGGGCCAGAGGTAGGCGATCAGCTTGTCGCGACTGAGCCCGTTCCTGCCGGCGGCGGCGAGGAGGGCAAGGAGGGCGAGGGTCTTGCGCTGAGCGGCCGCGCCCGTGATTGGGGCACCGCCGTCCTTCAAGGACAGCCCGCCGAACATCCTGAGTTCGAGCATCGGCCCGCCGCACGTCCTGAGGTCCAGCATCGGGCCCATTTGAGCCGTTTTTGATCGGGCCCACACCGCGCGGGTCTAACTTAGCCCTCGTGGCCCAGCGAAGCGAATGGCATGGGACCGGCGAGCCCTCTTTGAATGCAACTCGCTCCGGACCAACGACATAGGGGGAGAGGCTTGAAATCTATCCATTGGGCCACCGCGTGCTGCACGGCGTTATGTGCAGCGTCGTCCCTCCTGGTCGCCCTCGCCTGCGGCGGCTCTGAGTCCACCGGACCCTCCACCGGAATCGTGCAGATCATGGCCTCAACCACTGGCCCGGGCCTCGATCCCGACGGCTACGTCGTCGCGGTGGACGGTGGCGCGGGGCAGTCCTTGCCGGTGAATGGATCAGTCACGTTCAACCAGCTGAGTGTGGGAAGTCATCAATTCCTGCTGAGCGGGGTCGCAACGAACTGCACGCTATTGAGCCCCAATCCAGTGACGGTAGCCGTCACTGCGGGGGACACCGCGCAAGCCACGTTCCAACTCTCTTGCGGGGCGCCCCTTCGCCCGATCGCCTTTTCGAGCAACCGCGACTATAGCACAAGCATCTACGCGATGAACGCTGACGGCTCAGGCGTCGTCCAGCTGACAAACAACCCGCCCGACTACAGGCTGCGCGACGGCGCCCCAGCCTGGTCGCCTGACGGAACCAGGATTGCGTTCTGGACCACGCGCGACGGCGACTGGGAGGTCTGGGTGATGATCGCCGACGGCAGGGGCGTCACCCGACTCACCAACAGCTTGGGACAGTTTGACCCGGCCGCGATTGTCTGGTCCCCCGACGGCACAAAGATCGGGTTCCAAGCCGGTGGCGACATCTATGTGATAAACGCCGACGGCTCGAGCCTCGTCAACGTCACCAACAACGCGGCGGCGGACGGGGGGCCCGTCTGGTCACCCAACGGCAGCAAGATCGCCTTTTGGACGAACCGCGACGGCAATGATGAGATCTATGTGATGAACGCCGACGGCTCGAGTCCCGTGAACCTCACGAACAACCCGGCGGCGGACAGGGCGCCGGCCTGGTCCCCCGACGGTCAGACGATCGCCTTCGAAACCGATCGCGACGGCAAGGTCGCGATCTACCTGATAAATGCTGACGGATCGGGCAGCGCCGCCCAGCTCATCAGCACCCCGGCGGACGACTGGGCGCCTGTCTGGTCTCCCGACGGCACAAAGATCGGGTTCCAAGCCGGTGGCGACATCTATGTGATGAACGCCGACGGCTCGAACCCGGTCAACGTCACCAACACCCCGGACTGGAACGACGACATCGTGTGGTCCCCCGACGGCAGAACGATTGCGTTTCAGACCCTCAGCACCTTGTCCGGCTTCGTCGAGATCTGGGTCGTGAACGCCGACGGCTCGAGCCTCAAACCGATCGCCGGTGGTGGTACGTCGAGCAGCGGTTCGCCCGCCTGGAGACCCCGGTAGGGGCGCGATGCTCGCGTGCGGCACGGTGAAAGACAACCGCTGAAGATCTTCCGCACCTGGCGTGCGGCATGGGCCCTGGCTTTTCCAGTGACTTCGAATGGGAGGGACGATGAGAACGACACGCATCACAGGCAACCTGCTGCTCGCCGCGGCCCTGCTAGCTGCCTGCAGCGACCATAACGCTCTCACAGCGCCTTCCGCACGCCCTCTCGCGGGCACAGCGACTCTCGTGGACCGGCCGTACACCTGGAGTTTCGCGTGTCACGGCGGGTTTGTTCTCGGCGCTCAATGGTCCTGGACCGAGAACGGCGCGGCGATCGCAAGCGGCAGTGCCGGCTGCACCGGCGATCAGAACCTGAGCGGCACCGGCGTGCGCCCAGCCAACGCGAACGGCTTCACCGCGCAAGTTGGGTACGACTCCAAGAGCTGGACCTTCGACCCAGCTGGGCCGTTCAAGGCAAGTCTGTCGGGCTCTGTGGCGGGTGGTGGCTGCCACCGCGTCTTGGTTTGCTTCGATAAGGAAAGCGGCAAGCTGACTGTCGACAGCTAGAGCAGCCCTCGCTCCGGGGGACTCACAATTGGAGGAACTATGAAATCGATTTGCATCGCAAGTGGCTTACTGCTCGGAGCCGCCCTCCTGGCGGGCTGCGGCGAGCGCACCGGCCAAACGGGGCCGACCGGCACAGCAACCGGAGCATTCGCGGCTGACGTTGTCGCGGGGAAGACCAGTGCGGTAACCGACCCGGTTGGAGACGCGGACAAGACAGCGGAAGCCTACCTGGACATTGTCAGGGCCGAGATCACGAAGCAGGGGACGAATTTCGTTTTCGTGATGACGCTGGCGGCCCCCATACCAGACAATCCCCCATTGCCATCGTGGGCCGATGTCATGGTATGGCAGCCGATCCTCGACACGGACCCGACTGCGTCCCCAGTGGGCTATCCTTTCACAAAGAACACCGCGAACGCCTTCGAGTTCTTTATCCAGCACCGCGTGTACCGCTCCGGGTTCGTCGACCCGCTCGACCCCGCTAGCGCGGCGGACGTCTTGGTAGACCGGAGGCCGCTGCTGAAAGGCGGACAGGCGACGGTCACACCGATAAAGGTTACCATCGACGGTGCGCAGATCACGTTTGTGGTAGATGCTGCATTGCTCGGTGACCCATCGACCTTCAGCTGGCTTTCGGTTACCGCTGTTGCGAAGGCTGGCGATGATGTGAAGAACGCCTACAACAAACACGTTCCCTTTGACTTCGCGCCAGACTTCAACTTGGGCGCGCCACTCGCCACCTGGCCGCTGTGACGAGCGAGCGTTCTGGAGGCTCAGTTCTTGACTGCGACGAGGCGCTGAAACCTCGGGCTGCCCCGGAGCGGATCCCAGAACGGATCCGCCCGGAGCCAGCCGGCCGAGAGCGGGCCCGGGCGCGAAAGGACGATTTCCAATTGCTCGATCGCTTCGTCCTGCTGGTCTAGCAACACGTAGATCCTCGCCAGGTTCGCCCGCGGATACCCAGACCACTCGGCGTTCTTGGATACCGGTACCAGCTCCACCGCTCGCCTGCCCTCGCGGACCGCGTCGGCCGAACGGCCGAGGCCGGCTAGGGCGAGACCGAGCAGGCCGGCATAGTAGTCATCGCTCGGCCAGTGGTGCATGGTGTTTTCCAAAAACATCCGCGCCGAGTCGAACTGCCCTCGAGCGTCGAGACTTCGGCCGTTCGCACGCAGCACTAGGGCCTTTGTCAGCGCAAGGACGGCGCTGTCACCCTCCAAGGCTGGAGGTGCAAGAGACAGCACCTGCGCCTGCCGCTTGGCGTCGAGCAGCGTGGCGATGTCACAGAGCGCAAACACCGCCGCTCCTCCACCGGCCCCGTCCAGAGGGCGCGACATGTTGGGCAGCAGGCGTTGCGCGCCGGCCAAGTCGCCTGTGTGGCCGAGGTAGGCAAGGGCCTTGCCGAGCTGGGCGTCAAATGACTCCGGTCTCATCGCGAGGGCGCGGTCGTAGTAGTAGGTCGCCTGCGTGAACTGCCGCAACTCGGCGTACGTGAGCGCCGGCCCGGATGCGAGATACATGTTGAGCGGGTCCAGTGCCGCGGCCTCGCGCCCGTACACCAGCGCATCGTTCCAGCGTCCCTGATCGTCGGCGATGTCCGCAAGGACCGCTGCGAAGTACGGATCATTCGGGCGCATGCGCCGGGCTCGCGTCAATTCCTCCAATGCGCGGTCGTTGTCCCCCACGACCTTGGAGTAGTAGAACCCAAGTGCGGCGTGGGATTCGGGCAGGTCGGGATCGAGACGCAGCGCGTGATCCAGCACTGCCTTGCCGCGGCTGAGGAGATCCGGTGACCGATCGGTGTACGTCACGTGTAGCCACACGAGACCCACCGACAACCAGGTATAGGCGAGCGCAAAGTTCGAATCGAGAGCGACTGCCCGCTCATACAGGCCGATTGCCGTCCGCACGCTGGCCGGAGAGAGATACTCACGGTCCACCAACTCTCGTCCCCGCAGATACAAGTCGTATGCCTGGAGGTTGGTTGTCTGGCGCGCCTCGAGCAGGCGGCGCTCGGCGTCCAGCACGGCGATGTCGAGCGCCCCGGCCACACGCGTCGCAAGCTTGGTCTGCACGGCGAACACGCCCGTCAGCGTCGTGTCGTACTGATCGGCCCAGAGCTGCGCCGCATCGGAGGCGCGGATCAGCGTGGGGCTCACCCGGATGCGACTCGTGGCGGAGCCTTTGTCCCAGCGGACGGAGCCCTCCAGGATGTACTGAACGCCGAGCTCCCGGCCGATCTGCTGCGGGCTCTTGCGGGTCCCCTTGTATTGGCTGGCGCTCGGCCAGGCGATTACGCCGAGGCGCTGAATGCTGCCCAACCGGGTGGCGATCGCCTCGGTGAGCCCGTCCGCGAAATACTCGTCGGCGGCCGCGCCGCGATTCTCGAATGGCAGCACGACGAGCATCTTCCGGCCCGGCAATGCCACCGCGTCGGCCGTGTCGGCGGTCGGATGCCACCTCCACATGCCGAAGCTGAGGACGCCGAGTCCCACCAGCGCGACCACAGAGATCGCGGCGGCGCTGAGCGTCCTCGCTCGGCGCAATTCCCGCCGCAGCGCGCCCGGCAGCGCCGCCACCACGACATCCCGCGTGAATTGGCGTCGCCGCGTGTGCGCGCCCTCGGCCTCTGAGGGCGTGCCCCGCGCGGCCTCGTCACACAGCTGCTTCGCCAGCGTCAGCACGGCCGAATCCGGCGCGGCGCCGAGCTCTGCTTGAAGGAAGGCTTCGTGCACGCTCGCGTGCTGGATGGCTCCGGCTGGCTCCCCCGCGGCCACGAGGGCGGTCATCAGGCCGAGCGCAGCCTGGGAGCTGAACGGATCGAGCGCCACCAAGCGACGCCACCACTCGACCGCCGCCCGACGGTCGCCGCGGGCGGTCGCGTCGGTCGCGAGGCCCTCGATCGCCTTGGAAACACACTGGGTTATGCGGGCCCGCTCGACCTCCACCCAGTGCTCGAATTCACCGGTCCCATTGAGATAGAAACCGTCGAGGAAGGGCCCCGTGTACAGCGCGAGGGCGCGCTCGGAATCGCCGTGCTCGAGCGCCCGCTCGAACGCGTCGACGTCGCTAGCGATGACTGCCGGATTGAGGTGCAGCTCGGTCGAGCCCAGGAACAGCCGGGGCTCGTGCAGGTCGCGACGCAGCGCGTAACACGCCTGTTTCAGCAGGTCGCGCCCGTGCACCGCGTCGCTCTCCGGCCAGAGGTGAGCGACGAGCTTGTCCCGACTCATTCCTTTTTTGCCGGCTGCGGCAAGCAGGGCGAGGAGTGCGAGCGTCTTGCGGCGCGAGGCGGCACCGCCGCACTGGGTGCCGTCCTGCTCGACTGAAAGCCCACCGAACGTCTTGACCTGCAGCATCGGGCCTCATTTCACCCGTTTTTCACCGGGCCGCAGACCCGGCCGGCCTAAGTTAGCCCTGATTTGCGGCCGTTGCGAATCGCGACGGATCGTGGAAAGGCTTCTCCTGGAGGAGTTATGCACGCAATTCGTTGTGCGGCGCTGTCATTCCGCGCCTTGATCGCCACCAAGCTCGGCGCCTGCGCCTTCTGCATCCGCCTGTCGCTCACGTTGAGCGTCGTGAGCTGGCTGCTGGTGGTCGTTTTCGACGCGCTCGTTCCGGGCTCGCTCGCGGGCAAGGTCGCGCTCGTTCCCGCGCTCGGCTTTACCGCCCTCTTCGCGAGTCACCTTGCCGCCTACGCGGTGCGCGTCGTCCTCGCCTACCGAACGGCTGGACGGGTCGCTCCTGGCGAAACCACCGCATCGACTGCGACCCGCCGCCGCTTCCTCGTCCTCTCGGCCCGGACGATCGGGCTCGCGCTCGTGCCCACCGTGCTCGTGTCGAAACTCTGGGGGTCGGCGGGCGCAGCCGCCGGGCGACCTGACTGTCCACGGCCCACGGACTGCCTGTCTGGCTGCTGCTGCCAGCGTTGCAAGACGAGGCTGAAGAAGTGCGATCCCGCCTATCTCTCGTGCAGTTACATCTGCTGGGGAAGTTGCGTGGGGTGAGCGCCTTCGTCACGGCGGCTTCAACTGCATCACGCCGCCATGAGGCGGGAGGATCAGGATCGTGTGGTGAAGGCACGCCGATCGCAGGTGATTCCATCACGTCTTCCGGAGGGAACGATGAACACGATTCGCACAGCCGGCACCCTGGCGCTGGGAGCGGCCCTGCTGGCAGGCTGCACCGAGCGAAGCACCCCGACGGCGCCGAGCGACTCTCGGGCCATCGCGCTGTCGGCCGCCGGTCAAACGAGCGCCGTGGACGACCCGACCGGCGACGTCAAGAATAAGTATCCGGCCTACCTTGATATCGTGCGGGCCGCGACCACGCGGAAGGACCGCTCCTTCATCTTCACGCTGGACCTCGCCGCGGCCGTGCCCGACGATCCCGCCGCCGACTTCCCGTCGGGACCCGATTTCGTCAACGTCTCGCTCTTCGGCCTCGACACCGACCCGACGGGGGTCCTCCTGGGTTATCCGTTCAAGGAGCACACCGCGAACCCTTTCGAGCTCTTCATCGCGGTGAGTTGGAATCCGACCGGCTCGTGGGGCCTCGGAACGGGTTTCGTCGGTCTGCTCGTGGATCGACGGCCGCTCCTGACGGGTGGACAGGCGGTTGTTAGGTCTGTCCCGTTTACGATCGAGGGATCGCGCGTCACGCTCGTGGTGGACGCCACGCTGCTGGGCGATCCGGCCACGTTTCAATGGGGCGCCGCGACCGTCGTGTCGAATCACGCCGCTCCGACGGACGAGTTCACCGTCTCCGACTTCGCCCCGGACAACGGGCTACCGCTCGTGAACTGGCCGCAGTAGGGACGCGGAGCACCGAAACCGGTGGGGCGGTCGAGCGGCCGCCCCCGGCGTTCGAGGCAGCCCTCACTCAGTTGCGCGCCGCGGCCAACCGCTGAAACCTCGGGCTCCCCCGCAACAAGTCCCAGAATGGATCCGCCTTGAGCCAGTTGGCCGAGAGCGGACCGGGTCGAGAGAACACGGCCTCCAGCTGATCGATCGCTTTGTCGCGCTCCCCCAGCAGCACGTAGATCCGCGCCAGGTTCGCGGGCAACAGGGCGCCGTCCAGGGCGTCTTTGGAGACCGGCAGCAGGGCGACCGCGCGTTCGCCCTCGCGCACAGCTTCGTCGGCGCGGCCCAGGCCGGCGAGCGCGAGCCCGAGCAGCGCGTGGTAGAGATGGTCGTCGGGCTTGCGCCGGAGCGAATTCTCGAGGGCCGCTCGTGCCGAGTCGAACGAGACACGCGCGAGTAGGATCTTGTCGCGTCGCCGGTACACAAGCGCCTTGGCGAGTGCGAGGCCCGCCGTGTCGCCGTCGAGTGCAGAAGGCGACAGTCCGAGCAGCTTGGTCTGCTGCTCGTCGCGCAGCAGCAGGACGATATCGCTGAGCGTGATCAAAATGTCCTCGAAACCCGTCGGCGCGATGTTCTCGGAGACATCGGGGAAGAGCCGCTGGGCGCTCTTCAAGTCGCCGGTCAGATTGAGGTAGCCAATGGCCTTCTCGAGTCGGCCGCCGACCGAGCGCGGCGTGAGCGTGAGCGCGCGGTCGTAGTAGTAGTTGGCGCCGGCGAACTCGCGCCGCCTCGTGTAGGAGTTGCCCAGGCCTCCTACGAAGGCGCCGTTTCGGGGACTGAGCAGCACGGCTTCGTGCCCGTACACCAACGCTTCGTTCCATTTCCCCCTGTGCTCGTTGATGGCCCCGAGCATCACTGTGGTATACGGGTCGCTGGGACGAGCGCGTCTCGCTCGGGTGTATTCTTCCAGCGCCCGGTCCCAGTCCCTCAGGCCGGCGTAGACGTACCACCCCAAAGCCCCATGCGCTTCGGGCAAGTCGGGGGCGAGGCGCAGCGCGCGATCCGCCTCGGCCTTGCCCACCGTAAGCTGCGCCGGATCGCGATCCGCGTAGTTCCAGTACAACGCCACGTGGGCAAACGACGACCAGGCCCATGCCACCGCGAAGCTCGAGTCGAGCGTAACGGCGCGCTCGAACATCTGGAGCGCCGTCTTGAGGTCGGGGAGGTCCCAATCCCTCTCGATCGCCGCGCGCCCGCGTAAATACGCGTCGTACGCCTGGAGGTTCGCCGTCGGCCTGTCTTCCAGCATGCGCCGTTCCGCGTCCGCGAGAGCGATGTCGAGCGCCCCCGCCACCCGGGTGGCGAGATCGGCCTGCACCGCGAACACGCCGGCCAGCGTCGTGTCGTACTGGTCGGCCCAGAGCTGAGTTCCGTCTGAAACCCGGATCAGCGTGGGACTCACGCGCACCTGGCTCGGGCCTCGGGGCGACTTCTCCCAGCGGACCGTGCCTTCGAGGAGGTACTGAGCGCCGAGTTCCCGACCGATCTCCTGCGGGCTCTTGCCCGTCCGCTTGTATTGCCGGGAGCTCTGCCAGGCGATCACGCCGAGGCTGCGGATGCTCCCGAGCCGCGTGGCGATGGCCTCGGTGAGCCCGTCGGCGAAATACTCATCGGCCGATGCGCCACGATTCTCGAGGGGCAGCACGGCGAGCATCTTTCGGTTCGCGACGGGCAAGGGCTCGGGCCTGCTCGTTGTCCCATGCCTTCCCGAGACGCCGTACCCCACGGCGCCGACGACGAGCACGATTCCGAGGGCGGCCGCGACGGTGCTGAGCGCGGTCGCGCGGTGCAGCTCCCGCCGCAGCGCCGCCGGCAGCGCTGCCAACACGAAATCGGTCGTGGATTGACGCCGCCTGCGCCGCTGCTCTGCGGTGCCCGGCAGGGGCGCGCCGCGCTCGGTCTCCTCACACAGCTGTTTCACCAGGACCAGCACGGCGGCGTCCGGCGCGGTGCCCATCTCTTGCTGCAGGAACGCTTCGTGCGCTCGCGCGTGCTTGAGGGCCTCGGCGGACTCGCCCGCGGCCACGAGCGCCGTCATGAGGCCGAGTGCGGCCTGGGAGCTGAGCGGATCGAGTGCCGTGAGCCGGCGCCACCAGTCGGTTGCGGCGCGGTGGTCGCCGCGCGCGGCCGTTTCCTTCCCCAGGGTTACGAGCGCGTCGCTGCACTGCTTTGCGAGTTGCGCGCGCTCCGCGTCCAGCCAGCGCTCGAACTCGCTCGCCTCGCTGAGATAGAACCCGTCCAGGAACGGCCCGCGGTAGCGGTCGACAGCACGAGCTAGCTCGCCACGCTGGAGCGCGTCGTCGAAGGCCTGGACGTCGCTCGTGACGACCGCCGGGTTGAGCCGCAACTCGGTCGAGCCGAGGAACAGCTTGTCTTCGTTGAGGTCGCGGCGGAGGGCGTAGCAAGCCTGTCTCAAGAGGCTCCGGCCGTGCTCCGCATCGGTTTCCGACCAGAGGTAGGCGATGAGCTTGTCGCGGCTGAGGCCACGGGGGTGGCGCGCGAGCAGGGCGAGGAGCGCGAGCGTCTTGCGCTGTGCAGCCGCGCCCGTAGGGGGAGCGCTGTTGGCCTCGATAGACAGCCCGCCGAACGTCCTCAGCTCAACCATGCAGATCCGTTTGACGCTGGTCTGACGACGGTCTCACGCCGCCGCCCTAACATGGCCCTCGGGAACGGTCCCGGCAAACCGGATCCCCGTTCCTGGCCGAGGCGAGAGACGAACCAAGTGTCGTCGTACGACTGAATTGGAGGCTCAATATGAGAGGGATCGGGATTGCAGGGCTACTCGTCGGCGCGGTTGTTTTGGCGGGCTGCTCCGAGCGCAGCTCCACGACGGCCCCCTCGGCTCCACTGGCCAGCGCCGCGGCGCTGTCAGCGGCCGGTTTCATCGGCGATCGGCCGTACACGTGGAGCCTGAAGTGCAGTGGCGTTGTCGAGTCCTACGCCTCCTGGTCCTGGACAGCGGCGGGTGCGCCGATCACAGGCTCGGAGAAGTTCGAAGGGTGCGGGTTCAGCGCCACTTTCTACACCGGGACCGGAGTACGACCGGCGGCGGCGGACGGACTGAGTGCCTGCGTCAACAGCAGCTGCGAGACATGGTCGTTCGACCCTACAGGATCGTTCAAAGCACAGCTCAAGGGGTCGCGGTACGAGATCTGCATTTTCAAGTGCAACAACAAGCCACTGGCGACGGCCACTCTGAACGTCGACAGCTAGCCGGCCAAGAGCAAGGAAGGTGAGGAAAGCATGTACCACATTCGACTAGCACTTGCCGTTCGGCCCGGGAACGCTCTGAAGCAGGGACTGGTGGTGACTGTGGGCGCGCTTCTGTTCGCCGCCTGCGGCAAGGACGCGACCGCGCCGGTAGCGGTCAGTGGCCCCGAGCTCGCGTTCCTGAGCCTCCGCACGGGCGACCTGTCTCTCTGGGTCGCGAATGGGGATGGTTCAAGTGCTACTCGCGTCGCCGACGTCCGGAGCGCTGACCTCTCCTTCTCTTGGTCGCCCGACGGACAGAATATCGCCTTCGAGGGCGGCAGCGACGCCACTTCGTACGGCATCTACGTTGTCAACGTCGATGGGACGCATCTGCGTCTGCTGACAGCGAGCAGCAACTTGACCTGGGGGCTCGCCTGGTCGCCCGACGGCGCAAAGATCGCCTTCGCGAAGTGGTACGAAGGGCTGTTCGTGATGAATGCCGACGGAACCGGTCAGGTGAACCTCGCAAGCGACTTCTACAACACCAGCCCTGGTGAGTCCCCCGCTTGGTCGCCGGATGGGAGGCGGATCGCGTTCACGGGGATGGACGGCGGCTGGCCGGACATATACGTCGTGAACGCCAATGGTTCCGGGCGGACCAGAGTCACGTATGGTCAGCATGGTTGCCCGGTCCCTGAAGAGAATTCGGTCCCAGCTTGGTCACCCGACGGGACCACGATCGCCTACGAGCACAGAACGTGCCAGGCGACGTACGAAATCCACGGCATCAATGTCGACGGCACCAGGGAGGTGAATCTCACGAGCAACCAGCCCAGCGGCCTGTACCCCACATGGTCGCCCGACGGGGCGCAGATCGCCTTCTGGAGCTTCCACGACGGCGGTCCATACGAGATCTACGTCATGAACGCCGACGGCTCGAGCCCGGTCCCCATCACGATCGGCGCCGACTATGACGCATGTCGTCACATGTCTTGGTCGCCCGACGGAACACAACTCGCATACTGCGTCACGCCGACCGACCAGGGCTCCTCCAACGTTGAAGTGTACGCCGTGGGCGTCCACGGGACGGGCACGGGCGACTTGAGCAACCACCCGGCAGTCGACCTATCTCCGGTCTGGAGGCCCAAGAAATGAGATCGCGCGTGACACGACATGCTCGTAGCAGCGCCGTGCACGGCACTGCGAATCCAGACGCGCCGGGACGCGACTCAAGTGGCATTGTACGAACGGATTGGGGGCTCCAATGAACGCGTCCCCCAGCAACCTTCCAGGCCTATCAAGGAGGCGCACCATGCGTACGATTTGGCGGGCGGGCGGCCTGCTGTTCGGGGCGGCCCTGATGGTGACGGGCTGCACGGAAGAGAACTCTCCCACGACGTTGCGCCGGTCCGGAGGTGCGGCATTCGACGCGGCAGCGTCGCTAACGAGCGCTGTCACCGATCTCGCCGGGGATGCGGCCTGGAACTTCAACACAGGTCCAGGGTCTGCGGCCAAGGTTCCCGCCTACCTGGACATCGTCAGGGCCGAGGTTTCCCAGAAGGGCCGAACCTTCACGTTCACGCTGGACCTGGCAGAGATTGTGCCTGCGAGTCCCGCGCCGGCGTCTGGGGGTCTGGGGGTGTACGACTGGTTCTTCGAGCTGGACACCGATCCGACGACGTTTCCCTCCGGCAAGGACGGCGTGTTTCCTCAGAACCAAGCCCTGCCGGTGGAACTCTTCGTGGCCGTCGAGTGGGACGGAACACAGTTCAAGGGACTCCTGTTCGATCTCCGACCCCTCCTCAGCGGGGAACCGATGATCATTACGCCGGTCGCGTTCTCGATCGGGGGGGCCGAGATCCAGCTGTCCGTTGCTGCGAGCGCGCTGGGTGATCCGTCCACTTTCGGATGGGCTGCCGCGACGTGCGCCCGGCACTCGCATTACGCGTCAGATGGAATTCAGTGCCTCGACCGCGCGCCGGACGCGGGCTTCGTCACCTGGCCGCAGTAGCGGTGAGGACCGCGCCTTCAGCGGAGAGGAACGTCCTCTAACTTCCCAGCGCCGACTCTGCGACCAGCCGTGGCAGGGCCGCGCGCTGGTGGCAAAAGTGGTGGCAGACGGGGACGGAAATCACCGATCAGACCGGACGCGGATGGACGTACCGTCGTCAGACAGTTCGAAGCAGCGGGACCAGTTAAGACTGGGAGGCACTCAGACGGAAAAAGGCGGAGCCCCTTAGCAAACCGCCGC
Organism: Candidatus Segetimicrobium genomatis; assembly: GCA_005882335.1. Taxonomy (GTDB): domain Bacteria; phylum Sysuimicrobiota; class Sysuimicrobiia; order Sysuimicrobiales; family Kaftiobacteriaceae; genus Telluricultor. Next base: position 19,903 of record VBAP01000061.1, read on the forward strand.
CTTCAGCCACTCGGCCACCTCTCCGGCAAGAGCACAACGTCGCCAGTCACCTAGGCTTAGGCAACCCCCTGTGAACGACCGTACGCGCGACACCGGACCTGATTGCTCGCCGCTCACGGTGGAGTGCGGCCGGGCCACCAGTTCCACCGACCTGCGAGCGTGAGCAGCGCGGGGCCCACGGCGCTACGGACGAACGTGGCGTCCGCGAACACAGCGACGGCGAGCGCAAGCCCGAGCATCTTGATGAGGAGGAAATCACCCAGCATGAACGCGCCGAACACGGCTACCATTATCGCGGCAGCGCTCGTGATGACGGGCCCTGTGTTCGCAAGTCCTTCGACCACCGCCGTCGAATCGTTTGTTGCATTCCTCGCGGCTTCCGCCACCCGGGTGACGAGGAACACTTCGTAATCCATGCTGAGCCCGAATACCGTGCAAAAAACGATCGTCGGCAGCACCAGGAACACACGGTCCACGGGCTCGCGCAGGCCGAAGACACCGAGCCCCCAGCCATCCTGGAAGGCGAGGACGACGGCCCCGAAGCCAGAGCCTACCGCAAGAAGGTTCAGCGCGATGGCTTTGACTGGCACTAGCACCGACCGGAGGCCGACGAACAGCGCTGCGAACGTGCCCAGCAGAACCAGCGTTACGACGGATCCGAAGCGGCCCTGCACCACCTTTACGTAATCCGCCCGCGACGCGGGCAGGCCGCCCACAAGGATTCGTGTGCCGGCCAACCCCGTGAACCGCTCAGCGTCAAGCGCGCGCAGCCTTTCTACGAACGCGACTAGGGCCACCGCGTCTGCCGACTCCGCAGGGACCGCATGGAGCAGCACGGAACGCCGGTCTTCGGCGAGGAACGGCCGCCAGGTCGACCGGGGAGTCGTGAAGAACGCGAGGCGGGAGAGCGGCCGTACCGCGGCAAAGGACGTGAACGAGTGCACGGCAGCGATTCTTTGGTCCGCGACCAGCCACCGGCGCATCCGGCGAACTGCGGCCCATCCGTCCCGGGTCAGGACATCGTGCCCCGCCGGGAGCTGCATGAGGACGTGGATCGTCTGGACCACGCCACTCCGCCCCATCGCCTCCAGTTCCCGAAGCGCCGTGGCCGACTCGATACCCGAGGGCAGCCACTCGCCGCCGCGTGGCAGGCCAGGCCGCAGCCGATGCCCCTGCCAGGCCAGGACGACCACGGGCACGCCGGCCGCGACCAGCACCTGGATCGGACGGCGAACGATCCACCGGCCCCAGCGGTGCCAGGCCGACCTGGTGCGGAGCGCCCAGCGCGCGGGCCACAGCCGTCCGCGATCGATCCCGGACCCGATCCATGAGAGCAGCGCGGGCACGAGGGAAATGGAGAGGAGTACGGCTGTTGCAGCGGACAAGAGCCCACCCACCGCAGCGGCCTTGAGCTCGGAGTGCGGAATCGCGAGGAGCGCAGCGAACCCGACTGCGACGGCGGCCCCAGACAGCATGATCGTCCGGCCGGCGGTGCGGGCGGCGTCGCAGGCGGCGGCATCCGGCGACAGGCCCGCTCCCAGCGACTCGCGAAACCGGCTCACCATCAGCAGCGCGTAATCGATGCCGAGCCCGAGGCCGATCATCGCGATGAAGCTCTGGGCGAGCGTGGCGAGCGGCCAGCGCGCGCCGACGAGCGTGGCGAGGCCCAGGGCGATCGTGATGACCAGCGCACCCGACGCGACGGGCAAGAGCGTGGCGAGGAGAGTCCCGAAGGCGGCCACAAGCACAAGCAGGGTCAGCGGCAGCGCGCGTCTCTCAGCGGCGCTCACGTCGGCGCTGCTCGCCTGCCGCAAGTCGGCATTGAGCGCCGCGCGTCCCGTCCACCGCAGCGTCAGACTCGGGAATCGCTCGGACAGGGCGGGGAGCAGGGCCGACGTCGCCCGGCGGAGCTCCAGTACGACGTCCTCCGGCGTGTGCCGCAGGCCGTCGAGACCCACGACGACGAACGTGGCCTCATGGCCCGGTACGAAGAACAGGGTGTCCCGCGGAGTCTCGTACGAGCGGACGCGGAGGACCCCCGGAACCCGCCCGACGCAAGCGAGGATCGAGTCGAGGAGTGCGCGGCCTCGTGGCTCGACGGGCTGTGGGCCGCCGCCCACGATAAGGATGACATAGTTGACAAACGGGCTGACGAATCGGGCGGCGAGCTCCGCATCGACGACCACCGCCTCGCCCCCGACGGGCGGCGCGACGGCCAAGAACCGGTCAACTCGGGCCGCGCGGGGGGCCAGTGCGAGAACCGTGAGCGCCCAACCCGCGACCACCCAGACGCGGTATCGGACGACCCAGGCGGTCGGGTGGCTTCGCGACTTCGATTCTTGCATGGAACTCCCAGTAAAGGGAAGGTCAGTGCCTGCCGCGCGACTGCAGGATCACCTTTAGACCGTGGCGCGGCGCGACGGAGAACAGGGGTTCGGGCTCGATCCTCTGGCCGGGCACGAGACTCAGCCGGTAGTGCGAGACGACAGCGGCTACCGTGAGGAGCGACTCCACGATCGCGTGGTCGCCGCCGAGGCACTGCCGCGGGCCCTCCCCGAACGGCAAATACGAAAACGCGTGGAGCGCTGGGGCGCCGTCCGCGAAGCGCGCGGGGTCGAAACGCTCCGGGTCCGGCCAGAACTCGGGATGTCGGTGCGTCAAATACGGGCTCACGAAGACGACTGCGCTCGCGGGGACCTGGTACCCGCCGATTATGTCCTCTGCCCGGCTGACGCGGACGATCCATCCCGTGGGGTAGAGGCGCAGCGTCTCGTCCACCACCATACGGGTGTATCGTAGTCCCGGCAACGCCTCCCTGCTCGGGAGCGCAGTACCGCAGGTCGCCAGCAGCTCGTCGTGAACACGATCCGCGACCTCCGGGTGCCGTGCCAAGACGTAGCACAGCCACGTCAATGCGTTGCCGGTGTTTTCGTACGCGGCGAGAAGGAGCGTGAGGATCTGGTCGCGAATGGCGCGGTCGGACGCGGGTGTGCCTTCCTCCTCTAGCAGTGCTCCGAGGAGATCGTCGGACTCGCCGCGAGCGGCACGGCGCTCGGCAATGAGGCCGTAGGCGAGCTGGTCGAGAGCCTTGACCGCGCCGAGGAACGCGCGATTGTCCGGGGTCGGCACCCACAGCGGCAGCCGCACAATGCGGAAAAGCCGCTCGGCCATTCCCCGCTGGAGTACGTCGGCGGCATTGCGAACGGCAGTGGCCGCGCTGCAGAGGTCGGCTCCGAGGAGCGTTCGAGCAACGAAGAGGAGTGCGAGCCGTTTCATCTCCAAGTGGAGCTCGACCGGCTGTGCCGAGTCGGCGAGCGGGCGCCACCGTCGCACCAGGTCTTTGAGCACGTCGTGGAGGAGTGGGATCGCTCCGCTGACCCGCCGCGGCTGGAACCACGGAGCCAGGAGCCGCCGCTGGCGGCGCCAGGCTGCACCGTTTACAGTGGCGACACCGTCGCCAAATACGACGCGGAAAAGCGTCTGCTTCACGTAGTTGTCCCGGTGGGCCTTCAACAGGACTTGGATGTGATCCGGATGGCGGAGGAACACAGCCGGCCGCAGGCCCAGGCGCAGGCCCACGATGTCGCCGTAGTCGCGAATCGCTTCGCTCAAGAACCCGAAGGGGTCGTTCCGGAACGCCCTGATGTGCCCGAGGAGCGGGTGCGGCCGAGGGCCTGGTGCGAGGCGCGGCTCGGCGACCACGGCTTAGTCGCGCCCGGACAGGAGCCGCACCCGGAGCGGCAGGCCGCCGCGGGGCGGCAGAGACACCACCGGGAGCGGGTCCACCACCTGGCCCGGCCCGAGCTCCAGGCGGTAGCGCTGCGCGACCGCCGCGAGGACGAGCCGTAGCTCGCCCGCCGCGAATCCGCTCCCGACGCATTTCCGCGGACCCCCGCCGAACGGGAGGTAGGCGAACGGGTGCCGCGCCGCCGAGCGCCCCTCCTCGAATCGCTCCGGGTCGAACACCTCGGGATCGGGCCAGTGCTCGGGGTGCCGGTGCGTGAGATAGGGACTGATCAGGACGATCGCGCCCCGCGTAATCGCGAACCCACCGATCTCGTCCGGCTCCTCGGCACGCCGCAGCATGAGCCACGACGTGGGATAGAGCCGCAGGGCTTCTTCGGTGACCATCCGCGTGTACGGCAACGCCGGGAGGTCAGCCCACTCGGGCGGGCGGCCGGCCAAGACGCGGTCGAGCTCCTCCACAACGCGACACGCGACCTGCGGGTGCCGGGCGACGAGGTACCACATCCACGAGAGGGCGTTCCCGGTGTTCTCGTGCCCGGCGAGGAGCAAGGTGACGATCTCGTCGCGCAGCTGCCGCTGCGCCATCCGCCCGCCCATGCCCTCGTCGCGCGCGGCCATGAGGGCCGCGAGTAGGTCCGCGCGGCCGGCGCCGTTGCCCGCCGCACGACGCGCCGCGATCACGTCCCCCACAACCCGATCGAGAGTGGCGAGCGCTTGGCGGAAGGCGCGATTCCGCGCCGTGGGGACCCACAGGGGCAGCGGGACGAGCGTGTCGAGCCGCTCATTGGTCTGCCGCTGGATCACGGCAAGCGCCCCGCGCACGCAGTCGGCCGCCCCACGCAGATCCGCGCCGAAGAGCGTCTCCCCCACGACACAGAACGTGAGCCGCATCATCTCGCCGTGGACGTCCACCACCATGCCCTGCTGCGCGAGCGGGCGCCAGCGGTTCACCAGCTCGCCGATCGCCCGCGCCATCGCCCGGCCCGCCGCGGCCAGCGCCTCGGGATGGAACGCCGGCTGCACGAGCCGGCGCTGGCGCCGCCACAGGTCCCCCGTGCTCGTGACCAGCCCTCGACCCAGGACCAGGCTGAGCCGCTCGAGGGGGCCGACCTGCTTGGAATAGATCCGCTGGTTGGTCTGGAGCACCTGCTGCACGTGTTCCGGGCGCCACACGAGGTAGGCGGGCCGGCGGGCGATGCGGAGGGCGACCACGTCGCCCCACTCCTGCACGGCGCGGAGGAGGAAGCCCAGCGGTTCCCTGCGAAACGCCGGCACGTGGCCGAGGAAGGGGTGGCCCGATGGCCCGGGCGCAGTCCGCGACGCGGACCGCCGGAGGAACCGCCGCTCCCGCGCGATCTTCCACGGATTCACCGCCGCGGCGCCAGCCACGAGCAACAGCGACGGGAGATTCTGCAGCACCGCGAGTTGGGCGACCGCCGCCGCTGTCGTCCCCACGTAGATCGGGTGCGCGACGACCCGGTAGATCCGGGCGCGGACCGGTGCCTCGAGCCCGGGGCGCGGGCGCGTGCCGATTCCCCAGGCGTCGCCGAGCTGTAGGCGACCAAACGCCGCGAGGGCGTGGCCCGTGAGGAACAGCGCCACGCAAGCAACCATTACGCCATCGGCGAGCGGGAACCGGCCGCCGGCGCGGGCGACCAAGGCCCACACGACGAGCGCCACGACGCCTGCCCGCACCGCCAGCTCAGGCGCCCACTCCCGACGCGCCGCCGCCCGGCGCCCGACCCGTACGAGCGCCCACACCCACGTGGCCGTCTGGCCGGCCCATCCCACCGCGAGCAAGAGGTCGAGCGACGCGCGCGACATCAGGCCTTCGGGAAGGTCACCAGCTTCATGCGGTCCTCGTCCCAGAGCTTGAGGCGCGCGCAGCGGAAACCGTCGCGTAAGGTGAGGCGCGCCGCCGGCAGCTCGGGGTGCTCGTCGAGGCAGGCCTGGAGCCGGTAGTTCGGAATGCGGGTGTTGAGATGGTGGATGTGGTGCAACCCGATGTGCCCCGTGAACCATTGCAGCCAGGCGGGGAGCGCGTAATAGGAGGACCCGGCGAGCGAGGCGCGCGTGAAGTCCCAGTGTCCGGCGCGCTCCCAGTAGGTGTCCTCGAACTGGTGTTGAACGTAGAACAGCCACATTCCCGCTGCGGACGCGATCACGGTCACCGGCGCCTGGACGAGCAGAAACGGGCGGACGCCGATCGTCGCCACCAGAACGCCCACCACCGCCGCGAGCGCGACATCGGTCCCAAGGATGCTTCGCCGCTCGGCGGTCCAAGCGCGGGGCGCTAGGAACGGGATGCGGTACAACACCACGTAGAGCACCGCTGGCGCAACGGCGAATAGGAAAACGGGGTTGCGGTACACGCGGTAGGCCACCCGCCTCCACCCGGGCAGCGCGACGTACTCGCGCACGGTGAACGTCACGATGTCGTAGAAGCCCCGCCGCTCGAGCTTGCCCGATGTGGCATGATGCATGGCGTGGAACCGGCGCCAGTAGCGGTAGGGCGTCAACGTGACCACACCGAGCACGCGTCCGACCGCCTCGTTCCACCGGGGGCTCGGAAAGAAGGAGCCGTGACCGCAGTCGTGCTGAATGATGAATAACCGCACCAGGAGACCCGCCGCCGGGAGCGCGAGGGCGAGGGTCAGCCAGTAGGAGACCTCGAGGCTCCGGTATGCCAGGTACCAGGCCAGGACGAAGAGCGCGCCCGTCGTGGCGAGCTGGCGGGCGCTGACGCGCCAGTCGCCGCCCTGATAGCGCGCGAGAATCGGCTGCAGGCCGCTCATGATGCTCGGTGAACTCGCCGCGCAAGCGGGCGGACGACCGGGAACAGCGCCGGGGCCACCGCTCGGAGTAATGCGTGGCTCAAGCGGCGTCGGCACTTGACGAGAATGTCGCGCTCGCTCGTCACGGCGCCGAAGCGGAGCTTGAGATCGTACGACGTCTGCCCCATCTCCAGGGCTGCCGCGCGCCGCCGGATCGCCTCGGCCACGACTTCGGTGACGAGGTTCGGGTACGCGTGGCACGCGCGGTTCTGAGCGTAGTCGATTCCCGTGAGCAGGAAGGTGACGAGATGCGGCCCGTAGAGCAGCACGGCGGCGGCCGCCACCACCCCGTCCCGCACCAGCAGAACGGCGCCCGACTGCGAACCCAGCCGCGCGTTCAGCTCCCGGAAGAAGGCGAGGTTCAAGCGCTCGAGCTGAAACTCCGCCCGGTCCATCACCTGCTCGTAAAGGCCGAAGATGCGCGGGCAGTCAGGACCGAAATCCTCAACGACGTGGAACTCGACCCCCAGCGCGGCCCGCGCCCGCAGACTGATCTGGACCTGGCGGCGGTAGCCCGCGCGCATCGCAGCGAGGTACTCGTCGAACGAGCTCCAGCGGATCGCGAGGCGGCAGGAAGGGAGGCTCGGCGCGCGGAAGTAGCCCGCAGTCGCGAGTGGCGCGAGCGCCGCGCTCTCCCCCGGCGCGTATTCCTTGAAGCAGAGGATCCGCGCCCCCGTCTCCGCGCCGAACGCGTCGAGCTCGCGGCTCAGGATCGAGAGCACAAGCGCCTGATTCGCCCCGGGCGCGACGCGCAGGCAGGACTGCCCGAAGGACACCGGCAGGCCGCAGAAGGCGACCGGCACCACGAGGAACGAAGGCCGGCGCCGCCGCACCCAGCTGATGCCCGCGCGCGCGATCCCGCTGGAGAGGAGATCGAGCTTGACGTCCATCCGCGACAAGCTCGCGACGGCGGCGAGCCGCTCGCCGCGATACACCATCACGTGCCGGTACGCCGCTCCCTCGACCTCGGAGCGCTGGCACACGCTCACGAACCGGTGGGTCGCTTGGAGATCGTCGGGATCGAGGATCGCGTCCCACTCCATGGGATCCACGTCCGCAATGTCGGCGAACGCGCGGACCGCGTACCTCCGCGCCCAAGGTGGCGCCCGCGTGGCGCCTGCCACCGTCATCGCCGCGCGCCCTCGAAGGCCGCGACGGCCTCGTCGAGGTGGATCTCGGACTGCACGGCGGTGGCGCAGACCCGTAGCCGGGCGGCGTCCAGCGGCACTGCCGGGTAGACGACTGCGGGCACCATCACGCCCAGGTCGAAAAGCCGGCGTGCGAGCCGCCAGGCGGCTTCGTTGGTCCCGACCATCACCGGGATGATCGGTCCGGCGGAGGCGCCGGTGTCGTAGCCCAGGCTGCGCAGGCCGTCGCGGAGCCGCGCGGCGTTGCGATGGAGTCGGCCGAGGCGCGCGGGCTCGCGCCGGAGTACGCGCACGGCCTCGAGCGCAGCGCCTGCCGCCGCGGGGCACAGCGCCGCCGAGAACCAGAACGGCGCCGTCATGTGCTGGAGATAGATCACCAGCTCGCGGGAGCCGGCCAGGAAGCCACCGTTCGCCGGGATCGCCTTGGAGAGCGAGCCCGTCCAGATGTCCACGGCTTCGGGGGGGAGGTCAAAGTGCTCGTGCACGCCGCGGCCGCTCTCGCCGAGCACGCCGAAGGAGTGGGCTTCGTCCACCAACAGGAACGCCCCGAACTCCCGCTTGAGGGCGATGATCTCTGGCAGCGGGCAGATATCGCCATCCATGGAGTAGAGGCCGTCCACGACGACCAGCGTACGCTGCTCGGCGGGCCCCAGCGCGAGCTCCTGACGCAATGCGGCCGGGTCGTTATGACAAAAGGTGTGCACCGGCACCCGAGCGAGCACGCAGGCGTCGTGGAGGCTCCGATGGGCGCGGGCGTCCATGATCACCCGGTCGCGGGGGCCGACTAACGCGCCGATGACGGCGAGGTTCGCGAGGTAGCCCGAGCTGAACGCGAGCGCCGCGTCGACGCCCTTGAACGCCGCGAGCTCGCGCTCGAGCTCGTGATGGAGCGCCGTCGTGCCGGTGAGCATGCGGACGCCGCCGGTCCCCGTGCCGTAGGCCCGCACCGCGGCCACGGCGGCCTCTTCCACGGGCGGGTAACCAAGCAGGCCGAGGTAATCGTAGCTGGCGAGCATCAGCATACCGCGACCGCCGACCGAAACGCGCGGGCCCGAGCGACCCTCGAGTGGCTGCTGGTACGTGTAGAGGTTCTCCTCATCGCCCCACCGCAGGAGATCGAACCACCGGCGCGCGGCGGGGAGGTCGAGCAGGCTGCCGGGCGCGGCGGTAGGATGGCCGCCGTGGGCGAAGTAGCCTTCGAACGGATCGTATGGCACACGGCCGGCGGCGGCTGGCCGGATGGGCGGCGTCTCGAACGGGAGGGCAGCCACAGGCGCTCAGTCCGCCGCGACGGCGGAGCCGGTCGCTGCCGCCCGCCCCGCCTGCGCCTTCCATCGAGGGACTAGGCCTGGCACCTCGGGCCCGCAGTCCACCGCCCTGGCGATCTCCGACGTCGTGTGGTGCCGATGGGCCGTGAGGAACTGGCGCGCGATCTTGAGAGCCCCGTACCACAGCCGTAGGAACTTCCACGACCAGATCGGCGGCGCCGTGCGGAGCGACAGCTCCGCGGCGCGGCGTGGGTTGCAGCAGGCGTGGGCGTACACGCCCAGGAGCGAGCGGTAGTACCGCTTGAGAGGCATCCGCGTGGGCAGGAGTACGTGTGACAGGTCCCAGAGCCCGTGCGCCACGCGACCCACCGTGGTCTGGTCCTTGTACCGCTCCCAGATGAGCGTGCCGGGCATGGGCGTGAGCGGCGAAATGTTGAGGTAGTAAAGCTTGGTCTCGTCGATGAACCGCTTGAGTCGTTCCCAGTCGGCTTCGACGTAGTCGGGCTGGGTGATGAGCGAGCCGTACGTGTCCACCCGATGCTTCCGCAGCACGCTGATGGCCCGCCGGTTGTAGTCCACGCTGCACTGCTTGTCCATGGAATCCAGCTCGGCGTCGGTCGTCGCTTCGAGCCCGACGAACACAGCCTTGAGGCCGAGGTCGGCCCACTCGGCGATCATATCCTCGTTCTCGGCGATGAAGTCGGCGCGCGCGTAGACGAGATAGCTCTTGCGGATGTTGCGCTCCCGGAGGAGCCGGGCGGTGCTCGCGAGCCGGTGCCGGTTGATGAGGAAGATATCGTCCACGATATAGACGTCGTTGGCCTCGATCTGCTCGAGCTCGGCCGCGATGGACTCCGGGCTCCGGGCGTACGGTAGCCCGTCGGTGATGCGCCAGGTGTAGCAGAAGTTGCACTTGTACCAGCAGCCCCACGTGGTCTTCATCGTGGCGACCGGTTGGTGAAACAGGTAGTAGTACCGGTGCCGCAGGTGGCGGACGAGGTCGCGCCGGGGGAATGGAAGCTCATCCGGCTTTGGCATGTAGGGACGCTCGGCCGTGAGGACCACGCGGTCCCCGTCGGGCAACGCGAGATTCGGGATTTCCTCGAGGGGGCGTCTGCTCTCGAAGGCCGTGAGCAGCTCCGGCATTACCGTCGTGCCGTCGCCCCGCACGACGACATCGATCGCGGTGTCGGCGAAGTCCTCGGGCACGCGCGAAGCTTGAACCCCGCCTACCACCGTCCAGCAATCCGGTTTCCAGCGCTTCACGGTGCGGCATATCTTCCGCACCTCGTTCACGCCGGTGATGTAGCAGCTCGTGCCCACAACGTCCGGCGCGAACTGTCGGAGCCGCCTCTCGAGGTCCCCTTCGAGGATCATGTCCATGATCTGCACGTTGTGCCCGTCCAGCCCAGCCGCCACGTACTCGAGTTCCAGCGGCTCGCAAATCATGATGTGCTTGAGGCCGATCGTATGCGGCGGAACAGGAGGGCGGATCAACAGGACGCGCATGGAACCTCCTCGCACGGGCTTACACGATGCCGGGGGAGATGCGGTGGTGGACGTGACGCCGGTAGTGCAGATTCACGCCCACGACGAGCGCCCGCATGTAACCGGAGAGCGATGCCGGGTTGGGGGCGACGCGCTGCACGATTGCCGGCCAGGAGAACAGGCGCTCGTATAGTTTCCAGTAGCCGGCCTCGAGCTCGGCGGCGTCGAGGTGCGTCGGGCGGAAGACCACGTGTCCCCCCGTGTAGCGGTCGAACCCCTCGTTCAGGATCCGGCCTTCGTCCTTGAGCTGGTCGAAGAGCGGCGTTCCCGGGATCGGCGTCAGGATATGAACCCGGGGCACCGAGATCGCGTTGTCCATGACGAAGTCATAGGTCCGCTGGAACACAGAACGGTCGTCGCCGTCCAAGCCGATCATCATCTCCGTGGACACGTCGATCCCGTACGCGCGGATCCGGCGCACCGCCTCGCGATACCGGGCGGGACGGTTCCACGCCTTGTCGATGCCGGCCAGGCTGTCGGCGCTCGTGGACTCGATGCCGAACGACAACATCCGGCACCCGCTCCGGGAAGCGAGCTCCAGCATGTCTGGCCGGTCAGCGATGTGGAGGCTGCACTGGCTCATCCAGATGATCCGCTCGGGGATCAACGCTTCCCACAGCCGGGCGCAGTAATCCCAATCGACGCCGATGTTGTCGTCGATGAAGGCGATGTAGCGCGTGCCCCTGCGCTTCGCTTCGCGCACGTCGCGGACCACCTGATCGACCGGTCGCTTGCGGTAGCGCTGATGGAAGAACGCCGTAATCGAGCAGAAGGTGCACGTGAAGGGGCACCCGCGCGTCGCCTGCACCGGCCGCCACCGGCCATAGACCACCGGGTTCAGGAGGTCATATCGGGGGACGGGTAACTGGTCGACCGGCGGCTCGCGTCGCATGCGATACACCGACTGGAGCCGACCGGCCGCGGCGTCGCGCAGGACCTCGGGCCAGAGCTCCTCCGCCTCTCCGAGCACAACCGAGTCGGCATGGGCCAGTGACCACGCAGGGTCGCCTAGGGTCGCCGCGATCCCCCCGATTACCACCGTGCGGCCCCGCTGCTTGAACTCATCGGCGATCTGCCACGCCCGCACGATCCCCGATCCCATCCCGGTGAGACCGACGAGGTCCCACGGCTCATCGAAGGGAATCTCCTCGGCCGTTTCGCAGCACAATCGGAGGTGAGTGCCCGGTGGGGTGACGGCGGCGAGCATCGGCAGGGTGAGGGCGGGCAAGTGGACCCTGCGCTGCTTTATCGGTCGGCCCCGGCTGTCCAGCGCCGTGGGGCTGACGAGCAGAACCCTCACGAGTGCCCCTGCATGCGGTCAACTAAAATGGGAAGGCGTCAAGAAAGCGTCAAGCGCGGTGCGTTTGACGCATCGCGATGGATTTGGCATCGTGTTGTCATGGCGCGTGAGGCGCTCGACATCGTGCCCGTTTCGTCGCGCACGGAGAGCCGCGCCTTCTGCGCGCTGCCGTACGCGCTCTATCGTGGCGACCCGTACTGGGTTTCGCCGCTCCGCACTATGGAGCGGCGACGCTGGTCACTCCGAGACAACGCCTCGCTCCGCACGCGTCGTGTGCGACGGTTTCTCGCGCGGCGTGACGGCCGGGTGGTGGGACGCATCGCGAGCATCGTGGATCCCGGGTTCGCGGCGCGGTGGGAGGCCGAGGCGGGGTTCTTCGGGTTCTTCGAGTGCGCGGACGATGCGGTTGCGGCCCGTGCCCTGTTCGGTGCGGCCGAGGCGGACCTGTGCACTCAGGGGGTGCGGCACGTCCTGGGACCGGTCAGCCTCACGACGAACGACGAGGTGGGGCTCCTCGTGGACGGGTTCGACTCGCGGCCGATGGTTCTCTCACCGTACAATGCGCCCTACTATGCGCGGCTGGTCGAGGCTGCCGGCTATGCGCCCCGGCTCGACTACTACGCGCACGCCTGGACGCCGGACACGGGTCTCGCGCCCGTCGTGGCCCGCCTCCGGCGGCTGGCGGCACGGGACGGGGTGACCGTCCGACCCGTCCATCCGCGTCGTTGGGACGCCGAGAATCGCCTGCTGTTCGAGTTGTACAATGCGTCGTTCGCCGACCTGTGGGGATTCGTCCCGCTCACGTGGGACGAGTATCGGGAGCGGGCAGGGGACTTCCGCGCGTTTTATCGCCCCGAGCTCGTGCTATTCGCGGAGCGCGGCGGCCGCGCCGTGGGGTTCGGGCTCTCCCTGCCCGACATCAACGAGCTGCTCGCGCCGCTCGGCGGGCGCCTGTGGCCGTTCGGCTGGTTACAGCTGGCGCGGGGAATCCACCGGATCCGCAGCGCGCGGTTCATTCTCCTCGGCGTGCTCCCCGAGCATCGCGCTCGGGGCGTGGCCGTCGTGATCGCGGCCGAGATGGCCGACGCTGCGCACCGGCTGGGGATCGATCGCGCCGAGCTCTCGCTGGTGCAGGCGGACAACCGGAAGATCCAGGCGGTGATCGCGGCGTGCGGCGGCGCGCGCATCAAGACCTATCGGCTTTACGAGCGGCGGCTGGCCGGATGATGGCGGATGCTCTTGAGTTCCGTCACGAGGTGGCCCGCTACCTGGCGACGCGCCTGACGTATCAGCTGGCCCGGCCGCTCTGGTTCGCCCGGCTCGCGCCCCTCCACCGCGTGCGCCGCTCGCCGCCCCTGCCCACGCGACCGGGCTGGGTGCGGCTGCGGGTCCGGCTCTCCGGGATCTGCGGCACCGATGTCAACCTGGTCACCGGGCGCGACTCGCTGTACCTCGAGCCCGAGGCATCGTACCCATTCGTCCCCGGGCACGAACTGGTCGCAGAGGTGGACGCCGACGGCCTCCGGCCCGATGTTGCGGACTCGCCGCTCCAGGCGGGGACGCGCTGCGCCGTTTGGCCCGTGCTCGGCTGCCGGGCGCGGGGCGTCGCCGAGCCATGCCGGCCATGCCGCGAAGGGTGGGAGGGGATGTGCGAGCGGCGTGGAGATGAGTGGCCGGGCCGCGGGATCGGGATCGGCTTTAACTGCGAGACCGGCGGTGGCTGGTCCCACGCGTGCCTCGCGCACCGCTCACAGCTCTGGCCGCTGTCCCCGCGCGTTGCGGACGAGGATGCGCTGCTCCTCGACCCTGCCGCGACGGCGCTGGCGGCGCTGCTCCGCAGCGAGGCGGCCGAGATGGAGCGCACGCTCGTCATCGGCGGCGGCACCATCGGCCTGTTGATCGCCTACCTCCACCGCGTGCTCGGTCGTCCCGGCTCGTGCGAGCTCCTCGTCCGGCACGAGTCGCAGCGCGCCTGGGCGGAGCACCATGGTGTGGCGGCAACCGTGGTCCGAGGGGCGTCCGAGTTCCGTGACTGGGCCTCCGCACGGCGGATGCGCGCCGTGCGGGTCATCGGTTACGGCTACGTTTTCCGCGGTGTGTACGACCGCGTGATCGACGCTGCGGGGACGCGTTCCTCCGTCACGCAGGCGCTGCAGGCGGTGCGCCCGCGCGGCCTGCTCGTGATGGTGGCGGCGCCGCCCACACTCGCCGGCGTGGACCCTACCCCGCTCTGGTACCGGGAGATCACCTTGCGTGGGGTGTACGTCTACGGACCTGTGCCTTGGAAGGGGGAGTGGGTGCATCCGTACACGGTGCTGTTGCCGCGCCAGGAGGCCGGGACGCTAGGGTTGCGCGACCTGATCACGCACACATTTCCGCTCGACGCCTATTCCGCTGCCTTCGCCGCGCTGGTACACCGCCGGGGAAGTGGCGCCATCAAGGTCGCATTCCGTCCGGGTACGGCCGAGGCGTGAGCGCGGAGCGACGGGTCGTCTTTCTCGTGAACCCGGGCGCGGGCAGCGGGCGGGTTCTCGCCCGCCTGCACGCCGCGCTGGCCCCGGCGCCGCAGCTCGTCGCGCGTGCGCGGACCGCCGTCGTCCGCTCGCTCGAGGAGGCTGGCGAGGTCGTGCAGGGCCTCGCCCCAGACGAAGTCCCGGTAGCGGCGGGCGGCGACGGCACCGTGAACCTGCTGGCACGAGCTCTCCGGGCGGCGGGAATGGCCGACCGCCCGCTGGCCACGCTCCCGCTCGGCACCGGCAACGCATTCGGCCACCCATTTGGCCTCGGGACTGTACGCGGCGCATTGCGTGCCATCGAGGCCGGCACGCCACGGCTGATCGATGTCATGACGACCACCCATTCCGAGCTTCCCCTAGCGCTCGTCTCGATCAGCGCCGGGTTCGAGTCGCGCATGCTCGCCGCGGTTGAACGCCGGCCGGCATGGCGCCGATGGCTCGGTCTCGTGCCCGGATTGCTCTGCGTCGCGACGCGGTCCTGGACCGGCATCGGGGTGACTGTTGACGGCGAGCCCCTGGTCAGGCGCGCGGAGCAGGTGTACAACGCCGGCCTCTACAACCTGCCGTGCTACGGGTTCGGGTGGCTCATGTGGCCCGAGGCGGACGCCACGGACGGCGAGGCGGAGGCCGTCGCGTGCCTCTCGGCGCGGGCCTACTGGCGGACGTTGCACCGGGGCCTGCGGACCGCGCAGCCCAGCGCGGACGGCGATCCCCGCTGGCGCCGCTGGCGACGCGCGCGTTTCGAGGCCGACGGGCCCGTGCAGATCGACGGCGAAGTCGTGTCGGGAATGGAGTTCGAGGTGGCTATTGAATCCAGAGGACTGTCCGTGTTGGTGATGCCTGGGGGCATCCTCACGTGATGTGTGCTTCGATCAAGGGCTGAGTATGCCGTCGATCCGCTGGTGAAACTGGTGGCCTAGAAGGAACACCCGCAGAAGCGCTTAGCAAACCGCCGCTGAATCGCTGTAGCGCTCGAACACGAACCGGCGTCGTCCACGGCCTTGACTTGCGCGACAGGCTCTGGCCCGCCGCCACCTTCATCTCCATAGTGACGCCACGGCGACGGCGGGGAGTTCTTGTTGTGGCGCCACTCCCTGCCAGCGAGATCCACATGCGCCCGCTCTAGCGAACTTCATGATGCCACACGGCTTAGGCGGCCATACGGCTCGGCATGTGCGCGACGTTTGGTTTCGGTTGCAGGCCAACCTCCCGAAGGATACGTTGGTTTCACAGTACTAGACCATCGAGCAATCGCGCCCGGGGCCTAGCACAGGGGTGCGGACCGATGGCCGATGCTCTCCCTGCTGAATTGTCGCGCCTGCTCGGTGCGGGCGACGCACCAGCGCGCGACGAGGCCTGGGCAGGGTTCGTCAGAAGCTATAGTCCTCTCCTCATTCACGTCACTCGTTTCGTCTGCCGCAGTCACGACGCGGCGATGGACGCTTACGCGTTCGTGCTCGAGCAGTTGCGCCAGGACGACCTGCGGCGCCTCCGTGCATATGTTGCCGACGGCCGCAGCAAGTTCACCACTTGGCTTGTGGTCGTGGCGCGGCGTCTCTGTCTCGACCATTACCGGCAGCGCTATGGCCGCGTGCGCGAGGCCCCGGCGGATCAGCTGGAGACGCGCCTCGCCCGCAGGCGACTGGCGGACCTGGTCGCCGACGACGTTGATCCTGCGAGCCTGAGCCAGCCTGTCGGAACAAGCCCCGACACTGAGATGCGAGCCGGCGAACTCCGCGCCGCACTCCGTACTGTCTTGGCGGAGCTCCCGTCCCGCGACCGCCTGCTCCTCACGTTTCGCTTCGAAGACGACCTCCCCGTTCGCGACATCGCCCACGCCTTGGGCTTCCCCACGCCGTTCCACGTCTATCGGCGGCTGAACCGCCTCCTGGAAGTGCTGCGGCGGTCGCTGGCGCGCCGGGGTGTGGAGGATGCGAGCCCATGAATCGTCGGGCGCAAGGTTCGCCTCGCCGTCCGTTTTATTGGATGGAGATGAGGGGACCCCACTTACCCGAGGAGCACCATGCCCGCTGACGACATGGCTGCCCCCCACCTTGAGGCCGGCGAGGTTGCGGCCTACATCGATCGGCGGCTGGCGCCGGCTGAGCGGGACCGGGTCGAGAAGCATCTGTCCGCGTGTCATGAGTGCCGTGGTGAAGTGATCGAGGTGGCGCACGTGGCGCGCACGCTCCCGCGGAGGCGGCGCTGGCATTGGCTCGCTCCGGCGGTGGCTGCGGCCGCGGTCATCCTGTTCATCGTCGCGACGTCGAAGGGCATTCAGCAGTTCACCCCTGACACGGGCCATCGCGGCGAACAGGGCACGGCGCCGGTCGCGCCGGTTCCGGTAGCGCCCGCGGGCCCGGTAGCCACCGTCGATACGCTCCTCTGGTCAAGCGTTCCGCACACGAACCGCTATCGCGTGAGGCTGTTCGACGCTGACGGAGCGATGATATGGCAGACGCAAACCCGCGACACCGCCGTCGCGCTCCCCACCTCGGTCCGCGTGAACCCGGGGGTTCCTTATTACTGGAGGGCCGAGGCGCGGGTAGGCGTGGAGCGTTGGGTCGAATCGCCGCTCACGGAGTTCACCCTACTCGCCTATCGCCCACGGCAATGATCGGCACAGCCGGGCTGGTCTGCGCGGTGGCCGCGGCGGTTCAGGCACAGACCGCGACCCTGGACCGCATGCGGACGCTGGCGGAAGCAGGCGGCCCACAACTGGTCGAGGCCGTTCGAGCGCAGCCGGACGACGCACGTCAAGCGCTCCGGCAGTTGCTCGATCGGACCGCGGCATCAGACTCGGGCACTGCGGCCGCCTCCCTGAGCGCAGCCGACCGACTGGCGCACGCGTACGCTGAGGCGTGGGGGGATTCCTTCCCGCTCCGGCAGGTCGCCCGGTTCGCCTCCTGGTCGCCTGAGGAGCGCGTCGCCAAGGTCGCCGCCGACAGCATCCGGCGGGCGGGTAACGCGGCGCTGGGGCGCTCCGGCGCGGACAGCGCAATCCTCTCGTGGCGTGAGAGCGCGAGGCGTTCGGCAGCGTTGGCCGATACGGCGGGCATCGCCGCGGCGGTCGGCAACATCGGCGCGGGGTTCTATCGTGCCGGTAAACTCGACAGTGCGGAGTCGTATCTCGAGCAGTCGCGGAGGCTCGCGGAGCTGGTCGGCGACCGTCGGACGGCGCTCAACGCACTGGGAACGCTCGGCAGCGTCAGTAAGGATCGTGGTGAGCTGCGGCGTGCGGCGGACCGCTACACCCGCGCCTTTGCGATCAGACAGCAGATCGGGGACTTCCGCGGCATGGCGGCCGATCGCAACAACCTCGGTCTCATCGCGCAACTGCTTGGGGATCTCGATGAGGCGCGCCGCGCGTACGAAGACGCACTTGGCCTGAGCCGAGCGCATGGTCTCGATGAACCCGCGGCCGTGAGCCTCGTGAATCTTGGAGACGTCGCAAGTCTGCAAGCCGACTACGCCGAGGCCATTGCGCGCTTTGGGGAGGCGCTCGCGATCTATCGCCATCTGGGGAGCCGGGTGGATGCGGCGTTCGTGCTGCACAGCCTGGGCCTGCTCGAGTTGCAGCGCGGCGACTATCCCAACGCCATCGCCCGGTTGTCGGACGCCGCCGCCGTGTACCAGCAGACTGGGCCGGTGCCGGAGGCCGTCTCCGTGCGGAAGGACCTCGCCTTCGCGTACGCGGCGACGGGGAATCTCCAGCGCGCACTGATTGAGTTGCGGGGGGCGGGGCGTCTGAGCGGCCGCGGGCCGCTGGCTCCGGGACTAGGCGCGACGCTGGCGCTCGCCCGGGCAGACCTCGCTGCGCAGTTCAACAACTTCGCGCAGGCGGACCGGGAGTATGCGCAGGCCGAGGCCCTGTATCGGCGGGCCGGCGAAAACGCCGGTCTGGCCGAAGCTCAGCAAGGCAGGGGTTTTCTGCGCCTCGTCTGGGAAGACTATCAGCGGGCGCAGGTCGTGCTCGAGTCGGCGGCCCGAACGCAAGCAGCCTCCGGCGACGGTCGGTCGGCCGCTTTGACCCGCGTTCTCGTCGGGTATGCACAGCAGCATCGCGGCGATACGGCCGCTGCCCGCCGCACGCTCGTCGTCGCGGTCGACACCCTTCGATCCCTACGCGATCCCGTCGGCGAGGCCGCCGGGCTCGCCGCGCTCGGCGACTTGGACTTGCAAGAGGGCAGGGCGTTCGCCGCTGAATCCCTCTTCAGTCAGGGACTCATGCGACTGGGCCCGCGGCTCGCGCCGAGCATTTCCTGGCGGCTGCACGCCGGGTTAGGTGCGGCGCTTAAGACCCGCGGCGCGTTCCCGGATGCGGCGCGGGAGCTCGAGGCCGCGATCGCGCAAATCGAGCAGGTGTCGGGCACGCTGCCGCTGGTGGAGCGCCGCGCGGCCTATCTCGAAGACAAATGGGATGTGTACGCGCAGCTGGCTCTGGTCGACCAGGCCGGCGGGCATACCGGAGCCGCGTTCGAGGTGAGCGAGCGGATGCGGGCTCGCCAGACGCTGGATTTACTCGGCCGCGGGCGTGTGGCCCGGGGGGCTGCAGGTAGCGAGCCCATCACCGCGCAGGAGCAAGACCTGCGGCGCCGGATAGCGGAGCTCACCGAGCGTCTGGACGTTGGAGACACGTCCGCGCCCGGCCTGCGCGGGCCCGACGTCGCCGCGCGCCCGTCGGGCGCGACGCGCGAAGCTCTCGGCAAGGCGCAGGAGCGTTACGCGGAGCTGCTGCTCGAGATGCGGGAAACGCAGCCCGAGTACGCCTCCCTCGTCAGCGGCAACATTGTGTCTTGGCGCGACGTTGCGAGTCGGCTCGCGTCGGACGAAGCACTGCTCGAGTACCTAGTCACCGACTCGGCTTCGGTGGTCTTCGTCATTACCCCTGACACCGTGACGACACTCGACCTGAATGTAGGTCGTCAGGGGCTCGCCACGCTGGTGGATTTCGTGCGCGGCACGATGACGCGTCCCTCGCCCGATGGAACGCGCGCTCGCGAAGCGTGGCGGGCGCCGATGCGGCGCCTCTACGGCTACCTCATCGCCCCGGTTGAGGCCGCGGGCCTCCTGCAACGCACCCGTCGCCTGATCATCGCCCCACACGCAGAGCTGCACTACCTACCGTTCGCCGCTCTGATCGACCGGGGCGGGCACGATCGGGTTCTGATCGAGCGGTATGATCTCATCTACGTCCCCTCGGCCTCAGTTTGGGCCCGGCTTGGTGAGCGCCGGGGCACCCCCATGGGAGAGGACGTTCTCGCGCTCGCGCCGCGAAGCGCGGCGCTGCCCGGTTCGCGTGCCGAGGTCGAAGCCATCCGCTCTCTCTACGGGACCCGGGCGACGGTGCTCGCGGGCGCCGCGGCCTCGGAGCAAGCGTTCCGGACGGCCGCCTCTCGCTATGGTGTCCTGCATCTTGCGACTAGCGGCGTGCTCAACAAGCACAACCCACTGTTCTCGTTCGTCAAGCTCGCGCCTGGCGGCACACAGGACGGCCGACTGGAGGTCCATGAGGTGTTTGGCCTCGCTCTCAACGCGCGGCTGGTGGTGCTCAGTGCGTGCCAAACCGCGCTCGGGGCCGGAGCGCAGGCGGACGTCCCCGCGGGTGACGAATGGGTCGGGCTAGTGCGGGCGTTCTTCCATGCTGGAGCGTCGAATGTTCTCGCCACGCTGTGGCCAGTGGAGGATCGGACGACTGCCGAACTGATCGGGCGGTTCTATCGGCAACTCCAGGCGGGTCACTCGGAGGCCGAAGCGCTGGCGCAAGCGCAGCGGCTAACGCTGCGCGATCCCCGGACCGCGCATCCGTTCTACTGGGCGGGCTTCACGCTGAGCGGCGGCTGGCATGGGTGACCGAGCAGTGATGGTGCCACGGGCGGCTCTGATGAGCGTGCTCGGGCTGGTCGTCGCGTGCTCTGGTGATAGGAGCCCCGCGGGCGTGGGGAATCCGCCCCCTCCTCCTCCCCAAGGCCTTGCTGTCTCGAACCCGGTCCCGGTTCTCAGTCCGAGCCTGCAGCGGGCGGGAACGCTCGCGCTCGCCGGCTCGGGCGGGGACGACCTCGTGTACGTCTCCTTGTCTCCTGGGACTGTCGCGAACGGCGCCAAGGCCAAGGTTGGTAACCTGGCTTCCAGCGCTTCGCTGACGACGCTGGTTTTTGACGGCGGATTCGATCCGGTGGCAGTTAGGGCGCAGGTTGGCGACTCCCTGGAGGTCATCGTTACCGACGCCGCAGGGGCTCCGGTGTTCCAGGCGCGTTACGCGGTGGCCGCGCGCCGGCCGCCGGTCATGGTACGGAGCGACCCGTCGCGCGGCAGGACCGATGTTTCGCTGAATGCGTCGATCGTCGTGGTCTTCAGCGAGCCGATCGCTAGCACAGCTCTGACAGCGACGTCCATACGCCTCCTGAGCGGTTCGAGCGTCGTCCCGGGAAGCCTGCGCTTCGCCGATGGGAGTAATCTGGTCGCCGTATTCACGCCTTCGGCTCTCCTGGCCCCGGCGACGGACTACCGTCTGGAGGTGACGCAAGAGGTGCGGGACTTGGACGGGGATGCACTGGAAGAGCCGGTAACGGTCGATTTCACCACGGGCACCGCGGAGCCCAGCCCGGTCGCGTCGGTCACGGTCGAGCCGGCAGCGGTGACGCTCCTGGTTGGCCAGTTTGTGCAGCTGGCGGTGACGGTCCGCGACGTGGGTGGGAACCTAGACCTCTCAACCACCGTGATCTGGGCGAGCAGCAATCCGGGCGTAGCCCTGGTCTCCGCGACTACCGGCGTGGTCACCGGGTTGGCGCCAGGATCTGCAACGATCACGGCCACGAGCGGGGGCCAGAGCGGTGCGGCCGCGATTGAGGTCCAGGCTTTGCCCACGTTGACGGCGGTGAGCGCGGGCGGCCCGTTCACGTGCGGCCTGAGTGTCGGCGGCGCGGCGTACTGTTGGGGATACAACGCGGACGGCAACCTCGGGACAGGAACCACGACGTACAGGATTCCAATGCCGGTGTCCGTGGTGGGCGGGATCACCTTCGCGCACCTGAGCGCGGGAGACACCCACACCTGCGCCCTGACGCCAAGCGGTACCGCCTACTGCTGGGGATCGAACGGCGTTGGCCAGCTCGGCTCGCCAATCCAACCCTGCTCCGAAGGCGGGCTCTGCAGCGCGACGCCCCAGCCGGTGGCGGGCGGCCTCACCTTCACGTCGATCAGTGCGGGAGCGAATCACACCTGCGGCGTCACGTCTAATAGCGTCCTCTACTGCTGGGGATACAACGCCTACGGCCAGCTCGGTGACGGCACGACCCAGGATAGGGCTGTGCCCGTTGCCGTCGTCGGAGGCGTGGAATTCAGCTTTGTGAGCGCTGGTTTCACGCACAGCTGCGGCTTGACTCCCACCTTCAGAGCGTACTGCTGGGGCTCGAATCGCGAGGGTGAGATCGGCGACGGCACGACGATCGATCGTCCGACGGCGGTGCCGGTTGCTGGCGGGCTCGCGTTTGTGGCCTTGGCCGCAGGGCTCGAGCAGACCTGCGGCCTCACACCCAGCGGCGTGGCGTACTGCTGGGGTTCAAATGGCTACGGTGCGCTCGGCGCCCCAGCCCGGGACACCTGTGGTTTGGAAGGTCGGGATCCGTGCAATAGGGTGCCGGTGGCCGTCGTGGGCGGGCTGATTTTTTCCACGGTGAGCACACGATTCGGGCACGTCTGCGGCGTGACGACGAGCGGGCTCGCGTACTGCTGGGGCTTGGGGCGCGACGGCCAGCTCGGTACCGGCACGACCGGCAGTAGCCTGGTACCCATCCCTGTCTCCGGCGGGCTCACGTTCACTTCGATCAGCGCGGGATCGGGTCACACGTGCGGCCGCGCCACAGGCGGGGCGGTCTACTGCTGGGGCGATAACAGCAACGGCCAGCTGGGTGACGGAACGTTATTCGGCAGCTGGGTGCCGCTGAAGGTCGTGGGCCAGCAATAGGGAGAGTCATGAAACGAAGCGCCTTCACTGTGGCCTCCCTCATCGCCGCGCTCGCCTGCGGATCCGAGTCTGCTGGTCCCACCACCGGCAGTCTTGAGGTCACCGCTGCGACCACCGGGTCGGAGCCGGATCTCGACGGCTACACCGTGGCCATCGATGGCAGCGCAGGCGAGCCGCTCGCCGTCGATGGAACGGTTACGTTCGCGCAACTAGGGACCGGCAATCACGCGGTGAGGCTCAGCGGCGTGGCGACGCACTGCACCGTCGGCGGTGAGAATCCACGCACGGTGTCCGTCACCGCCGGGGCGGCGGCGCACACCACCTTCCAGATCGCCTGCGCAGCCTTATCGGGATCGCTTCAGGTCACCGCCGCGACTACGGGGACGGACTTCGACCCGGACGGCTATACGGTTGCCGTGGACGGCGGTGCGGGCGAGGTGCTCGCAAGCAACGGGTCGGTGACGATCTCGGGTCTGTTCGCGGGCGACCACACCGTCGCTCTCGGCGGTGTCGCCGCCAACTGCACGGTGAGTGGCCCGAACCCGCGACCAGTCTCTGTAATCGCGGGGGCTGCGGCGCAGACCGCCTTCCCAGTCACGTGTGCGGCCTTCGGAGCCATTCGGGTCACTGCTGCCACGAGCGGCGCCGACCTGGACGCGGACGGCTACACCGTGGCGGTGGACGGCGGCGCGGGGCAAGCACTTGCCATCAACGGATCGGTCACCTTCTCGCAGCTGTTGGCGGGCGACCACACCGTCGTGCTCAGCGGTGTCGCGGCTAACTGCAGGTTGTCGGGTGAGAATCCAGCTACGCTCACCGTCACCTCGGGGGCGACGGCGCAGGTCGCTTTCCAGATGGCCTGCGCACGGATCCCAACCACGCTGACCTTCGCCATGGTACGTGCGGGTGAGGATAACACCTGCGGGCTCGTCGTAGAAGGCGCCGCGTACTGCTGGGGGTGGAGGCAGCCCAGTGCAGTGCCGGCGTACGTCTCAGGCGGGCTCACCTTCGCCTCAATAGACGCCGGGGGGCTCTCCACTTGTGGAGTCGCGAGCGACCGAGCCGCCTACTGCTGGGGCGCGAACGGCGCCGGGCAGCTCGGCAACGGATCGACCACCGACAGCCCGATCCCCACGGCAGTCGCCGGCGGCCTGCTCATCGATTCCGTGGACGCTGGAGGCCTGCACGCCTGCGCGCTCATCGCCGGCGGTGCCGCATACTGCTGGGGCCATAACTACTACGGCCAACTCGGGAACGGCTCAGCGGCTGGTCCAGAGCTGTGTAACTCTTTTTTCAATACGTATCCCTGCAGCACAGTCCCCGTGCCTGTCCCTGGTGGGCTCACGTTCGAGGCGCTGAGTGCGGGCGGCTATCACACGTGCGGTCTCGCGTCCGGCGGGGTTGCCTACTGCTGGGGGGCGAACGATTACGGCCAGCTCGGGGTCGGCTCGACGACCGGGCCGGAACAATGCGGGGGCCGGCCATGCAGCACGGTGCCAGTGGCTGTCACCGGCGGCCACACGTTCACCTCGTTGAGCGCGGGCGCACTGCACACCTGCGGGGTAACGGACACCGGCGCCGCGTACTGCTGGGGGCGAAACGACCGGGGCCAACTCGGCAACGATCCGGGACCCGAAACATGCGTGGGGGATGGCTCACCCTCCTACCCCTCCTACTACTGCAGCACTGCCCCGTTGCTCGTGCGAGGTGGACTAACGTTCAAGGCTGTGAGCGGCGGCGGGTTCCATACCTGCGGGGTCACCCTTAGCGGTGCAGCGTTTTGTTGGGGGGCAGGCGACTGGGGCCAGCTCGGCGCCGGCGATTTCGGTGGCAGTACAGTTCCGGTAGCTGTTGCGGGTGGTCACGCGTTTGCCTCGCTCTCCGCAGCAGCGAATCACAGCTGCGGCCTCGACATCGGGAGCGTTGCCTACTGCTGGGGCCGGAACGACACCGGTGGCCTCGGGGATGGCTCCGGCGTATCGAGCGCCGTGCCGGTCAAGGTCGCGGGACAGCCATGAGTCCGCATCCAGTGTCGCCGTTTTCGGGTAAAGCAGCGCGGCTTGAGGCGCAGCGCAAAGGACCATGGTCCTTCAGCCGCAACATAGGGAGATGACCGTGTTCCGGTTTCCGGTGGAATTCGTGCTCTTGCTCGGAGCGACCTGGGTCGCTGTGGCCTGCGGCGGGTCCGAGTCCACCGGGCCCTCTACCGGCGGCATAGAGGTCACCGCCGCCACCTCGGGCGCGGACCTCGACGCCGACGGCTATACGGTGGCGGTGGACGGGAGCGCGGGGCAGCCCCTCGCGAGGAATGGCATAGTCAATTTTTCTGCATTGAGCGCCGGCCATCACACGGTGACGCTCAGCGGTGTCGCGTCGAATTGCACGGTGTCGGGTGAGAATCCCGCGACGGTGACGGTCACGTCGGGGGCGACGGCGCACGTCGTTTTCCAGATCGCCTGCGCCCAGCTCCCAATCGCGTCCATCATGGTTTCCCCAGATCGAGCGGGGGTCGCGGTCGGCGGTACGGTCCAGCTGACGCCGACGTGCAGGGACCAATTTGCCAACGTCCTTCCGTGTCCTTTGCTCACGTGGGCGAGCAACGATCCAACCGTGGCAGCGGTCACCCAGGCTGGGCTGGTCAGCGGCGTGGGCCCCGGTTCAGTCGTTGTCAGATATGCAGCGGCGGCACAGGTCGGCGGGGAGGTCATAGTTTACGTTGAACGCCCGGGGTCGGTGACGCTCGCGGTTGCGCCACAAGCATGGACGATGGTGAGCGAGGGCTCTGTAATGGTTCAGCCGACGATCCGGGACGCCGCCGGCAACGCCCTGACGGGTCGGACTCCGTTATGGACGAGCAGCGCCCCATCTGTGGCGACCGTGACCGCTGATCTCACGGGCCCTCCCAGCAATGCCCCCAGCCGGGCGGCATTGGTGAGGGCCCTGGCTCCGGGCTCAGCCACGATCACCGCGACCTACGCGGATGCGAGTGCGCCTGCGGCAATCACCGTCGAGGTCGTGAGTTTCGCGTCCGTGAGCGTCGGGGCCGATCACACCTGCGCGCTGACGCCCGGTGGCGCGGCGTATTGCTGGGGTGCGAGTGCGGCGGGGCAGCTCGGCAACGGGACCACGACCGGACCGGAACAGTGCGGCAGCTTCCCCTATACGGTTGCCTGCAGCACGACGCCCCTACCCGTTTCAGGTGGTTTCGTCTTCGTGTCTGATAGCGCCGGAGACAGTCACACGTGTGCGGTCAGTTCTGCCTCTGCCGCGTACTGCTGGGGCGGGAGCAGCCTGACCCCGGTGCCGGTCGCGGGCGGGCTCTCGTTCGTGGCGCTGACAGGTGGCTGGAACCACACCTGCGGCCTGGCAAGCGGCGGGGTGGCGTACTGCTGGGGCTCAAACCGCTACGGGCAGCTTGGGACCGGCGCCACCGACGACAGCCCGGTGCCCGCAGCCGTTGCGGGCGGCCAGGTGTGGAGTGCCCTGAGTGCGGGCGAGGTTCACTCCTGCGGTATTACAACCGCCGGGGCGGCCTATTGCTGGGGCACGAACGGAGCAGGCGAGCTGGGCATCGGCCAGGCCGAGCCGAGTCCTGCACCGTTTGACTACGGAACAATCCACCCGACGCCGGTGGCTGTAGTCGGGGGGCTCGCTTTCGCGACGATCAGCGCAGGCGGCGTGGTCGGCAGCCCCGAGGATCGCTTGTACACCTGCGGCCTAACTACGGCTGGCGCGGCATACTGCTGGGGGCGAAATGACGCCGGACAGCTTGGCACCGGCTTGACGGCCGACACCGCCGCGCCCGCTGCCGTGCTGGGCGGTCTCCGGTTCACAGCGATAGGTATCGGAGCGTGGCACACTTGCGGTCTCACGACCGGCGGCACGGTCTACTGCTGGGGCTCGAATAGAGCGGGTCAGCTTGGCATCGGCTCTTCCGACGCGGATCCTCACCCGACGGCGCTGCAAGTCGCCGGCGGGCTCACGTTCACGCTGTTGAGCGTCGGATTCAATTCGAACTGCGCTCTGTCCAGCGGCGGCGTGCTGTACTGTTGGGGGCGGAACGACGCTGGACAGCTGGGCACCGGCTCGACGGTGGGTAGCACGGTCCCGGTGAAAGTTGCCGGGCAGCCATGATCCTGATCGCTCTTGAGAGTTGCGACGACTGCGCCAGGATCGACGTGGCCTGGCGGAGCAACGAGGCGCGTAGCTCGCTCACGGCGTACGGTGTGATCGAATTCAGCTGGCCGTCGAAGAACCACCGCGCGACCTCGGCGTGACCTTTGGCGTCTCGCCGGCTGGAGCGCGGGCTCCGGCGGCAGCGAGTGCCCGCTACTCGACGTTTCTCCCTCCCCTCCTCGCCGACCGGCTGCTGACGCACGTCTGAACGACCTACCCGGCACCGCGACCGCAAAGGTCCGACCGCGTGTCCGTTCCATTGCTATAGAGGCGCTGTATACGAGATCGCTCCCAAGCTCGAAGCCCCGGTCGCTGTGGCTGCCGAACAGCGCAATGGACGTGTAAGGCGGCTGGGCGCCGGCGGGTACCGAACCCGATCGCCGACAAGACCTGAGGTCCACCTAGGGGGGTAACGATGTACCGGCTTCGAATGCAATCGAGTCTCGTGCTCGGTGCTGCCTTGCTGGCCGGCTGCAGCGACCGCAAGACTCCCACCGCGCCGTCGGCTCCCCCGCTCGCGGCGACCGCGGCCGTCGACCACTCGTACACGTGGACCGTGAAGTGTTCTGGTGATGGCCCCTCCGACGCGGTCTGGGTCTGGGCCGCCGCGGGCGCGGCGCTCGCGAGCGGCCGGGGTACGTGCTATCCGAGTAGCTCTCCGATCAGCGGCTCCGGAGTACGTCCGGGGGCCGCGGACAGCTTGCGTGCGTGCATCTGGCAGTTCAACAACGCGAGAGCGACCTGCCAGTCGTGGACTTTCGACGCGGCGAGCGCCTTCAAGGCTCAGCTCAAGAGCACCTCCACATACTACTTTTTTGGTAGCAAGCTTACTGCGACCGCCACCCTTAACATCGCTGAGCTCATCGGATCCCCTACTGGCGATGTGCAGGTGACTGCCTCCACCACCGGCGCGCAGATCGACCCGGATGGCTACGCCGTCGCGATCGATGGCGGCGCCGGCCAGCCCCTCGCGGTCAATGGAACGGTGACGTTCTCGCAGCTGAGTGTCGGGGATCACTCCGTCGCACTCAGCGGTCTGGCGGCTAACTGCACGGTGTCGGGTCCGAATCCAGTTACGGTCACCGTCCCTTCAGGGGCTACGGTGCAGACCGCTTTCCAGATCACCTGTGCCCAGGTGCTTGGCGTCATCGCTTTCGAGAGATGGAGCAACCCCGGCGCGATGGAGATCTACGTGATGAACGCCGGTGAATCGGGCGCCACCCGACTCACCAACGACTGGAACGACTTCTTCAACGGTCTGCCCGCTTGGTCACCTGACGGCGCGAAGATTGCCTTCGTGAGCGACCGCGACGGCTACAACGACAATTACGAGATCTACGTGATGAATGCCGACGGCTCCAGCGTCACCCGGCTCACCAACAGCCCGGGCTACGACCTTGTCCCCGCCTGGTCGCCTGACGGGAAGCGCATCGCCTTCGAGAGCAGCCGCGACGGCAACCACGAGATCTACGTGATGAACGCCGACGGGTCGAACGCCGTTAACCTCAGCCAAAACGCCGCCTCTGATGGAGGGCCTGCCTGGTCTCCGGACGGCACGAGAATCGCCTTCGCGACGGACCGCGACGGCAACAGTGAGATCTACATAATGAAGGCCGACGGCTCGGGCGTCACCCGGCTCACGCGCGACCAGGCCGGGGAGGGCCATCCCGCTTGGTCGCCGGACGGCGCGAAGATCGCCTTCGAGAGAGACGACGGCTCGATCTACGTGATGAACGCCGACGGCTCGGGCGTCACCAGGCTTACGAGGAGCCGGGGCTCCGACACCTCACCCGCGTGGTCGCCCGACGGCACGAAGATCGCCTTCGTGACCGCCAACTACGAGATCTACGTGATGAATCCCGACGGCTCGGGACAGACGAGCATCACGAACGGGGGCTTCGACGCCTATCCCGCCTGGCGGCCCCGGTAAGAGCGTTGCATTCGCGAGCGTCCGTGACCACGCGCTGGAGCCCGTGGTCGAGGGACATCGAGGCGAGGGTGCTCCAGCTGGAGGGAGCAATGAACGCGAATCGGAACGCCGGCGTCCTGCTGCTAGGATCCGCCTTGATTGGTGCTTGCAGCGAGCCGACGCCCACGGCGTCACGCGATGCGCCGCTGCAGCCCACGGCCATGATTATGGGCGAAATCGACCGGGGCCACCCCTACGTGGGCGCCATCATCCTCGATGCGCCCAGCCCGTCCTGGTTCCCGGCGGCGTATCAGCCCTGGTACTGCTCGGGCACGTTAGTGTCGCGTTGGGTCGTCCTGACAGCGGCCCATTGCTTCGGGTTCGCGGCGCAGACCACTGGATACCCCGCGGATGCTCTGCCGTTGTCGCTCATTCACGTGAGCTTCGCTGCCAACGTCACGAACCCCAGCTCATGGCGCGAGGTCACGGGATACGTCCTCCATCCGCACTTCATGCCCCCGTTCGGGATCCCGGACGTGGCGCTCGTGTTCCTCTCGCGTCCGGTGAACGACATTCAGCCAGGACAGCTGGCTCCGGAGGGGTACCTCGACTCCTTCAAGAACGCCGAGCTCCAGGCTTCCACCTTTTGGGACGTCGGCTATGGAATGCTCGGAGCGGAGGACAATTTCGCCTTGACCGGAGATCGACGCATCGCCCGGGTCGGCTTCAAGCAGCTCGACGCCACCTTCTTGTACATGGAGCGCGACCCGGGCGGCCCGTGCGTGGGCGATTCCGGCGGGCCCATCCTCTTGCAGGCGAGCGGCGTCGAATACGTCGTCGCCGACCTTCATGGTTTGCGCGCCGACGTCAACAACACGAAGCTGGCTTGCACCGGAGACTTCGCCACGCAGCGAACGGATCTCGCCAGCGTGGTGAACTTCATCCAAGCGAACATCGCGTCGCACGGCCCATAGCCTCGACGCCAGAACTGCTCCTCGTGGAGGATCATATGCGACCGCTCGTTCTGCTTCGAACCCTGATTGCCACGAAGCTCGGCACTTGTGCGTTGTGTATCCGGCTGTCGCTGATCTTGAGTCTTTCGAGCTGGGCTGGGTTCGCCGCCCTCGCCCTCCTGGTCCCCGGCTCGCTCGCGGCCAATCTGGCGCTTGTACCGGCGCTGGCCTTTACCACGTTATTCGCGGGCCATGTCATTGCCTATGCGGTACGCGTTGTCTCTGTTTACCGCAACCTAGGGAAGACAGCCTGCGCTGGCAGCCCCGACTTGGCGGCGAACCGCCGCCGCTTCCTCGTCGTCTCGGCGCAGACGATCGCGCTGACAATCGTTCCCACAGCCCTGGCCTCGGCGCTGTACGGCTCCATCGCCGGGGCCGGCATATGCCCCCAGCCATCGGGGTGCATCAACTCTTGCTGCTGCAAGAACTGTCGGACCCAGCTGCCCAAATGCGACCCGAACCACGATAGCTGCCGCATCTTCTGTTTCTATGAATTTTGTGTTCCTCACTGATCGGCGTGGACGTCTGGATCTGGCGGCTCGACACGGATCCTACTGTGAGGGCTTGGGATTCGGTCCCGGGGCCTGGAGGGACCCATGTGGTGGATAAGCATCTGGCTGCTTGTATCCGCAGCCTTCGTGGGTTGGGCCGTGCGGGCCCGGCTCACCATCGGCCAAGGCGAGGCTCTCGCGCAGCACATCCGCAACGCCAGGCAGCTGCTGCTCGCCGTGGACGAGTGCGTGCTGCTGCCCAGTGTTGCGGCGCAAAGAGTGTCTGGAGCCCGGTAAGGAGCGCTTCTTGTGGCCGGCGCCGTGGCTCCTAGGAAGAGGCTCGTGTCAATCACCGTTCTTGCGGAGGAAACCATGAACGCGATTCGGAAGGCGGCTGGCCTGGTGCTTGGAGCCGCGCTGATGGCAAGCTGCACAGAGCAGAACGTTCCCGTGGCACCCCGCGACGAGCCCGGACCAGCCTTCGACGCAGCGTCCCTGACCAGCGTCGTCACGGATCCCCTCGGGGATGCGTCGCTGAACACGAAAAGCAATGTCGGTCCGGGGGCGGATGCCAAAGTTCCCAACTACCTGGACGTCGTCAGGGCCGAGGTAACCAAGCGAGGGAAAATATTCGTCCTGACGATGGACGTTGGCGGCGTCGTGCCATCGAATCCCGGCAGTCTCGGCGGAACCCAGGTCTGGATCTGGGGGCTCGACACGGATCCTACCACGTTCCCTCGGGGCGAGCCGTTTTCGGGCGGCCAATCAGCACCTTGGGAATTCTTCGTCGACGTCGAATGGGACGGAGCGCAGTTCAAGGGACTTCTCTTCGACCGCAGACCCGTACTGTCAG
>VBAP01000122.1 GCA_005882335.1 Candidatus Segetimicrobium genomatis
TCGTCCAGGAGACGATCACCGAGATCTATGGACGCGAGCCGATGGTCTCGCCGTTGATGGCGGCGACCGGACCAATGTACGAACTCACCGCGCAGTTCGGAACTCCCACTGTGGGGACAGGCTGCGGGTACGCGCACAGCAACGGCCACGCGCCCAACGAGAATATCCGGCTGGACGATTTCTTTCAGCATCTCAAGCATGTGGCGCTCTTATTTGAGCGCTTTGCCGCGGTCGAATACACCCCCGTCGCGAAATAACCTTACTGGGCAGTTTCAGCGGATTCGTCAAAAAGAAGGGTGATTGTTCGATGTTCTATATGGTTATTGAAAACTTCAGAAATGGGGATGCCGTCCCTGTTTATCGGCGTTTCCGCGACAAAGGCCGGCTGGCGCCGGATGGGCTGCGGTACGTTTCGAGTTGGGTCGACACCGGTTTCCGCCGGTGTTTTCAGGTGATGGAGTGCCAGGATCGTGCCCTGCTAGACCAGTGGATGGCTCAGTGGAACGACCTTATAGATTTTGAGGTGGTGACGGTTATCTCATCCCCAGATGCGGCAGCCGCAATCGCACCCCGACTCTAGCCCTGACGCCCCCAACGGCTCCTCCAAACGGACAGCCGGGCTCAGAAGCAAAAAGTATCGAGAATTGGGCACATACTCTGATAGGAGACTTCATTCGAACCCAGACGAGGCAGCCCATGACGAAAAAAGCGCGAACGGCCAGGCGTATGAAGCCGAGCAGTGCGACCGCGGCTCGGCCGCGAAAGGGGTCACGATCGCGGCAGGCCAGCCCGATAGACTTTGAAGCGAAAGTCGAGGAGGTTCGCGGATTGGCGAGGCCCGACGTCGATCTGGACTTGATCCGCGACTATGTGAAAATTGGCATCGCACTCGACGAGGCACTGGCCGGACGACGCAATACCCGTTCGATCGGAGAATTATCGAGTGCCAGGGTGTCACTCGCCGAGCGACTCGGCATCACGGCGCGAGAGCGTAAACTCGGGAGCGAACTACTGGCTTCGATTTCGGAAGCTCTCGCTAGTGCGACGGGGAATGCTCGCAAGATCCTTCGCGGGAAGTGGAGGTCGCTGCAGGAGGAAATCAGGCTGTCCGGCCACCAGGACGGCGCAAAAGAGATGTATGTCCGCGCTATAACCCGTCTGCGCGAAAAGACCCCTCAACTGTTCTCGCGCGCGGAACTGGCGATGTCGCCCAAGGCTTTGTTCGAGCGCGTATTCTCCAAGGGCCGCTCCACTGAATGATCGATTGACTGGTACGCAAGAAACGCCGACGCCTCAGGAGGTCCCGAACCTTGCCGCAGCTCTGGCGCGAGCGCGTGCGGCTTCGACCTCGCGATCACGCGGCTCGGCATTCGTTACCAGTGAATCCAGCAGATTCCGGGCCACCGCAGTCACCTCTTCGACGGCGCGATCGAACGCCGCCTCGTTGGCCCTCGAAGGCTTGTAGAAGCCCGAGAGCTTTCTCACGAATTGGAGTGAGGCTTCCCGGATCTCCTCTTCTGTCGCGGGAGGGTCGAAGTTAAACAGGGTCTTGATGTTTCGGCACATAGTATCTCTCCTAGATCAGTATTGCCTTAGGGATCCTTGCGTTCAGGGCATCACCACGCGAGTTTCGCTTCTTCGGACGGGAACCTTGGCGCCGCCATGCACCCAAGCCCTGAACCACTCGCTTCGCTCGGGTTCAGGGTCAACTCCGCGAGTGGTACATGGTGCGGAAGGAGGGATTTGAACCCGACCGCGGGGTCGCTCGCCACGACCCCCGCGAGCCTATAGCTCGTGGGGCCCTCAGCGGAAGCCAAAGTCGCGGCTTCGCTCCTCCTTAGGGGGCTTCGCCCCCTCGGACGGCAGCACACGACGCTGCCATGTCACCCCCTTACTACGCGAGGAAGGTACCCTCCCTCGCGCTCCCTCCCCCGTGGGGGTTCAATGCACCTGGGCACCAAGAAAATCGCGCCGAGGCCAAACGAGCGGTCCCGACGCAATTTTCTTGGTGCGGAAGGAGGGATTTGAACCCCCACGGGGTTGCCCCCACAGGCTCCTGAGGCCTGCGCGTCTGCCAGTTCCGCCACTTCCGCACTGGTACCTACCTACCATACTGATCCGTCACCAGAGGTGTCAAGATTGCCGCGGAGGCGGGATGAGGACCCTGGACCGGGGACCAGAAGATTGGCTAAGGAGTGACTCAGTTACTGGTCCCCTTTGTCCAGAGTCCTCATCCCGCCTCCTTGTTCGATCTCTTGGTTCGACCCCGGCGAGACCGGACGCCCTTCGGACCTGGACCCGAAGTGCGGCTATGGAGTGATTGAGTTACGGGTCCCGGGTCCGAGGGCCGCCCGGTCTCGCCCCTTCCGGCGATCATACTGGATGACCGCGGCAGGGGGCTTTCCGCGCAACCCTAATCTAATACTTTGGGTCTCTGTGAATGGATGTCCGCGCGTTTCTCGAGGAACTCAAGCGACAGCCAGGATATGATGGCCAGGTGGTATACGAGCGTTTCGTCCCGCCGCGGACGGCACGCTACGCCGAACTGAGCCCCCCGCTGCCGCCGGCCCTGCTGGAGTCTTTGCAGACACAGGGCATTACGCGCCTGTACACACACCAGGTCGAGGCGGTGGCCGCGGTGCGTCAGCACAGGCACGTGGTCGTGGTCACTCCGACGGCCAGCGGGAAGACGTTATGTTATAACCTGCCCGTCCTGGAGACGCTGTTGACAGATCCGGACACTCGTGCGCTGTACCTCTTTCCAACCAAGGCCCTGGCTCAGGATCAGGCCGATGCGCTCGCGGAGTTCGGGCTGCCCAACCTCACGTGCGACACATACGACGGCGATACGCCTTCCGCGCAGCGCCGCACGATTCGGGAGCGGGCGCAGATCATCCTCACCAATCCCGACATGCTGCACCTGGGAATCCTCCCCCAGCATTATCGTTGGGCGAACTTCTTCCGCCACTTGCGCTACGTGGTCATCGATGATGTGCATATCTACCGAGGCGTGTTCGGAAGCAATGTGGCCAACATCCTCAGGCGGCTGCGACGGGTCTGCCGCCTGCACGGCGCCGATCCCGTGTTCATCTGCACCTCGGCCACGATCGCTAATCCTGCGGAGTTCGTCTCGGCGTTGCTGAGTGTGCCGGTCACGGTGGTTGACGCCGACGGTTCACCAGGCGGGCCCCGCTGGTTCGTCTTCTGGAACCCCCCGATCATCGACCCGGCGCGCGCCCACCGGCGCAGCTCCTACTCCGAAGCGACGGCGCTCTTCGTGGAACTGATCCGCGCCGAGGTGCGGACGATCGTGTTCGCACAGGCGCGGAAGATCACCGAGCTCATCTACCGCTATGCGCGGATGGAGTTGGAGGCCCATGCGCCGCAGCTGGCCGGCCGCATCAGCGCCTACCGCGCCGGCTACCTGCCGGAGGAGCGCCGCGCAATCGAACGGCGCCTCTTCAGTGGGGACCTGCTGGGCGTCGCCTCCACGAGCGCCCTGGAGCTGGGCATCGATGTCGGTACGCTCGACGCGGCGCTGCTGGTCGGCTACCCCGGTAGCATCGCCAGCACCTGGCAGCGGGCCGGCCGCGCCGGGCGGGGGACCGACGATGCCCTGGTGGTGCTGATCGCTTTGGAGGATGCGCTCGACCAGTATCTGATGCGCAATCCAGAGTATCTGCTGGCGCGACCCAGCGAACATGCGGTCATCGATCCTGAGAATCCCTATATCCTGGCCGCCCACCTCCGCTGCGCGGCCGCCGAGCTTCCGCTCTGGGACCGTGACGTCGAGCTCTTCGGCCCGCGGACGCTGGAGATCGCTCGAATCCTGGAAGAGCACGGCGAGTTGGGCCGGCGGCGAGATCGCTGGTATTGGATAAAGCCGGGGTATCCGGCGCAGGACGTCGAAGTGCGGACAGCATCGGGCAACCCCTTCCGCATTTTCGATGAATCACGCCACCGCCTGGTTGGGACGGTGGACGCCGCCCGGGCGTTTGAACAGGTACATCCAGGCGCCGTCTACCTGCACCAGGGCGAGGTCTATGTGGTGCGCCAGCTGGACCTGACCCGCAGGGTCGCGTCGGTCGTGCCGGGTGACGCCGACTACTACACGCAGCCGCGCTCCACGACCGACCTCGACATCCTGGAGTCTCACAAACAACGACCCTGGGGACCGACCACGGTATTCTTCGGCGACGTTGAGGTCACTACACAGGTGAACGCGTTCGCGCGCAAGCGCCTGTTCAGCGAAGAGGTCCTGGGCGAAGAGCCCCTGGACCTCCCCGAGCAGCGTCTGCAGACGACCGCCGTGTGGTTTGCGATTCCTGCACAACTGGAGGCGCGGGTGCGGCGGCAGGGACTGGATCTCGCCGGCGGCATCCATGCCGTCGAGCATGCGGCGATCGGCGTGCTCCCGCTTTTTGCGATGTGCGACCGGTGGGACCTCGGCGGCGTATCCTATCCCGCCTACCCCGAGTTGGGCGCCCCGGCGATCTTCATCTATGAGGGCCATCCTGGCGGGGTGGGCATTGTGGAAAAAGGCTACGAGCTGCTGGACGAGCTGATGGCGGCTACGCTG
This sequence comes from Candidatus Segetimicrobium genomatis, assembly GCA_005882335.1. Classification (GTDB taxonomy): domain Bacteria; phylum Sysuimicrobiota; class Sysuimicrobiia; order Sysuimicrobiales; family Kaftiobacteriaceae; genus Telluricultor. The sequence continues at coordinate 4,580 of VBAP01000122.1, forward strand.
CGCACCATCGAGGCGTGTCCATGCGAGGCTGGGTGCCCGTCGTGCATCCAGTCTCCCAAGTGCGGCAATATGAACGAACCGCTGGACAAGGCTGCCGCGATCTTCCTGTTGCGGGGACTGCTCGGCGAAGGGACAAGTCTGCAGTCAGCAGTCACCAGTCAGCAGCCAAAGAATCGCCCACGACGACATGAGCCTCGTGCGCCGCGCCGTTGACTGCAGACTGACGACTGCTGACTCCAAGACGAGCGAACCTTTCATCGGCCATCGAAATGACAACGGGCACTCTGTACGTGGTCGCCACCCCGATTGGCAACTTGGAAGACCTGTCCGTGCGGGCGGCGCGGATCCTGGGGGAGGTGGACGTGATCGCCTGCGAGGACACCCGGCATACGCGTCTCCTGCTGCAGCGCTATGGCATCACCACACCGCTGGTGAGCTATCACGACCACAACGAGCCGGCGCGGGCGCAGGAACTACTGCGGCGCCTGGAGGCCGGTGAGTCGGCCGCGCTGGTGTCGGATGCCGGCACTCCGGTGCTGTCCGATCCGGGATTCGCGCTCGTGCGGCAGGCGATCGCCGGCGGCATTCCCATTGTGCCACTTCCCGGGCCCAGCGCCATCACGGCGGCACTGTCGGTGGCGGGGCTGCCCACTGACCGGTTCGTGTTCCTGGGGTTTTTGCCGCGCAAGGCGGGTGAGCGCCGCCGAGCGCTGGAAGAAGTGGCGAGCATTCCCTGGACGCTGGTGCTGTTTGAGACGCCGCACCGGATCGCGCAGGCGCTGCAGGATCTTCACACCATCCTGGGGGACCGCCAGGTCGCGGTGATGAGAGAACTGACGAAGAAGTTTGAAGAGGTTGTCCGGGGGACGGTGTCGCAGGTCGCAGACCGCATGCAGCACACTCCACCGCGCGGGGAGCTTACGCTGATCGTCGCGGGGGCGGCGGCGGTACGGGGAGGGGAGGCGGCGTCGGTTCCGGTCGGTGAGCCAGCGGCGCACCTGCGTGCACTGGTGAAAGCCATCCGGCAAGTGGCGCAGGCGCACCGGCTGCGCAGGCGAGCGGTGTATGAGATGGCCCTCGTGCTGCAGGGGAAACGCCGGCGGGGTAAATGATGGAGAAGTGGTTGCTACCTCCTGCCGACTACGCCCGGGTGCACGAGGCCAGAAGCGAATCCGAGGCGCTCCTGGTGCAGCGGATTCTGCACGATGCGGGCATCCCGGCGATCCTGCGGAGCCGGCAGGTGCCCGGATATGCCGAAGTGATCCGTCGCGCCATCGGTGTGTGGGGTGACGTGCTCGTGCCGGTCGAACACCGCACCGATGCCCGGCGGTACGTGGAGGACTATCTGCGCGCTATGAAGGAGGCCGGTCCGGTGAGCCGCTTTGCCGGCATTATTCCGCCGATCGTCACCTTGTTTGACGAGCGCGGGCGCATCGATGAGGGTGCCAACGCGCGTCACATCGAGTTCCTGTTGCGTGGGGGCGTGCACGGGATCTTCGCGCTGGGCAGCACCGGTGAGGTCATGCATCTCACCCTCGACGAACGCCGCCAGTTCACCCCATTCGTTGTCGGCCAGGTGCACGGCCGCGTTCCCGTGTTGATCGGGTGTGCCAGCACGTCCACCGACGAGGCCGTGACTCTGGCGCGGCACGCGCAAGAGAGTGGGGCGGATGGCGTGGTCGTGATCCCGCCGTACTACTGGACGCCCAACGACCGCGCCATCGAAACCCACATCGGCGCGGTTGCAGCGGCGGTGGACGTACCGGTCGTCATCTACAACTTCCCCGCCGTCGTAGGCCGCACCATGCCACCGGCGCTGGTGGCGAAGCTGGCTGAGGCGTATGCCAACGTCCTGGGCATCAAGGAGACGGTCGACAGCATCGGACACATCCACGAGGTACTGGCGCGGGTGAAGCCGCTGCGGCCGGAGTTCAGCGTGCTGTGCGGATATGAGTTTCACCTGCTCAACACGCTTCAGTCCGGCGGCGATGGGGCGATTCCGGCGCTGGCCAACTTTGCCCCGC
>VBAP01000115.1 GCA_005882335.1 Candidatus Segetimicrobium genomatis
CTGGGATGGCCAGCGCCAGCGCCGCCGCCCCGACGATGGCGCCGATCAAGGAGCTCGTCAGAGACGCGCCGAGGGCCCGGCCGGCCTGCCCTTTCTTCGCCATGGCATGGCCATCGAGAATCGTGGCCACCGTCGTCGCCTCACCTGGAATCCCGAACAAGATGGAAGTAATTTCCCCTGTCGTGGAGACGACCGAGTGCATCCCCAGGAGGAAGGCAAAGGCCTGCACGGGAGCCATGCGGTAGACGAACGGCAGCATCAGGGCCAGCGTGGTCGCACCACCGATTCCTGGGAGCAACCCCACCCAGAACCCGACGACAACTCCGATCAGCATGAAGCTCAAGGCATCCCATCGCAGCACTTCCAACAACGCCTGGAGGAAAGTCTCGAGCATCGTCGGGACGGTCAGTTGAAGCTAAAGAACTGAGTAAAGACCTTCACGATGTCGGGCGCCGCGCCCAGGACATCACGCGAGATCTGCAAGGCTTGATCGCCGCGCACGTAGTTAATCTCGAGCCCTGCCTTGTCTGCGTCTACCAGAAACTCTTTGTCCTGCGCCACCTTCGTGAAGGCGTCCCAGTAGGCCCGGATGTATTCTTCGGGAGTCCCGGGTGGAGCCACAAATGGCCGTCCGATGATCTCAGGAGAGGAGCGCAGCCGCATCACCGCCTTGCTGCGCGCGTCGGGCACGAGGTCTTCGTCCATCGGGAGCCGGGCGATGTCCGGCACCGAGGCGCGGCCGCGCACGATGGAGCGGACCAGGCCGCGATCGATAAATGGTTTCGTCGAGGAGTACGATCCGGCGCGCCCGTCGACCTCTTTGCGCTCGACCGCGAGCATGATGTCGGCGCTGCTGGGATAGCCGCTGATGATCCGGAGGTTAAACTTCGCCAGGGCCTTCAGCAAAAGCGGAAAGTCGTAGGTGCTCGCGCCGGGGCCGGTCGCCCCGACGATGACCGCCGGATCGGCCTTCAGCAAATCTGTCGCCGCGCGATAGGGGAGATCATTCCGGATGGTCAGCACCGTCGTTTCGCTGGCCGGGCTGCCTACCCACCCAAATTTCGTCATGTCAAACCTGATGCCCGGAGCCTTGACCAGCTGGCCCAAGATTAGGTTCCGGTTGAACGCGCCGATGGTGAGGCCGTCGGGCTTCGCCACGGTGTAGACATGGTTGGCGGCGATGATGCTGTTCGCGCCCGGCATGTTTTGGACGACCACCGCGGGGTTGCCGGGGAGATACTTCGGAAGGTAGCGGGCGATCAGACGGGCGACCAGGTCATAGCCGCCCCCTGGGTTGTAGCCAACAATGATGGTGACCGTCTTGCCGGCGAACAGCGGCTGTTGCCCGCGAACCGGCCCTGTGAAGAATGGCGACGCGACCAGACACAGCGCAACGACGACGACAAATGCTCTCATAACCCTCACTTTTCCCCACCCCCCAGCGGGTTCACGTAAGGACGGTACTGTAGGATCGCAGGTGAATGTATCAGTATTGTACGATTGTCGTTACCGTCTTCCTCTCGGTACGGACGTGGACGAAGCGGCGGCTGCCGCCTGGGGCTCCCTCTCGCCGCCAAAGGCAGGAGTGCCGCCTCCCGCAGGGGGACGTATACTCTTATGAGTGAAGGGGTGAGAGCGGATGGAGAAGCCGGCCGTTCCTCTACCTGAAGAGTGGGGCCGCATGGCCTACCGCCGCTTCTTGGAACGCGAGCAGCTCCCCCTGCTCAGCGGGCTGGCCGTCGGGGACCTCAAGCGCGTGGAGGTCAAACCGTGGCCGCGGATGGATGCCAGGGGCGCCTATATTCAGTTGACCGGGGCGGAGGACACCGACGGCGCGTATGTGCTGGAAATTCCCTCCGGCTCCTCCACGGCCGCGGAGCAGCACGTGTTCGAGGAAGTGTTCTTCGTCATCGGCGGCCGCGGTTCGACACAGATCTGGAACCGCGAAGGCGCCCGTCGCTCATTTGAATGGCAGACAGGAAGCCTCTTTGCAATTCCGCTGAACACCTTCCACCGGCTGCACAACGGGTCGGGGCAGGAGCCGGCCCGATTGCTGGCGGTGACGACCGCGCCGCTGCTGATGAACATGCTCCGCAACGAGGAGTTCCTCTTTAACTGTCCTTTCGACTTTACCGATCGCTTCAACGGTGAGGACGACTACTTCAACAAGCCGGGCACACTGTACGCGCGCCCCGACAGCAGCCAGAAAATTTGGGAGACCAATTTTGTCGCCGATCTCTACCATCTCCACCTGCATGACTGGGCCGAGCGCGGGGGCGGGGGCAAGCACGTCAAGTTCGAGCTGGCCGACAACGTCTTGGTCGCCCATGTCTCCGAGTTCAAGGTCGGCACATACAAGAAGGCCCACCGTCACGGTCCCGGCGCGCATGTCGTCATCCTGGAGGGTCAGGGCTACTCGCTGATGTGGACGGATCAGCATAAGACATTTGACGAGGTTCCCTGGAAGCCGGGAACGATGTTTGTGCCGCCTGGGACGTGGTGGCACCAGCACTTCAACACGGGGCCGACGCCCGCCCGATACCTGGCCATCCGCTGGGGCAGCACGAAGTGGAAGGTGACGCGGTACTTCGACCACCAGGGCATTGACAAGAGCACGAAAGAAGGCGGGAACCAGATCGAGTACGCGGACCAGGATCCGCGGGTTCACCGCCTCTTCGCCGAGCGCTGCAAGGCAAATGGGGTCCAGGTCCGGATGGATGAGTTTGCGCCGGCTGTGATCGCAAGGAGCGGAGCGAAGAAAACGGCACCTTCGCCTACACCGGCGAGCGCATCGAGCTCACCAGCGTAGGCATCGACATCGGCTCGTCCACGTCGCACCTCATCTTTTCCGGACTTGTGCTGGAACGCCAGGGGAAGCGTCTGTCGAGCCGCTACGTCGTCACTGAGCGAAAGATCCTCTCTCGCTCTCCGGTGATTTTCACCCCGTTCGCACCGTCCGGTCAGATCGACGCGCCGGCCTTGGGCCGGTTCATCGCCGAGGCGTACGGGGCGTCGGGGCGCACGCCCGATGATGTGGACGGCGGCGCCGTCATCGCGACCGGTGAGGCCGCCCTACGCGAGAATGCGCGGGCGGTTGCTGAGTTGTTCAGTCAAGAAGGCGGGAAGTTCGTCTGCGCGACGGCCGGGCCGAATCTCGAAAGCCTCCTGGCCGCGCATGGCTCCGGCGCCGTCGAACTCTCCCTCGGGATCGAAGATCCCATCCTCAGCGTGGACATCGGCGGAGGGACTACGAAATTCGCGATTTGCCGGCGCGGCGAGGTCCACGAGACCGCGGCCGTGCATCTCGGGGCCAGGCTGCTGGCCTGGGACAAAGATTCGCGCGTGGTCCGGCTGGAAGACGCCGGCCGCCGTCTGGCGCAGTCCGCCGGAGTCGGCGTTCCCGAAATCGGTGCGCGTATCACCGGTAGTCTGCTCGATGGCCTGGCCAACGCCATGGGCAGGATTATCCTCGATATCATTGCCGGCACGTTGCACGAGGGCGAGGCGGGATTGTGGATTACGCCGGTTCTTCGGTCCCGAGGGCCGTTCAGCCGGATCGTGTTCTCCGGCGGGGTGGCCGAGTATATCTACGGACGCGAAAAACAAGAGTTCGGGGACCTTGGTCCACGTCTGGCTGCGGCAGTCCGGCGTGGCGCCGAGGGTGTAGGCCTTCAACTATTGGAACCTCGTGAGGCCATCCGCGCCACCTGTATCGGCGCCTCACAGTACACCGTGCAGTTGAGCGGCGACACGATCTACCTCTCCCACCCCGACCATCTGCCGCTGCGCAACGTGCCGGTAGCCGCCATTGGGAATGTCAGCGAGCCATCGGCCGAACACGTCGCCAGCGCTGTGCGTCAGGCGCTGGTGCGCCTCGACCTGGGGGATGATGGCGACACCCGCTTCGCCCTTGCCGTGCAGTGGCGCCACGGCGCCGACTACCACTCGCTTCGGGCGCTGTGCGCGGGGATCGTTGACGCGCTGCCCGGCGCGCGGGATGGGCGGCCGCTCCTGCTCATAGTCGACGCCGACGTCGCCGGACTGATCGGCGCGCTGCTGCAGCAGGAGTTCAACGTGGACGGCAGCCTGGTGTGCATCGACCAGGTGCAGCTGCGTGAGTTCGATTACATTGACGTCGGCCGCAAACTCCCCGCTCAGGACGTCGTGCCGGTGGTTGTGAAGAGTCTCGTATTTCATTGACGCAGCGCGAATCGAATGGCGGTACTTGGTCCCGCTATGTCCCAGAATAGGTCCCAGGTAACTTGGGCATGTCTAATCCGAGAGGTGAGAACATGCGGATGATGCAGTCATACACACCACGGGACTGGGCTCTGTTGATTCTGCGTTTCGGCTTAGGGATCACGCTTATCGTGCACGGGTACCCGAAGTTCGCCGGCGCCGGGCCTGTGGCCTTCGCCCGCTACCTGCGCGTTCATCACTTTCCGGCGCCGCTATTTTCCGCCTGGATTATGGCCGTCGTAGAACTCGTCGGGGGCATCGCGATGGTAGCCGGGATCCAGACCACATACGTAGGATGGGCGGCGGCGGTGGAGAGAGTCTTCGTAGTATGGCTTCTCAAGATAGCAGGACACGTCAGATTTGTCTCAGCACGGGGCACCGGATGGGAATTCGACTTTCTGCTCTTCTGTATGGCTGTTGCTGTGGCGTTGCTGGGAGCCGGCGCAGTCACCATCGAAAACGTCGTGAGAAGCCGGCGCACGACGTGATTCATAGGGCGCGGATAAGACGGGCTGGCGAACGGCACCCGGCCTAGTTATCGGTCCGGTACTGAAACGGCCCGGGAGAGTTCTCCCGGGCCGTTGCGATTCTCACCCCGGACTCGGATCAGCCCCAAGCGGCCGATCTTCATCGGTGCCAGGCACCGATGAACCTTTGGCTTGCTTCCCCGCTTGAGTCATTTTGGCATAGCGCAGATGAGTCTTTTCTACATTTCAGCGGTGCCAAGGCACCGATGAAGATTATTGCGTCGGGCACGGGATCAAGGGCGCGTTCTGGGCCAACCCACCTGAGCAAGGTCTGCGTTTGACATGGCGGGGTGGGGGACTGTGATGGCCATCCGGGAGGTCCCGCTACTTTCCATCGACCGTGGAACGTGTCCGGAAAGCCTGGGTTTAGTCGAGAATAGATACCCGACCACTTCTACCCATGCGGAGGGCAACTATGGAAATCGTAAACCTGAAGGACAAGATGCGTCGCGTTCAGGAGTACTGGTCGCCGAAAATCGTGGGTGAACTAAACGACACTTACGTGAAAGTGGTGAAGTTACAAGGAGAGTTCGTCTGGCACCACCATGCGGGGGAAGACGAGCTATTCTTCGTAGTCGAGGGCAGGCTGCGGATGCAGTTACGCGATAGTAACTGCGATCTCGGACCGGGGGAGTTCATCATCGTGCCCCGCGGTGTCGAACACTGCCCCAAGGCGTTGACGGATGAGGTGCATGTCGTACTCATCGAGCCGAGGACGACGCTCAACACCGGGAACGTAGTGAATGAGCGTACAGTCCGCGATCTAGAGAGAATCTGAACGTCGGGGTGACCGTTCACCTCGGCGGCAACTTGATGCTGAGCTTGGCGGAACTCTTCTTGTAGAATCCCACCCACAGTTCTTTGGCCTTCTCATGATGCTTTTCCATGTCCGAAACTCAGACGGCGTTGCGAAGAAGGTTGGCTTCACCGAAACTGCGTGAACACATCGACAAGAGCGGCTTTGCGTTCCTTCAGAACGTATCGGGCTGCCCGCTCCAGCGCGGGGCGGATCTCACCCGGTTCCTCGATCGGCCCCCACGCCTCGATCCCGAACGACTTGGCCATGGCTGCGAAGTCCACGGCGGGGTTGTCCATGCGCTGGCCGATGTGGGCGTTTTCGACTGGGCGCCCCCGGGCTTTGGCCATGAGGATCTGGTGTTCTTCGTCGTTGAAGTACGACCGGTTGTTGTGCATCACGATCAGCAGGGGAATCCGGTGGTGGGCCGCGGTCCACAGGGCGCTCGGCGTATACAGCAGGTCGCCGTCGGGCTGGATGTCGACACACAGCCGCGTCTTGCCCAAGGCGAGCGCGGCGCCGACGGAGTGGCCGATCCCATAGCCCACGCCGCCGCCCATGTGCGCGCCGACATACGGCGTCGTGGTTGTCCAGTCCCACAGCCGGCGGGTCCAGCCGCGCAGGTTCCGGTTGACCAGCACCCAGTCCTCATCCTTGATGACATCCCATAGATCGGTCGCCAGCCTCGCCAGCGAGATCGGTCGCTCGTTGCCCGCACGCTCCGCTGCCGCCCGCCACTTGTCTCGCAGCGCGCGGTGCGTCTGCTCCAGCGCCTTCCGCCGGCGATCGGCCCGCGTGCGGAACGCGCCATCGCGTTCTACAGCCTTGCCGCAAAGATCGGCGAGGGCCGGAATCGCCAGCGATGTATCAGCGGCGATCGGGAGGTCGATGGGCTGCAGCCTTCCCTGTTCCTGCGCCCAACTGCGGACCATGAAGTCGTTGAACGAAATGTGAATCAGCCTGGTACCGGACTTGAGCTGCGAGCGGGGGATACGGGCCGTCCGGTCCACGGTCGAGATTGCCTTTTCGATGTCGAAGACATCCAGGGCCAACACCACGTCGGCGTTGGGGAGCAGATCTGCTTCCGCCCCGGTCAAGTCCAGCGGATGCGTGTTGGGAAAATTGAGGCGGCTGCCCAGGTCGACGACCGGGATGGCCAGATTCTCCGCCAGGCGGACCAGGGAGGGGACCGCGGCAGGATTGCGCCCAACGTAGTCGGCCAGGATGACGGGATTCTCCGCCTCAATTAGCCAGCGCGCGGCGGTCTCGAGCGCCGACGGGTCGGCCTGCGCCAGGCTGGGCGGCGCGTAACGCTTGACGTCCGGAATCGCGACAGGGGATTCGAGCCGCTGTTCCTGCAGCGCGGCATCCCAGCACAGATAGATCGGGCCCTGCGGCTCGGTCGTCGCGATGCGGTAGCCGCGGATGAACGATTCCACAATCCCCTGCAGGCTCGCCGGTTGGTCATCCCATTTTACATAATCGCGGATCGCGTTGCCCTGCACCAGCGCGGTGTGGATCCAGTCGATCCACGGCCGGCGCGTCTCCACGGCCATGGGGCCGGTGCCGCCCATCACGAGCACGGGGGCCCGGTCGAGCCAGGCCGTGTAGATCGCCATCGCGGCATGGAGCAGGCCAACGATGTTGTGCACGATGGCGGCCATTGGGCGGCCGGTGGCCTTGCCGTACCCCTGAGCCACGGCGACGGCGATCTCCTCGTGGTTGCAGAGGATGATCTGCGGCATCGTGTTGCCGCCGTAGTTGACGATGGAATCGTGCAGGCCGCGAAATGTGGCCCCGGGATTGAGCGCAGCATATTCGATCTCGTACGCTTTCATCAGATCGACGATGACATCCGAGCCGTACTCGGACCGCGGGCGGCCGGTCGCGACCGCCGCCCTGGAGACCGCCTGGACGTCGTGACCGTTGCTCATCGCTGCCTCCCCTCGGAGTCGGGCTTCACTCCGGGCGCGGCGCCGCTCAGCCGGCGCAGTTCTTCACGTGTTAGTGTCCTCATCAGGGTGCGGAGGCAGTTCGCCAGCGGCGCCTCGGTGCCTGCTTCAGTTGCGATCTCCACCGCCTGTGCGAGATCTTTGTCGGGCCAGGTCAGGTTGATGAGGTGCAGTTCCCGCAGCGCGTAACTGTCGGCGCTGCCGTGCCTCAGCGCCGCGCGCAGACGCGCGGGCGAGACGCCCAGCCGCTCCGCCAGCGCCAAGGCTTCGTGGACGCCCGCCACTGTGGCCCAGAGGATGAGGTTGTTGGCCAGTTTGGCGACCTGCCCCGCGCCCACCTGTGTGTCGATATGAATGATCTCTGTGCCAAACGCCCGCAGGATGGGTTGACACTGCTGGAAGAGCGCCGCCTCACCGCCCACGAACACGGTCAGGGTGCCGGTTTCGGCGGCACGTTGCCCTTTGGCGACCGGCGCGTCGAGCACGCCGACTCCGCGCGGGGCAGCCGCTGCGGCGACCTCACGGCAGGTGGAAGGTTTTACGGTGCTGGCGATGATGACCACTCCGCCGGATTGCAGGCCGCTTAGGACCCCCACGGGTTCCAGTGTGACCGCTTTGACCTGCGCGTCGTCGGCGACCATCACGAGTACGGCCTGGCTGTACGCTGCCACTTCCTTGGCCGATGCCGCCGCGACCCCACCGCCTTCCGCCAGTGCTGCTCCGCGTGCCGGATCGAGGTCAAATCCCGCGACCTCAAAACCGGCATGCTGAAGATGGCGCGCCATGGGCAGACCCATTCGGCCCAGGCCGATTACGCCAACACGATGGAACTCATTCATCAGGATTCATCCGTAGCGACGCCTACACTTTTGACACCACGCACAGCCGCCACTCGCCGGGCACCCCCTTCAACGTATGAGAGCCGCGTTCCTCAAACTCCAAACCGGATCCGGCGACGAGATCTTTCACCGTGCTCGACACGAGGATCTCGTTTGCCTTCGCGAGTGCGGCGATCCGCGCGCCGATGTGCACCGCGATCCCGCCGATGCGATCATCTGTCATTTCCACTTCCCCCGTGTGCAGTCCGGTTCTCAGTTCCATTCCCAGCGCTCGCACGGCCTGCGTCACGGCGGCGGCGCACCGCACGGCCCGGGCCGGGCCATCAAACGTCGCCAGGACTCCATCGCCCGCCGTGTCTACCACCCGCCCCCGGAACCGCTCGGTTTCCTTCCGGGCCGCAGCGTGATACAACTCGAGCAAATCTCGCCACCGCCTGTCGCCGAGCCGCGCGGCCCGCTCCGTTGAACCGACGACGTCTGTAAACATCACGGTCGCCAGAACGCGGTCCGGCTCTGGACCGCGCCGGACGCCGGTGAGGAATTCCTCGATTTGATCGAGGATGCCATCCTGATCGCCCACCCAGGGGAGGTGATCGTCGCCTCGCAGCTCAACATACCTGGCACCAGGAATGCGCTCGGCCATGTACCGGGCACCTTCAACGCTGAGGGTGCGGTCACCCGAGCGGTGAAGGATGAGGGTGGGGACCCGGATCGTGCCCAGGATGTGCCGGATATCGATATCCGCGTTCATCCGGGTCAGCGCCACGGCGGCCCCAGGACTGGCGCTGCGTGAGAGGTATGTCGCCCACCACGACCGAAAACGCTGGTCTCCGGCGATGGTCGGGGCCCGGTCCTCGAGGTCAAGCGCCGTACCCCATTCCTGACGGATCCGCTCCAGGAATCTCTCACGTTGTGCGGGAGTGGGCGCCCAGGGGTGGTCTACATCCCACGAGCGTCTCGCGTAGCCACCATACATGACTACCGCGGTCGTGCGCTCGGGATAGGTGGCGGCAAACAGCGCGCACAGCGGTCCACCTTCGGAGACTCCAAGAAGCGCAGCCTGCTGCGAACCGACCGCGTCCATCACGGCGCGGACGTCGTCCATCCGCTGTTCCAGCGTCGGCAGGTCGCGAATCGAGACGCGGTCGGACAAACCTGTTCCTCGTTTGTCAAACAAGATCAGCCGGGAGAATGAGGCCAATCGATTCAGGAAACGCGCAAATGACGGCTCTTCCCAGAAGTAATCGAGATGGGAGACCCACCCCATCACGAAGACGAGGTCCCTGGGGCCATCGCCCACCACCTGGTAGGCGATGTTCACATCGTCGCTTCTCGCGTAGCGGGTTTGGGGTCGATCCATGGTCAACGGGGAAGTGGGCGTTTCCTAGGCTATCCTTGAAAGGGAGCGGGTTTCCTTCTGCCTTTGAGACGAAAACAGTCTTCTGATCCGCGCCGCCACCTACGATGGAGCGTTTATCCTTTGGCGATCTCTCCTGCGGGGGTCGGGCGCCGCAGGTCAGGTACGGCCAGCATGGCGAGGTTTCCGACCACCAGCGATGCGGCAATGAGGTAGAAGACCGCGATCAACCCCACGCGATCGGCCATGACCCCGCCGATCAGCGGCATCAACGTCGAGAACAGCGCCTGCGTGGTGAAAAGCGTGCCCACCGTCGTTCCCTCATATTGGCGGGGTACGACCCCGATTGCCCAGCGGAAGATCGCGGGACGCATCGAGTATATGAAGAACCCCACGAGCGCCAGCGCGCCTACAAACGCAGAGCCCAGGTCGAGTGCTGCAAACGCCGCCACCGCGAGGCTGGTCGTGAGCATCCCGGCAGTGGCCACACGCTTGGGACCGATGCGATCCGACAGAGTGCCGGCAATCGGAGTGGCCACCATCCCGGAGACCTGAACCACGGCAATGTAGAATCCAACCATAGCAGCAGAGATCTTCAAGTCGTTAACCAGGTACAGGGGCAGGAAGCTCTGCAGTCCCTGCTGCGTGAACGAGCGGATTCCCGAGACCAGCGCCAAAATCATCAGGTTCGTGTTTCGCAGCAGTGTCCGGAGTCCCGCCAGATACCCCGCTGGAGCCGGCGTTTTCACAGGGGGCCCGACGCGGCGGCGCACGCGTATGACCATCTGGAGGGCGATCACTCCGAGGACGACGCCGATGGCTACGGTGGCGGACATGATCTGCCGCCAGGTGAGGTACCCCAGCAGCACCCCGGTCAGCAGCGGTGTGAGCGTGTCGCCCAGGTTGGCGCCGAGCTCATGAATGGCCAGACCGTATCCGCGGCTGGCCGGATACATTTCAGAGATGGACGTGATGGCGGCCGGATGCCAGAGGAATGACGCGACCCCCAGCAAAGCCATGCAGACCGCCAGGGTCCAAAACGAAGACGTGGCGCTGATCGCAAGATACGGCACGGCCATGCCCAGCAGCGACACCGCCATGAACATGTTGCGGCGGCCCAGCGTGTCGACGATGATGCCGGCTGGCAGGTTCACGACCGTGCTCATGAACTGCCGCACGGCGAGCAGGAAGCCGATCTGGCTGTACGTCAGACCCAGGTCCTTGGCCATGAAGGGCAGCAGCAGGTACAGCGCGGCAGTGTAGGCGTGGGTCATGGCGTGTCCCGCGCCGATCGCCCACATCCCGGCGTTGGCTGGATCGGCCCGGAGCACGCGCTGTCGTAGAAGCGGGAAACTCGCTTTCAAGTCTCCTGTACCGGAGGGGATTGCTTCGGCCCTTGCGGACCTCGCAATGACACATCGGTGCTGTTGTCCATATCGAGGCGTCTTTCGCGTAGGCCGGCGCGGCCCCCTCCGGCTCAGGGGACGACTGTGATGTGGATCGCGGACGGATCGGCGCGCTCTCCCAGCACGCGGAGCGCCTGATCAGCCTGGCCGAGTGGAAACTCGTGGGTGCGGATGCGCTCCAGCGGATAGCGGCGCGAGGCGATGATCCGCAGCGCTTCCTCCACGGACTGGTAGTCGCGTCCGCGGACTCCTTTGACCGTCAGCTCTTTTCGGATAACGATGTCGTTGAACGACTCGGTAACCGGTTTGCCGTGCTTCGATGCCGCCAGGATGATCACCGCGCCCTTGCGGGCCAGCGCCAGCGCGGTCTCCACGGTTTCAGGCGCACCCGGGGCAAGGTCCACGATAAGGTCGGCCATCTCCCCGTTGGTGATCTCACGCACTTTAGCCACGACGTCGGTGCGATCCGCCGCGATGGGGATCGCCCCCAGCGCGCGGGCCGCCTCCAGGCGGGCCGCCGAGGAGCGGCTGACCGCGATGACGTGTCTCGCACCGCCCTCCACCGCGGCCACCACGCAGCCCAACCCGTGCGCACCCGGACCAATGATGACCGCCGTCCCTCCGCGGGGCAGCCGTCCTTCTTTGAGCACCCAGCGCACGCCGTTGCTGACCGGTACGAACAGCGTGGCGAGGTCAGAAGAGAGATCATCGGGGATGCGATGGACGAGCGCGTGTGGGTGAAGGTAGAGGATCTCGCTGAACCCGCCCCACAGGCCGGGAGGGATATCGATTGACGTCGCGCCGTAGCGCAGGAAGGGCCCCTCCGACCGGGAGTCGGTCGCTTCACACAGCGCCGGCCTGCCGGATCTACAGAACTCGCACTGGCCGCATGGGAGAAACTCCTCGACGGCGATGCGATCGCCGGATGTGATGTTCCACCGCTTTGCCGCGTCCTCGCCCAGCGCCGCAACCCGGCCCACGATTTCGTGGCCGAGGATCAAGGGACCGAGGTGCGCGCCGCGCTGGCGGGTGTAGAAATCCCAATCGGTCCCGCAGAGGCCGCACGCGTCCACGGCCAGCAGACCGTCGTCGGGACCTACCGCCGGCACCGGCAACCGCCGCAGCTCCGTGCGCAATGGCGCCACGGCCACGGCGGCCGTCACCGTCCGCACACCGGTTGTTTTGGCGAGAGATCCGTCCATAGGCTATAGATCGTCCTTTACGCGTCTGTCATCGCGAGCCCCGCCTCCCTGTCATTGCGAGCCCCGCCTCCCTGTCATTGCGAGCCCTAAGGGGCGAAGCAATCTCTGGCTGGGGATCGCCACGGCCCTTCGGGCCTCGCGATGACAGAAGCAAGAGATTGCCACGGGGCTTCGCCCCTCGCAATGACGAACGGGGTGCACTATGCTTGATCAATGTCGGCTTCAGGGATGGCGACCAGGTCGCTCGTGTCCACCAGCGGAGCGAAGTCGCGGTGCCGGGCGCGAAGGAGAGCGTCCAGTTCGTGCGCGCGCAACAGCACAGCTTGACCCGCGTTCATATCCCGAATCAACAGAGCTTCTTCCGACCCCACGTGCGCCACGCCCACGCTCACCAGGGCAAACTCGTTTTGCAGCGGCTCCATTGTCCCGTCTGTCCGCGGGGTGGCTTCGTCCGTCTGCTCGGACCGCGGCGGAAGCAGCGCGATCGGCTTGTACCGGACCCGGGTGAGGCCCTCCAGTTCGAGGGGATCGAGGTACACTTCAGCCGGCCGCGGCGTATGACGGCGCAGACGCAGACGCGACCCGGTCGCCGTTTGGTACTTGCTGACCTCGATGTTGCCGAGATGCCCCAGCGGCATGTCGGTGAACTGAGGCTGTGGCATGACGTGGCTACGGGATGAACGAGAGATTGTAGTGTGGTTGGTCGGAGTCGAGCAGCACGACCTTCTTCTGCACGATCTTCCATCTCGCCCCGTCGCGGCGCAGCCGGTACTCGCAGGACGCCGGGAACAGCCGCACCACGTTCAATCCCGCCTGCCCGAGCCCGCCTGGCCGCACTTCAGTGATCAACTGACGGCAGCGCAGCCGTGCCTGGCCGGCCCCGTCTGCCTCAACCTCCACATTCGACACCAACCGCATCGTCCGGGACGGCGGATTCTGGTCCAGCACCGGGGTCTGGGTGAGCCGGAAGACGCGTTCGTGAAGCCGCTTCCGGTCGTCAGAGATGATGGAAATACCTTGCCCGGGTTCCTTCGCGGGATCGATCGGCACCCA
>VBAP01000116.1 GCA_005882335.1 Candidatus Segetimicrobium genomatis
AAGATTGGCCTTGAACTGACCGTCACCCGCCGCCGCGGCGTGCAGCGTTCGCAGCGCCGCCGTTTTGATCCCGCTGAAGGAGAACTCCAGGGAGTCGTCAGCCCGGCCCGAGCTGCGTCGAAAGGCCATCGGCGCCGGCAGCGGGACGGCGCGGGGATCTCCCATGCGGGCGAGCCGATCGATCTCGGGCCCGCCGGGGTACCCCAGACCCATGGCGCGAGCGATCTTGTCAAACGCCTCGCCGGCGGCGTCGTCCCGGGTCCTGCCAAGAACGTGGTACTGTCCGTGGTCGGGCATACCGACGAGATCGGTATGAGCTCCGGACACGATAAGGGCCAGGACTGGAAACGGCAGGTCCGGGTCGGTGAGGAACGCCGCGTAGATATGCCCTTCCAGGTGGTTCACCCCAACAAGCGGCAGATCGAGGCTCAGGGCGAGGGACTTCGCAGCGGCCACCCCCACGGCCAGCGCGCCAACCAACCCCGGGCCGTACGTAACCGCGACGGCGTCAAGGTCGCGGAGCGCAACACCGGCCTGCTCCAGGGCTTCGTCGATCACGGGGAGCAGGCGCTCGATGTGTTTACGGGACGCGAGTTCTGGCACCACGCCGCCAAACCGGCGATGGAGGTCGGCCTGAGAGGCGACGACGTTGCTCTCGATGATCCGGCCATCCCTCACCACGGCGGCCGCGGTCTCATCGCACGAGGTTTCGATGCCGAGAATGCGCATGCTTTAGTGAATAGTGAATCGTGAATAGTGAATAGTGAAATACCCATAAGGAACCCGTGCGAGTATCGAACCTCTGCTACCGGGCCAACTATTCACTATTCACCATTCACTATTCACTATTTTCGTCGAGCTCGGCGCGCAACTTGGCGAGTCTGTGCTGATAGTCCCGTTCCTGCAAATTTCCACTCCACATCACAATCGCGTCCTCGCGGTTGTCGCTGTAGTACCCTTTGCGGACGCCGATCTCTCGGAAGCCGTATTTCTTGTACAGCGTCTGCGCCGTGGCGTTCGACTGGCGCACTTCCAGAGTCATCCAGCGTGCGCCGCGTCCGAGGGCGGCGTCGATCAACCCCACCAACAGCCGTTCACCGACGTGCTGCCCGCGGAATGCCGGGTCCACCGCGATCGTGGTGATGTGCGCTTCATCGAGGATCACCCACATCCCGGCATAGCCCACGATCTCCGCGTCCGCCCGGGCTACGATGTATGCCGCCAGCCGGTTCTCGGTGAGTTCGTGCGTATAGGCGTCCCGTGGCCACGGCGTGCGGAACGACTCCCGCTCGATCTCCACCACGCGGGGAACGTCTTCCAACCGCATCGCTTCCAATGACACCCGTGTAATCTGCTTCATCGGCTACGCCTGGTCTACCGGCGCCCGCACGTATATGGGCCAGAGCCGGTACAGATCATCCTGTTCGCCGCGGGCCAGCCGGTCCCATCCTAGGCGCCCCACCGAGACCGCCGTCGGAGACCGCATACCTCGCCAGCGCGTCCCCGCTGAACGTCAGTGGCCCTGCCGGAAGCCGCTCCACGACGTGCGCGACCGGTCCGACGATGTCGTCCAGGATCCTGTGGATCGAACCGTCGCGCGTATAGAGCGCACCCGCCACCTCCCCGCGGCGCACGTCCAGCATCGCACACACCAGGCCGGCCGCGTGGGTGCCGAGGGCGACGGCGTCAAGCGTCGGGACGCCGGCCGCGGGAATCCCCTTCGCCCGGGCCCACGTGATCGCTGTGGCAATACCGATGCGCAAACTCGTAAAGGATCCGGGACCCATTGAGACCGCCACGGCGTCCACCTGGGCCACTGTCCATCCGGTGGTCCCGAGCAGCTGCCGGAGCGCCGGGGCCAGCCACTCCAGGTGCCGCTGGGGGACGAACTCGCTGATCACCGCGACGGGATCGCCGTCCTGCAACAGCGCGACGCTGCCCAGGCTCGTCGCGGTCTCGATGGCAAGAATGCGCATCAATTCGTGATTCGTGAATCGTGCTTCGCGATTCGGACACCCTGCATCCCCGTTCAGCCTCCCGTCTCCCTATTCACGATTCACGGCTTCGTAGTCTCGCCACGACGTCGGCGTAGCGCGCTCCCTTCGGCGAAAAGACCAGCTGGCGCGTGTCCTCACCGTTCATAAACCGGATGGTGATCCATAGATGTTCCGGGGGGAGCAGCGGTCGGGCTTTTTCCGCCCACTCCAGCACGACGATCCCGTTGCCGTCCAGAACCTCATCGAGCCCGAGGTCCTCGAGTTGCTGGGGACGGTCGAGCCGGAACAGGTCGACGTGATAGACGGTCACTGCGCCGTGATATTCGCGGAGAAAGGTGAACGTGGGGCTGGCGACATGACCGGCTGCGCCGGCCCCCGCCGCAATCCCGCGGGCCAGAACGGTCTTCCCGGCGCCGAGGTCCCCCGACAGCGCGATCACATCTCCGGCCCGCAGCAGGCCGCCCAGGCGGCGGCCCAGGGCCTCGGTTTGCTCAGGGGTCGCCGTGTGCAGGCGTAGTTCCGATGCGGGGCCCGAGACCGATTCGCGACCCGGGGTTCGAGGTTCGGGGTTCGGCAAACCAGCCACTCCAGAGAGGGGGCCGCGACCGCGCGACTGCCCGATCGCGCGTCAGCGCGACAAGGGGCGGACACGAAGGCGCAGACCCTCCACGCCGACGACTGTGACGCGATCGCCCTGCCGGATCGTCGCCTTATCTTCTGCCTCAGCCGTCCACATCTCGCCCTGCGCGTAGACTATCCCCTCAGGATTCAGGTCAGTCCGGACCACGCCGCTTGCGCCCACCAAACCCTCCCGGCCGCTGCGGACCTTCGCGCGCTGGGCGCGCACGCCGGCGCCCACCGCGAACAGGAAGAACGCGCCTGTGAGCAGGGCCGTAAACACGGCCAGCTTCAGCGACACCTGCAGGAAGGGCGATTGCCGTTCGGTCAACAGCAACGCGCCAAAGAAAAACGCCAGGATGCCGCCGATGGTGAGCACCCCATGCCCCGGCACCTTGAGATCAGCGATGAAAAACAGGACCGACAAGGCGATCAGGGCCAGCCCCGCCACGTTGACCTGCAGGATGGCAAACGAGGCCAGCGCCAGGATTAACGCCATCGCGCCGACCACCCCGGGCAGGATGGCACCGGGATTGCCGAGCTCGAAGATAATCCCGTAGATGGCGATGGTCATCAAGATCAGCCCGACGTTGGGGTCACTGAGCAGGTCGAGCAGGCGCTCGCTGGGATCCATCGCGATGATGCGCAGGACCGCGTGGCCGGTCGCCAGGCGCACCAGACCGGTTTCGGTCTCTACTTCACGGCCGTCAATTTTTCTGAGCAGATCCGGCACGTCCACCGCCACGAGATCGACGACGTTCAGCCTCACCGCCTCTTCTTCGTCGATGGACACGCTCTCGCGCACCGCCTTCTCGGCCCAGTCCGCATTCCGGCTGCGCCGGCGCGCGATGGCCCGAATGTTGGCCACGGCGTCGTTCGTGACCTTCTCCATCATCGTCTGGTCCTGCTGGCCGCCCTGGCCCACGGACACAGGATGGGCCGCGCCCAGGTGCGTCGCCGGCGCCATCGCCGCAACGTGGGCCGCGTAGGTGACAAAGACGCCTGCCGACGCCGCTCGCGCCCCCTTGGGGCTGATGTAGACGATGACCGGCACCCGGGCATTGAGCATGGCCTTCGTAATGTCATCCATGGACTTGAGCAGCCCCCCGGGGGTGTCCAGCTCGATCAGCAACGCGGCGGCGTTCGACTCCTCGGCCTCGCGGATCGCGCGCTGGATGAAGCGAGCGCTACTGGGCGCAATGATGCCCTCGACGCGAATGCGAAACACCGTCGCCGCCTCGCTCGCTGCGGCGGCTGCGTCTCGGGCCAGCAGCGGGGCGGCACAGGCGACCACCAGTGCGGCAAGGACCGCCGCGCCTCTCCACCAGGGGTTGTTACTGAATCTGATCATGCGTGATCTGACCTCTTCCCCGGCTCGCAATCAACTTGGGCGAGCTACCTCCCCGACTGGATCCCTGATACTCGTAGATGCGCGCAACGTCTTCCAGGGTATTGATCTCGTCGGGCGTCTTGTCGTCACGGATGCGTTTGATCCGCGGAAACCGCAGCGCATAACCGCTGGGATGCCGCGGGCTGCGGGTGACGGCATCGAACGCGACCTCGAGGACGATCTTGGGCTCCACAAGTTTCACGCGACCACGATCCACCACCGTGTGCGCGCGAAACCACTCGGTCAGCGAGGCGATCTCCGCATCCGTCAACCCGCTGTAGGCCTTGCCGATGGGCGCCAGCGTCTCGCCGTTGCGCACGGCGAACGTCACATCGCTGAGCACTCCGGCCCGCTTGCCATGCCCCCGCTCTGCGGCAACCACCACGACGTCCAGCGTGGCCAGTTCTTCCTTCAACTTCATCCACTGCCTCCCCCGCTTGCCGGGCTGATAGCGGCTCTCGGGCCGCTTGATGACCAGTCCTTCGTTCCCGCGGGCCCGGGCTTCACGGAAGCGGACCTCCAGGTCCTGGGGCGTGGTGGCGACCGTTGAGTTCGCCTGCTGCACCGACGCCCCCAGCCGCAGGGCGCGGAGCCTGCGCTGGCGATCCGCCAGTGGGACGTACGTGCAGCAGGTCGAAGGCGAACAGCATGACGGGAACCACAGCGATCAGTTCGCTGGGGTCTTTTCGGCGTAATCGCTGCTGCAATTGCGTGAAGGGGATGGCCCGGCCGTCCCGCCAGGCCACGATCTCACCATCGATGATATAGCGGCCGGCCAGCGCGCGCAGATCGCCGTGCAGCTCCGGAAACGATGGGGTGATCTCATCGAGCGTGCGGCTGAAAATGGCCAGGCGCGTGCCATCGTAATGCGCCTGGGCGCGCACGCCGTCGTACTTGTCCTCGACCAGCAGCGGCTCCGGCGCGCCACCTCCGTCGCCGTCGCCCCGGACGGGCTCAAACGCCTCCGCGGGCGTAAAGATTGTGTCGGCCAGCATGAACCGAAAGGGGCGGAACAACTGCAGCCTCGCTTCGCCGAGGCGGCCATGCCGCGCCAGGACCGCGACGGCACCAATATCGCTGATCAGCATGTTCGCGCGGCGCACGTCATCGAGGGACCGGCCGAACGCTTTCGCCACGGCTTCCTCCAGGAGCCCCTCCTTCAGCCCGACCCGCATGTCTGAGGTGATGATGCGGATGAGATACTTCGCCTCGAGCGGATCGGCATTCTCAAACAGCGACCGCATCGCCTCGAGCTTGATCTGACGCGATCCTTTGCCCGCAGAGGCCGCCAGTCGGGAGAAGATCTCGTTGACCGTGGTAAGGGTCAGCGGAGTGGGAAAGAGCGGTGCCCGCACCTTCCGCGTGAGCAGCTCGGCGGCCACCGACCCCAGGTCGCCATGCTTCAGGTAGCTGCTGTCCAGATCGGCCCAGGACGCGCCTGATACGTCCAGTAACGCATCGGCGATCGCCGACCAGCCCACGTTGAGTGCCCGCCCATCGCCGGCCGGAAACGGCGCACCGGTCAGGTAGGTGCAGGCGATCTGCAACTCGTCGTCGCTGAGAGACTGCAGGTAGGCCGCCAGCAGATCAATTTTCTGGAGTTTGCTCGTCGTCCCGGAGACCGCCTCTAGCACGTCGGCAAGTCGGCGCATGGCGACTCTATCTTAGCATGAGGGGTCGGGGCTACTTTCGGTGACGCGCGGCGGCGACCAGGGCTTCGAAGAGCTTTCGCTGGCCGGGGTGATGGTCGACCATGCGCTCGGGGTGCCACTGCACCCCCATCACAAACGGACGTGCAGGATGTTCGATGGTTTCAATAACTCCGTCAGGCGCACGCGCCGTCACCACGAATCCCGGTGCGACGTCCTTCACCGCCTGATGGTGAAAGCTGTTCACCTCCGCCGGACCGCCCAGTTGAGAGGCGACCCGGCTGCCGCCCTCGACGGCGACCGGATGCGCGGGCTTCCACGCCGGCGTTCTCCTATCTTGCACATGCGCGTCCGGGGCCAAACCCAGCAGCGTCAGGTCCTGATGCAGCGAGCCGCCGGCGGCGACGTTGAGGGTCTGGATGCCGCGGCAAATCCCCAGAATCGGCATCTCCTCCGCGAGGGCGGCGCGGGCGATCAGCAACTCCGCCGTGTCGCGCGGCGCGTCGATCTTCACGCCGGCGTCAGGCAGGATCGTTTCGCCGTAATGCCGGGGATCGATATCTTCCCCACCGCCGAGGAGCAGGGCGTCCACCCTGGCGAGCACGCTGCCGGGATCTTGGTCGCGGAGCACGTCTGCGGGCTCCAGCCACACCGGCTCCCCACCGGCCGCGGCGACTGCGTCGGCGTAGCGCCGGCTGTTGGGCGAGGTCGATCCCCCGGTGGTCGCCGTGATGCCGATCCGGGGACGAGAACGCTTCACGGCTTGCTCGTCGTGCCGTCGAGCCAGGCGCAGATGGTGCACGGCGCAAGCGCGTCCGCCTGCGATGACAGGATAAATCCGTCCGTGGTCATCTGCAGCGACCGGATTGGAAAGTTCACCGGCCAGTCCTTCTGGCTCATCACGGGGTTGATCTGCGTTTCCATGAGACGGATGATCGGGGAGAACAGGGGGAAGCCGTTGATCCGCAAGTTATCGACATGAAAGTTGATCTCTTTGGTTCCTTTGACCGAAAAGCGGCCCTTCAACCAGATCTTGATCGGCAACCCATTGAAGGGCACGGTCCCCTGGCCATAGAGGGACGTTCCATCCGACCACAGCCGGATGTCTTTGAACGCGTTGGTGGCGAGGAAAAACTCCTGCAGGCGCTGCACGCTCACCCGGCCGTGAAAGGCCGTGCCGCGGTAATCGAGAATCTTGATCTGTTCTTGCTCCAGCGCGCGGACGTCCAGGGTGATCCCGACCAGCTTGAACCAGACCTCATCCACCAGCATGCCGCCGAGGTTGGCATTCTTTGCAAAGATGCTGATCCGCGCGTAGCCGCCGTCGTAGAGGTCGGGCACCAGATCGAACTGAATGTCCTGCGTCCCTAAGAAGCGACTGAAGGCCCGAAGGAGGGCGGAATCGCCCTGGCCCGCAACCGACCCGGCGAGCAAGGCCAGTACGAGGCCGACGCCCAGCACGATCCCTGCACTCCTCAACGTGATGCGCACAATCTTACCCTTCCTGAAAGGCGCCGGCATGCGCGAACACAGCCGGCTGCCCGCCCGTGTGCCAGAACACGACGTTCTGGTCGGGTGTGAACCGCTCCTGCGCAATCAACCCCATAAGGCCTGCCATCGCCTTCCCAGTGTACACGGGGTCAAGCAGCACCCCCTCGGTCCGCGCGACGATGCGGATCGCATCCAGGCATTCAGGGGTCGGTACCCCATATCGTTCCCCAACATAGTCGTCGTAGACAATGAGATCGTCTGGATGCGGCCGCCACCGTAGATCCACGAGCTCGACCAATTCACCCACGATACCCAACACCCGGGTCGTCACGACCTCGCGCCGGGGGCCGGCGCTGATCCCAATCACTTGAACGCCGCTGTCGGTGAGTTTCGTCCCCGTGTACAAGCCGGACTGCGTGCCTCCGGATGTGCTGGCATGGACCACCGCGTCCACACGGACGCCGCTGGCATTGGCCTGGGAGAGCAGTTCCAGCCACGCCCCCAGATAGCCGGCCGCGCCGGTGGCGTTGCTGCCGCCGCGCGGGATGACAAAGGGCTTACGTCCATCCCGGCGCAACTGGCGCGCCAGGTCTTCGACGACGCCCGTCACGATGTAGTCGTCATCGGTCTGGATGATGCGCACCTCGGCACCGAAAATGCGATCCAAGAGCAGGTTCCCCTGCGCCTGATCGGGCGGCTCCCCGTTGAGCACCACGATGGGCTCAAAGCCCAACCGCCGCGCGGCCGCGGCGGTCATGCGGGCGTGGTTGGATTGGACCGCCCCCACCGTAATGACCACATCGCACCCCTGCTGGCGGGCCTGCCCCAGCAGGAACTCCAACTTGCGAGCCTTGTTGCCACCGAGGGCCAACCCGGTCAGATCGTCGCGCTTGATCCAGATGCGTGGACCGTGAAGGTAGTCGCTGAGCCTTGGCGCCTCTTCCAGCGGCGTGGGGAGATGAGCGAGCTTGATACGGGGAAGATTTCCGAGCTGCACTTTAACCCCCAAACTTCGTGAATAGTGAATAGTGATTAGTGAATGGCAGCACCATCACGTGAGACCCTTCGCCATCGTACGGTCTGCTACGTTGCATTGAGTCCGCCGTTCCTCTTCACTATTCACTAGTCACTAGTCACTATTCACCCTTCACTATTCACTGTACAGTTCGCGCAGCGTCTCCTCCCAAGCGCGCAGGGCGTCAACGGCCTGCTCGATGGTCGCCGGCACGAACCGGATCCGTGTGCCGGGCCTGGCCTGCGCGACGATCCGCAGGTCAGCCGAGGCCACGACGCCGGGTTTCGGGTATCCGCCTGTCGTGGGCCCGTCAGGCATGATCACGATCGGCTGCCCGGCCTCCGGTACTTGCACCGCCCCGGGAAGCAACCCATCCGACAACATCTCGACCCGCCGGGCCGGAACGGCCGGCCCATTCAGGCGGACGCCTGCGCGGTCGCTCTGCACGCTGATGGAAAACGCCGCCTGCCAGAATCGCTCCCGGGATGCGCTATCAAACCACCCGTCCTGCGGCCCGGGGAGGACGCGAACGGCTGCCTCCTCCACGGGGATCTCGAGCGAAATCGAGCTCGACGCCGCGAGGCGCCTCGGTCCTTCTCCCCGCCCCAACGCGTCTCCTGCCCGCAGGCGTCTGCCGCCCGCCCCACCCAATCCGCCCGGCACGTAGGTCGCGGTGCTCCCGAGCACAGCCGCGACGGCGATCCCACCAGCGATCCCCACATATGCCCACATCCCCCGGCGGGGCGCTCCGAAGGAGAGCGTCTGGCCGGTGCGCATCGCGATGGGGGTCCACGGCTGCAGCTCGCGGCCGTCCAGCGACGCAGAGAGGTCGGCGCCCGTCACGGCAATCGTCACGTCATCCAGGGCGCGCAGCACCGGACCAGGAGCCGTGCACTCTACTGCGGCCGCATCTGGGCGATTTCCCACCAGAAGATTCGCGAGCTGAAGGGCGGCGGGGTCCATCGCGCCGGCCGACGGCAGCCCCAGGCTGCGGGATCCCGTCCGGCCCAGATCCTGCACAGTCGTGTACAGACCCGCATCGCGCACTTCCATCGCCGGGCGCCCCGCAGGTTCTACCAGGTCTGGCGATCCGAGCGGGATCTCGGGAAACACAGCCGACGTGACCGGCACGAACCGAACATGGTCGCCTGGCCGGAGCAGAATGGGATCGTGCTGGCGCGGATCGTAGATGACCCGCGGCGTGCGGCCGATGAGTCTCCACCCGCCGGGGGTGGAGAGCGGGTAGACGCCGGTGAGCGCATCGGCAATCCCCACCGATCCCGCCGGGACGCGGGTGCGCGGCGTCGACAGGCGCGGGCTGCGCAGCGGGGCCGCCACAATACCCAGATACGGAAATCCGGGAGCAAATCCCAGCATCAGCACCTGGTAGTCCCGGCGGCTATGAAGCTCGATGGCTTCGCGGGTAGTCAGACCGCTCATCTTGGCGACGTCGGCGAGGTCCGGGCCGGCGTTTCCACCGTAGACGACCGGTAGCTCGATCAGCCGGCCGGCGCCGTCTTGATCAGGAAGAAGGTTCTGGAGCAACTGTAGGGCGGTGCCGGCCAGACGGTTACGGTCCGCTGTCAATGGATCGATGATGAGCAGCAGGGACCGCAACGTGGGCACGACCTCGATCACGCCGGGCGCGTCGTGCAGCCGGCGACTCAACGCCCGGACGCACCCATTGATCTCTGGAGAGAGTTCGTCCGCGAACTCGACGACCAGTCCGCGGTCTCCGAACGGGAGGACCGAGGCCGTACTGGACCCACGTGTCATGGGAGGGGGGTCGGAGACTTAGGATACGAGCCCAGGATGCGCAGAAAGACCGTAACGCGCGAAAGATCCAGCAGCGCCGCGGCAGCCGGGGGGTCGTCCTGGTGGCCTTCAAAGTCGACATAAAACAAGTATTCCCAGGGAACCTCCCGGCGCGGTCGCGACTCCAGTTTTGTGAGATTGAGTGAGCGGGTGGCAAACGCGCCGAGGGCCAGATAGAGGGCGCCGGGGATGTTCTGCGTGGTGAAGACGATGGACGTTTTCGCCCCCACGATCCGCGGGGCCGGTTCTGGGGCCAGGCTGAGAAACTTCGTGTAGTTGGCGGGGTTGGTCTCGATCCCCTCGGCGAGGACGGCCAAGCCGTAGATATGCGCGGCGCCTACGCTGGCGATTGCGGCTGCCCCGCGCAGGTGCCGCTCGGCCACCATCTTCGCGCTGCCGGCGGTGTCGTAGGCCGGCACCGGCTCCACCCCATGCTGACGGAGAAAGGCCTCGCACTGCGCCAGTGCCTGCGGGTGCGAATACGCCCGACGGATGGCGCGGAGCTCTTGGCCGGGCAGCGCCATCAAACAATGGCGGATGCGCAGGTCGAGCTCGCCCGTGATGAACAGGGCATGAGCGAGCAACAGGTCGTACGTCTCGTTGATCGAGCCGGCCTGCGAGTTTTCTGCGGGCACCACCGCACGATCGGCGCGCCCCGCCGCGACCGTGTCAAAGACATCACGCAACGTTGGGCGCGGAAGAGCTTCTGCCTCGCCAAAGAGGTGTGTGACGGCCTCCTCGCTGTACGCGCCTCGCTCGCCCTGGAACGCGACTTTCATGGTTCACCGAGAACTGCTGTCTCCTAGGAGACGCCGTTATGGACGTAAATGCGGGGCACGCGCAGCCCAACCCCGCAAAGAATTTCGTAGGAGATGGTTTGGGCCCACGCCGCGACTTCGTCTGCGCTGATGGCATCTCCGAATAACTGCGCGACATCGCCCGCCTCGACCGAGTGATCACCCACATCCACCATCAGGTGGTCCATGCACACCCGGCCCGCGATGCGATGGCGCCGACCTCGGATCAGCACTTCCCCCCGCTCGCCGGCCAGCCGCGGGTAGCCGTCCGCGTACCCGCAGGCAATGGTGGCGATCGTCGTCGATGTCTTCGTGCGGTACGCGGCTCCGTAGCTGACGGCCGTACCGGGACCCACCCGCGCCGTGCGCACGACGCGGCTGTATAGACGCATGGCGGGATGCAGGGATCCCAGCGACGCCATCTGCGGCGACGGGTACAATCCATACATCGCCAGCCCGACCCGGACCATGTCAAAGTGCGTGTGGGGCGAGGTCAGCGCGCCGGCGCTGTTGGCAACGTGGATCAGGGCCCGCGGCACTCGCGCGCGTATCGCCTCCAGCGCGGGGCGAAACCGCACCAGCTGCTCCTGGGTCATCACATGGTCAGGTTCATCTGCACATGCGAGTTGGGTATAGCACCCTTCCACCGGGACGCCTTTGGCGGTCAGGCGGTCCAGCAGCACCGGCACATCCTCAGGAAAGAGGCCCAGTCGGGTCATGCCGGTGTCTACCTTGAGGTGGACGGGAGGAACAGCGCCGGCATGGCGGAGGACGATCTCTGCCATCTCCTGTGACGTGATACTGATGCTCAGCCCGTGGGCCGTCGCATCGGCCACTTCACCTGCGGTGAGGCCGCCCAGGACCAGGATCGGCGCACTGATCTCTCCCAGCCGGAGCGCGACACCCTCGCCCAGCGTGGCGACGCCCAGCCAGGCCGCGTCGGCGGCCAGGGCCGCCCGGCAGACGGGCACGACCCCGTGTCCGTACGCGTCCGCCTTGACCACGGCCATGAGCCGGCACGACCGCGACAAGAGGCGGCGGACGGCCTGGATGTTGCGGGCGATGGCGGCCAGGTCCACTTCGGCCCACGCGCGCAGGGTCGTAGTTTCCGCCGACGGCGCCAACGGCGTGATGGCTTCACGCGATCGCGCGGCCACGTGGTCGCGCGGTCGCATTTTCGTATCCGCACGTTTTCGCTTGATGATTATCCCCTCGCCCATCGTTTCGACGAACAGTGATGGCGCCCTACTGCGAGGCGCCCCTGTATCGCAGGTAGGAGTGCGGCGCGTGTAGTAATGGGAGGTGTCGGGAGTAATTCGAAGTGGCTGAGGCTACTTCTCGAAGGAGGCACACGAATGGGTCGGCACATACGAGGGCTCACGGTGTTGAGCCTGTTGCTTGTTCTGTCGCTGATGCCCGTCAGCCGGTCCGGCGCGGCGATGGGCGGCAAGCTGGAGATCTTCAGTTGGTGGACCGCCGGAGGCGAGGCCGAGGGGCTGTCGGGCATGTTCAGCGTGTACAAGAAACTCTACCCCGGCGTAGAGATCGTCAATGCGACGGTGGCCGGCGGCGCGGGGACAAACGCCAAGGCGGTGCTGGCGACGCGCCTCACGGGCGGCGACCCGCCGGATTCGTTCCAGGTGCATGCGGGTCTGGAAGTCCAGAAATATGACCCCGCGGGGTTCCTCGATCCTCTGGACACGCTCTTCAAGTCCGAGGGATGGGAGAAAGTCTTTCCCACCGGGCTCCTCACCCTGCTGCGATATCAGGGGCATTACTGGTCCGTGCCCGTAAACATCCATCGGGCGAACGTCATGTGGTACAGCAAGAGGGTCTTTGCGGCCAACTACCTCACGCCGCCGAAGACGTTCGATGAGTTCTTCAAGGTTGCCGACGCTCTCAAAGCCAAAGGCATCGTGCCCTTCGTCCTCGGAGACAAGGAAGGGTGGGAAGCGGGGCATGCGTTTGAGGCGGTCTTGATCGGCACGCTGGGCGCGGATGCATACCGCGGTTTGTGGACCGGCAAGACGCAGTGGACCGACGCGCGGGTCACTCAGGCGCTCAACACGTTCAAGAGGATGCTCACGTATACCAACAGCGATCATGCCGCGCTCACCTGGGACGGCGCCGGCCAGTATCTGATCGACGCCAAGGGCGCTATGGAAATCATGGGCGATTGGGAGAACGGCTGGTTCCAGTCAAAGAACTACGCCGATTACGGCTGGGCGCCCCCGCCGGGCAATACGGGTGTGTTTGACGCGCTCTCCGACTCGTTCTCCTTGCCCAGGAAGGCTCCCGACCGCGAGAACGCCATGAACTGGCTCAAGGTGGCCGGCTCCAAAGCGGGGCAGGAGGCTTTTAATCCCAAAAAGGGCTCCATCTGCGCCCGCACCGACTGCAACCAGTCCCTGTTCAACCCCTACCTTCAGTCCGCGGCCAAGGACTGGCGCAGCAATGCGCTTGTCCCCAGCGTCATTCACGGCGCCGCGGCGTTTGAGAGCTGGGCGACCCAGTACAAAGATGCCCTGGCATTGTTCGTGACCAGCGGCGACGTGGCCAAGACGCAGGCCACCCTGCAGGCCGCGTGCAAGGACGCCGGCGTCTGCAAGTAGACGCTGTGTAACTGCCGGGCAGCGAGGCAGTCCGATCCTGGGCTGCCTCGCTGTGCACTTGGACGGAGACCCTAGTGGCGCGCGAGACCGTTCCGGCCCGGATTCAGTCTGTCCCGGCTCCCCGCATTGCTTCGCGGCGGTGGCCCCCCAGCGCTGACCGGATCGCATCGGTGCTGCTGATTGCGCCGTCGGTGCTGGCCATCGCGGTGTTCGTCTACGGGTTCATTGCCTTCACCGGGTTTGCCTCGCTCACGAAGTGGAATACCTTGAGACCCGACTTCACCTTTATCGGCCTAGCGAACTACGCCAGGCTGTTCTCCACCGTCCGTTTTCAGATTGACCTGCATAACACCGTGACGTTCACGATCCTGTTCCTGGTGCTCTGCCTGTCGCTGGGGTTTGGACTTGCCGTGCTGCTTGACCGCGGGGTCCGCGGCGAAGGGATCTTCCGCAGCATCTTCCTGTTCCCGCTGGCCCTATCGTTCATCGTCACCGGCGTGGTCTGGCGCTGGCTGCTCAACCCCGGAAGCGTCGAGTTGGGCAGCACGGGGGTGAACCAACTGTTCGACAGAGCCGGGCTCGGCTTCCTGAAGTCTGGCTGGTACACGGACCCCGGCATCGGCATCAAGGCCGTGGTCGTGGCGGCCACCTGGCAGCTGTCGGGTTATGTGATGGCAATGTACCTGGCAGGCCTGCGGGGCATTCCCGAGGAGCTCCGTGAAGCCGCGCTCGTGGACGGCGCCAGCGAGGTGCAAATCTATCGCCACATCATCGTGCCCCTGCTCCATCCCATCACGCTGGGCGCGATCATCATCCTGGGCCACATCTCGCTGAAGATCTTTGATCTGGTCGTGGCGATGACCGGGCCCGGCCCGGGCTTTTCCTCCGACGTGCCGGCCTTCTTTATGTTCGATACGACGTTCCGCGGCAACTACTTTGCGCAGGGGGCGGGCATCGCGGTGATCCTCTTGATCATGGTGGCCGTACTCATCATTCCTTACCTGGTCTTCAGCCTGCGGACGGAGACGCAGCGATAGCCGTGCGCGCTGCGGTGCCCAGGACTCGCCGGGCGCTCCCCTGGCTGCGCCTGGCCTCCTACGCGGTCTTGGTCGCCGCGGCCCTGTTCTATCTCCTTCCCATCTATGTCCTGGTGATCACGGGGATGAAGAGTTTCGCCGAGGTAAACCTCTACCGGATGTGGGACCTGCCGTCGAGATTTTCGCTGGACAGCTTCGTGAAGGCCTGGCTGGGGAGCGCGACTCAGGGGTTCCGGGGCCTGAGC
>VBAP01000066.1 GCA_005882335.1 Candidatus Segetimicrobium genomatis
GCTCGTTGCAGCGGGGCATTGGCCGCTGACGCGACGATGACAAGCGTACCGGCGAGTGTGAGAGGCAGGATCGCAGCGCGTTTGCCCGAGAGCATAATCCTAAACCTCCGCCTGAAAAGCCTACCGAAGCGGAGAATAGGTACCGCAGCACCGCAACTGCCGCGCGGCCACCCAGAAGCAGCGACTGACCGCGGTGGTTATGGGTAACACGACTTATTTATTGTAAATTCTAGTTACATGACACTATACGAAATTATGGAAGGATGTCAACCCCCGAACTTGTGTTGTTGTGCATCTCATCTCCTCGATATGAGCCGCCTCTGATCCCGAAACCTGTCAGTCGCCTTGCCCTTGTCGAACTGCGATTTCTGTGGCCGATGTCAGCTCAAGCCCCGCCTAGGAAGTGGCCAAGCGGGACAGTTTCTTCGATCTTGCCTGTCAACGCCGGTTGAAATCTCCTCAAGTCGCCGGTTGAAAATTCCCCACCACGTAAAGCTCGCTTGCTTCTGTAGCCAGATACCTCCCCGGACTGAAAACACCCCTCCTGGGGTCTCCGAGTAGCCGGTTTTCTCCACCCGGGAGCCCCGACCGGCTTTGGCGAGCTTGAGCGGCTCTTGAGCCGCGGGCAGCAGCCCGGGCCTTCTTGCGCTCCTTGAGCTGGTAGCTCTCGCCACGGATGTTGAGCGTTGTGGAGTGATGCAGCAAGCGGTCTAAGATGGCCGTCGCGATGATCGGATCCCCGAAGATCGTGCCCCAGTCCCCGTAGCTCTTGTTATTAGTGAGGATGATGCTGCCGCGCTCATAGGGGGCGCTGACGAACTGAAAGAAGATCGTGGCGCGGGAAAGCGCGGGGGCCCTTTTAGGCTATCTCCGCCCGCGCTATGGGCCAATTGTATAACTCGGCTACCGGGCCCCCGGCACCATTCGACTCGCCCGCTTACGCGGGCCGTTTGACCACGCTCACGGTGGATCAGATCGACGCATACCGAGGTGGCGAGCGCAGTCGAGCCACTCGCTCATGGCCGTCGGCCACTTCCTCCCTGCTGCCAGTATCAGGTTCCTGATCGACGTCCCTAGCCCAACTGAGTCAATTGAGGCTGCCTGGAAGGGCTGAAAATGGTACCAGGTACCATTTCGTCGATTTCGGGAGGACCTATGGCCCACGAAATTGGCCTTCGCAGCCAGCACGTCTACCGGGTGTGCACTGAGGGCATGTCGCCAAACGCAAGGAAGGGATCCACTCTCCGAGGAGGTTTTGGCAGATGGGGCACAGGACGATGGACAAGCCGAACCTGGGCGGTAGGACGGTGCCGCGACACCACGTCCCGAAAAGGGCGCGGCGGAGCCGGAAGCGGACCCTGCGGGCAACCACGAAAACACAGAGGCCCGTCAAGCCCGACGAGCCGACGCCGCGGAAGCCAGCCATTCGGGTGGCCGCGAGGACTCAAAAGCCCGCTAAGCCGACGCCGCGGAAATGGGCGATTCGGGTAGCAGCGAAGACCCAAAAGCTTATCAAGCCTGCCGAGCAGACGCCGCGGAAGCAGGCGCCTCAGATCGCCGCGAAGGTCCAGGAGCCCGTGAAGCCGGTCGCGCAAACGCAGCCTAAGCAGGCTCCGCGGATCCCGGCAAAGGCCCCCGAGCCGGTCAAGCCCGCTGAACAGACGCAGCCGAAGCAGGCCCCGCAGATCGCCGCTAAGACTCAGGAGCCCGTCAAGCCCGCCGCGCCGGCGCAGCGGTCGGAGGAGGAAATCGTGGGCGATAAGGGTAAGCGCGTGCCTCTCGACTATCTGCAAGATGGAGCTATCGAGTGGGGTATCAAGCGCGAGGGAGAAGAAGGCTCAGGAACCTAAGGTACAATTCAGGTGGATTGCGAAGAAGAGGGCTCCCTATTGTGGCAGGGAGCCTTCTCACATTCCCGTCGCATCTGGTCAGTTCTAGAAAAGGGTCGTACCGAGTCGAGCTCGGCATCTCCTGCTTAGGGAGTAGGCCTGGAGGCGGTCGTGATGTGGGGATGCTGCCAGGGTGCGGAGAAATGTTCCGGGCTCGGCAGATACGCTCCCATAGAAACCAGCCGGCGCTGCAAATGTGCAATGAGGGCCGCGTTTTGCGCCATCCGCATCGGGGTGGTGCCGGCGCGAACGGCAATAGCCGCCGCTTCCCCGGCTGCTTCTCCCATGGCCATGCCTGTGGGAATGACGCGTAACGAGCCAGCGGCGATGTAGGTGGCCCCGACTGGTTTCCCCACCACCATCAGCCGGTCAACGCCGCGGGGCACGAGGATCCGAAACGGAATTGCGTAGACGCGGCGGGAGACCCGGAACGGGTTCATCTGTCCTGGGATGTACGGATGGAGATCGATCGGATACGAGGCGATGGCCACGCGATCCCAGAAGTCGTGACCTTCGAGGATATCGTCCGCATCCATCCGGTACAAGCACGCGAGGTGACGCGTCTCCCGCACGTACAGATTCGGCGCAGCGCCCACGAGATAGGCGTTCGCAAACCCTGGCGCACGCGTCCTGAGAAATTGCATGAATTGGGGGAGCTCCGCCACGGCCTGGGCGCGGGCCTCGCGCAGTGACCGCGCATCGGCACCGTCCACGTTGAAGACGTGCACCGAGTTGACCAGCACCGTGCCGTCGCTCTGCCACCCGAGATTGAGGTCGTACGCCGCCACCCGTGTGTTGCGCGGACGGAACTGCCTGACGATCTCCCCATACCCCCACACGTATCGGCCGTGCACTCCGCCGATCTGGTCCGTGCCCTTTACTTTCCTGATGTAGCGCCGCACGCTATCGTAGTCGATGCCGGCCAGACGCAATACCAGCGTGGCCGCCTGCATGCGCCGGTCCAACCCGCTCTCTTCACGCCCGACCGTGAACGGCACGCGAGTAGAGATGGCCAGCGAGGCATCATCCGTGGCGTCGATGAACTCGTCGGCAGTAACGGTGCGGTGACGTCCGCGCTCGGTGATGAGTACGACGCCGGTCAGCACGCGCCCGCGCGTAATGGGCGCTGCGACCCTGGTGCGGGTGACCACTATGAGCGTAGGCTGGGCCCGCACGAGGGCATCGAAAACTGCCCGGGCATGATCGACGTCGAAGGTCTGGCCTAATTCGCGGTGCACTCTTCCAAAGATGCCCCGAGTCAACTGTTCTCCGGTGGGTCCGTGGTTGAGGTCGAGCATATTCAGCCAGGACAGCGTGATGTCGCCGCCGATCTCTTCCCGCGGTTCCACCAACAACGTGGTCATCCCGGCGCGTGCCGCGGCGACTGCCGCGGCGATGCCGGCGGG
Organism: Candidatus Segetimicrobium genomatis; assembly: GCA_005882335.1. Taxonomy (GTDB): domain Bacteria; phylum Sysuimicrobiota; class Sysuimicrobiia; order Sysuimicrobiales; family Kaftiobacteriaceae; genus Telluricultor. The sequence continues at coordinate 3,296 of VBAP01000066.1, forward strand.
CGACCCGCCGACGACGAGCACCTGCACGTGGGCAGGGATCGGCCGCCCGGCGTGCGCCGTGAGCGGGGCCCACGAGAGCGCCAACACCAACGAGAGCGCAGCCAGCAATGCCAGCGATGTCCGCATCGACACTCGTCTCACCGTAGTTCTGGTATGTGAGCGTTACACCGTACCCACAGCGTTCCGCCCACCTCGTGCCTATTTCGGATATGCCCACCTGGGCACGCTTCAGTCGGGTAGCATCGCGGAACTCCACCCAGCCGCGAAAGCGTATAATGATGTGGGGCCGCGACAGAACTCCCAAAGGTGCGGCGAGGAGGATCGTGTCATGGAGGACAGGACTGGGTTTATGGCAGGGCTGATCGTGGGAGCGATGATCGGACTTGGGCTGGGGATCATGCTCGCGCCTCGCGCGGGACAAGAGACGCGAGACCAGCTGAAAGAGAAGGCGCAGGAAGTCACTGAGCGACTGAAGTCTACGGCCGCCGATGTTAAAGGGCGGGTCCGGGAGAGCGCCGGGGACGTCGCTTCGAAGGTTCGGGAGAAGATAGATAAAGACGATATTCTGAACCGGCTGGGGCGCGACGGCTAGACGGCCACCCGGTCAGGCGGGTTATCTGACCATAAACGCAAGCGCTGTGCGGGCGAGCTCAAGCGGAAAAGAGGAAGACGATGAATGTTAGCAAGGATCTGATCATCGTTCTGATCATTGCGCTGGTCATTTTCGGTCCGTCACGGCTTGCCGGCCTGGGAGGGGTCTTGGGCAAGACCATCCGCGACTTCCGCAAGTCCGTGGAGGATCACGAGCCAGACAAGCCGCTCCCCCAGCCGCCGTCAGATCCGACTCAGCACTAGCCTAGGACGACCGCTCCGAGGACCTGCGCCCTCCCGGTGGGACGGCGGAATCGGAGCATCGTATGCTCAAGGCCAGGCAGCCCAGGTCCAACGATCGAGTCCCTGCACCCCGTGGCTCTCCCCACCCGATTCGGCACGTAGTGATCATCGTCAAGGAGAACCACTCTTTCGATAACTACTTCGGCAAGTTTCCGGGGGCGGACGGCGATGCCGCGCTTCCCCCTGCTCCGAATCCGCCGTCACTTGACCCGCCGCATACGCACGAAGCATGGCTGCAGCGGGCCGCGAAGGCGGTGCGAGCGCAGTACAGCGAATCGGAAATTCCCGCGTACTTCGCGTATGCTCGGCAATTCACGCTGTGCGATCGCTACTTTACTGAAGTGGCCGGTCCCTCGACGCCCAACCACTTGATGCTGATCGCTGCAGCCTCCCCCATCATCAATAATCCCCACCGGACGGATCCTGCCTCCTTGCAACCCCCGTTCAATCTCCCTTCGCTGCCGGCTACCCTGGAACAGGCGGGGTTCGACTGGCGTCACTATGGAGGGTATGCGTTCAACTATGTCACCGGCCTGCGCGGGCATCTCGCCCATGCCCCGTCTGAACAGTTCGCCGTGGACGCCGTGGAGGGGAAACTGCCAGCGGTGTCTTGGGTGTACGCGCCAGAAATTCCGCACGAACCCAATCCCCTGAGCGAGCACCCCCCGGGTAACGTGACGGACGGCATGAATTGGACAGTGCAGCAAGTCACCGCCGTCGTCCGGGGCGGGCTCTGGCCTCAGACGGCGATCTTCATCACCTGGGATGACTGGGGTGGCTGGTATGACCACGTGGATCCGCCCAACGTTGAAACGTGGGTGGACGGCTCGCAGTTTCGCTATGGCACCCGGGTGGGCTGCCTCGTGCTCAGTCCGTATGCGAGACGCGGCTACATTTCCAGGGTGCTGCACTCGCACGTAAGCCTCGTGAAGTTTTGCGAGACCGCGTTTGGTCTCACCCACCTCAATTTCCGAGATGCAGCGGCAGACGACATGTCGGACTGTTTCGATTTCAGCCAACCGCCTGCTCCGCCGCCGGATTTCGCTGGGCCACCCCTCCCCCAGTTCGATTAGGTATATTGACGTACTTCGATATATATGCTACCCTTCCAATCGTGCTGATGGAGGGCCAATGATCACGAGAATCGTTTCTCTCGAGCGGCGGTGCTGCGACGACGGTTGCATGGCGACGGTCGCCGGCACCCACTTCAATGAAACTGAGGTCCGAGAACAGACCGCGACGCTCGCCGCGCTGGGCGACGAGATCCGGCTGAAGATGATCCGCCTCCTCGCTCAGCACGATGCGCTTTGTGTGTGCGAGCTCGAGCAGGCTTTCGAGGTCGAGCAACCCACGATCTCCCATCACCTGAAAGTGCTGCGGGAGGCGGGTCTCGTCGACGTCCAGCGGCGCGGGACCTGGGCGTACTACTCATTGCGCAGAGACGCACTCAAACGCCTGACGCGCGGACTGCTCGAAGTCCTGTAGGGTCTTCTTATCGATGGATATCGATGCATAGTGATGACCCGGTGCTGGGAACGATCCGGGCGGCGCAGCAGCAGGATCTGCCCGCCGTCGAGGCGCTGCTGAAGTCATGTAACCTGCCGACGGGGGGATTGGCTCAGCACCTGCCCGGTTACCTCGTGCTCGAGGATGCCGGCCAGATCGTGGCATCGGCCGGTCTTGAACTCCATGGCACTGCCGCGCTGCTGCGATCGGTGGCGGTGCAGCAAAACTACAGGAATCGGGGGCTGGCCCGTGCCATGGTCAATCAACTGATGACGCACGCACGGTCACAGGGCGTGCGCGCCGTGTACCTGCTGACGACGACCGCGCAGCAGTACTTCTGGAGCATGGGGTTCGAAACGCTGCCGCGCGAGGCGGTCGACCCCGCTGTTGCCACTTCCGCGGAGTTTGGCGACAACTGCTGTGCCACTGCGGTGGCAATGCGACTGGCGCTGGGGGGACGGAGATGATTCGAAGCGACGAGATCAGACAGGTCGTCCGCGAGCACTATGCCGGTGGGACTGCGACGGGGTGTTGCGCAGACACCGACTGCTGCGGCGGGACGGCGGAAGAAGGGCTGCAGGGATTCATCGGGCCATCGCTAGGGTGCGGCAGCCCGTTAGCCTACGCAGCGCTGCAATCTGGCGAAACGGTGGTCGATCTCGGTTCTGGCGCCGGCGGGGATGTGCTGCGCGCCGCGCAGCTTGTAGGGCCTACTGGACGCGCTATCGGGGTGGACATGACTCCAGAGATGATCTGGAAGGCGCGCCAGAACGCGCGGCGGCTCGACGTCACCAACGCGGAGTTCCGGCTGGGCGAGATCGAGCACCTCCCACTGTCAGAGGCGTCGGCCGACGTCATCATCAGCAACTGTGTGATCAACCTGGTGCCCGACAAGGCGCTTGCCTTTTCCGAGGCATTCCGCGCGCTACGGCCCGGCGGCCGCCTCGCGGTCTCCGACATGGTGACAGCGGGCTTACTGCCACCGTCCGTTCGCGCCGATCCGGCGACGTGGGCGGCCTGCATCGCCGGCGCCGTGGATCTTGACGACTACCTCGCCATGATCCGTGCGGCGGGATTCGAGCGCGTCGAAACCGTCACCTCTACGCCGGGGACGCCAGGTCAGGTTTTCAGCGCGACGGTTCGCGCGATCAAACCTCCGGCCTGACCTCCTGACCATCCGGAACCGCGAACTCGTCGGCCATCTCCCGCGCACGTTCAGCGGCGCGGCTGATCGCCTCGCGCACGATCTCTGCAAATCCGCGGTTCTCCAGCACGCCCAGGGCGGCCATCGTGGTCCCGCCCGGCGACGTGACCCTCCGGCGCAGTTCGCCTGGATCCGCTGCGGACTCGGTCAGCATGCGTGCCGCACCGATCAACGTCTGCACCGCCAGACGCCGGGCCAGCTCGCCGTCTAGTCCCAGATCAGCTCCGGCATGGCTCATCGCCTCGATCAGCCGGTACACGTACGCCGGTCCGCTCCCCGAGAGCGCCGTCACGACGTCCAGCAGGTCCTCGCGAACGGTCACGGCGTCGCCGACGGCCTCAAAGATTCGCGTCGCTGTGCGCAGATGCTCACCGGTTGCATGCCGGCCGGCGGCCAGTGCTGTCGCGGAGGCCAGCACCGCGGCGGACGTGTTGGGCATCGCCCGGATGACCGGTATGCCGCGCAGCGCCCGTTCCAGCGACTCAAGGGGAATTCCCGCGATCACGGAGATTACGAGTTGCTCCCGACGGACCACGCCCGTGATCTGGCCAAGGACCTCCCGGGTGTCTTTGGGTTTTACCGCGAGCACGATAATGCCGGCGGCCTCGAGCAGCGGTGGTTTGACCGGCGTGATCTGGATGCCGTACCGCGCCTGCAGCCCGGCCAGCCGCTCCCGGTTGCTGCGGTTCGTTGCCCAGATGGCGTCTGGAGGCAGGACGTGGCGGCCGAGCAACCCCTTGATGAGGGCATCGGCCATGTTGCCTGCCCCGATCATCCCGATAACCATCTGATTCACCGACCTCACCTCCCAAAAAAACATAACGCCCTCCCGCCGCAAGGGCGGAAGGGCTTCCGCGGTACCACCTTGATTCCGGCACGACCCGCAGTCGCGCAGTCAGGCTGTCGCGCGATCACAACGATGCCGGCGCTCTACCCAGATAACGGTGGGTTCCGGTGCACTTCCGCGACCGCTCGACAGCGCGACCGCGTCGTTGCCCGCTCTGGGGATGGGATCGGAGCCCCCTGCGGCACCACCTTCCACCCGATGGGCGGTGCTCGCTCACGCAGGTTCTGCTCGTACGGTCCCCGTCCTTGCGGTGTGGCGCCTACTATACCATGGGTGCGTTCAGCAGGCAAGACGACAAACCGCGCCGCCTAAACCGCTGGTTAGCTGTGGTGAACCCATTCCGCAAGATCTTCCCCCGTGGAGATTGCCCGCAAAGGTCAACCCGACAACCCGCGTTCCGCTTGGTGATTCGACCCTAGGGTGAGACCAGACGACCCTTGGATACGGACCCGTAACTGAGTCACTCCTTCGCCGCACTTCGGGTCCGTATCCAAGGGTCGTCTGGTCTCACCCAGCGATGAATTTCCAAGGGGCGCATGGTCAGCGCTGGCAGTTGGGGCAGAAATAGGTGGTGCGGCCGGCGATGCGGGCGACGGCAATGGGGTGGCCGCAGCGAGGGCACGCGATATCACGCTCCCCCCGCACTTCTAGAAACCGGCCCACGGGGCGGCCGTAGCGCGACAGGTGAGTGACCGCGCGGCGCAGGACGCGGCGAATGCTCCGGTACAGCCGGCCGACCTCTGCCTGTCGCATCCGGTGGGCCGGTCTGGCCGGGTGCACGCGAGCCTGCCAGAGGATCTCGTCCGCATAAATGTTGCCGATGCCGGCGATCAGATCCTGACGCAGCAGCAGGGATTTGATCGTCCCGCGGCGGCCGCGCAGGAGTGCTCTCCACCGCCCCGGCGTAAACGACGCGCCCAGCGGCTCGAGGCCCAATTTTGCCACTGGCCCGAATTCTGCTTCAGATGGCGCGAGGTCCATGTGGCCGAATCGCCGCTGATCAATGAAACGCAGGTCGGCTCGTCCGAATCGCAGGATCACGCGCGTGTGCGGATGCACAGGCGCGTCGTGCGGTGCCAGCTCGAAGTCGCCCGTCATCCGCAGGTGGACGATCAGGGTCCGCGCGCCGCTCAGCCGGAACAGCAGGTACTTGCCCCTGCGGTCCACCGTGCGCACGGTGCGGCCGGACAACTCGCCGATGAATCGTCGTGGATGCGGGGAGTGGATCGTCGCCGGGCTGAGCACGCGTACTCCGGTGATGCGCCGGCCCGCGACAGTCCGGCGGAGCCTGCGGGCAACCGTCTCAACGTCCGGGAGTTCTGGCATCCGCTAGTCGAGCGCCATCCATGTGTCTCGGTGCGAGTAAATGTCAATCACCGGTCCGGTGGGATCGCGCTTTCGATACTCCTTGTATCGCTCGTGGAGTTTCTTGTAGCGGCGGTCAGACGATCGGAGTCTGCGATGGGGGATGTCGAGAAGGAACTTTTCAACCTTCCACATATTCTGGCGCGAGAATCGCCAGTCATAGCGTCCTAACTTCCGGAGATCCACGAGTTGATACCCGGTGATGCGACCGGTGAAGTCCACGTAGGGATCAAAATAGCTCCAGACCAGGTCGCGGATAGTACGGAACACCGGCATTCGACCGTGCAAGCCGGCATCCCGCGAGCGGGCCACGCTACCCCACCGTCCACGCCCTCCATCATGTGGTGCAGGGCCACGGCGGCGGAAGACGTAGATGACATGGTCGATCCCGTCCTTCGACTCGAAACTGACCACCAGGGGTGGATAGCCGTGCTGCTCCAGGATCACCGCCGCGACCAGCGCCGCCTCCAGGCATTGAGCAGTCCCCCGGCGGACCACTTCGCGGAAGGACCGCAGCGTATCACCGCCGCGTTCCCAGTTATAGGGCAGCGAGCGCAGGAAGCGCTGGACTTGCTCAGGGCTGCGGCAGCGCCGGATGATCGGCCACTCTCTGCGCGTAAACGCCTCCTTCGGAGGCGCGTCCCGGAACGCGGCCATGGCCCGACTTATTCGAAGGAGCCGCGGGGATGCCTTCACTAGCTGAACGAGCGGGACGGGACCAGGGACCGGGGACCAGAGACTCAAACTGTAGTAACTGGTCCCTGGTCCCATTGTTGGAGGTCCTCCATGTCTACCCGTGAGCCCGCGTTCGCGTCGCCCCAAGAGGAGCGCGAGTACTTGATGAAGGTCAAGACTGAACTCGATGCCTGTCAGACGAAAGCCGACGTGGTGCGCGTCTGGAAGGCCCACTACCTAAAGATCGGCCATCGTAAGTTGGGCCGTCTATTGGTGGGTCGCGAAGTGGATGAGTTGATCAGGTCGCGGGAGTAGGAGATGGCGATGGACGTTCTTAAGCCAGACCGCAGCGGGGCCTCTCCGCCAGACCGGCCGGAGTACTTTTCGGGTACCGTGGCGCTGCACAATCTTCGCCGTCCCGAGCACCCTGGGGCGGCGGAGCTCATCGGTGTGTTCTTCGACCGTGGCGCACGCACGATTCCCCATATTCACGAGGCCGATCAGGTGCTCTATTTCGTCGAGGGAGAGGGAATCGTCGCCACCGAGCGCGAGCGGCGCGTGCTACGCGCGGGAGAGATCGCGGTGATCCCCGGCGGGATCTGGCACTGGCACGGCGCCACGAAGGCATCGGCGATGTGCCACGTCTCCATCAAGGCCGTGGGACCTACGAACTGGAGCGTCGAGAAGAAGAACTGGGGGGACTACTAGCGGGAACGCGGGAACGGGGAAACGCGGGAACGCGCTCTTAAAGAGACTCGTAAGCTCGGGCCGGAAGTTCGATGTTGAATACTTCCGGATGCAGGATCTTCGCCAGGATCTCCAGCCCATCCACGATTCGAGGGCCGGGACGGTTGAAGTATGCTGACGCATCGGTGAGGTAGACGCGTCCGTCGCGCGCGGCCCGTAGATCGTTCCAGCCCGGCCGTTCCGTCAGTACGTGAAGCTCCCGCCGCGTTCGCGGCACATCGAACCCGCACGGCATGATGACAACGACCTCGGGATCCGCCGTGATGATCTGTTCCCACGCGATGACGAACGACGGGTCACGCGACGTGCCCAGGATATCCCGGCCGCCGGCAGTCTCCACCATCTCCGGCACCCAGTGGCCGGCGGCATAGATGGGATCCAGCCATTCCAGACAGGCGACCCGCGGAGCGAGCAGGCCGCGAGCGCGGGATCGCACGCGTTCGATTCTGGCCCGGAGGCTGTTGACGAGTGCCTCGGCCTGAACGGTCCGACCCGTGAGTGTACCGACCAGCAGGAGATTGTCGAGGATGTCCAGCAACCCCTGCGGCTCGAGGGAGACGATTTTTGTGCCGCTGTCGAGTAACTTGGCCGCCTGCTGCACCAGGGTGTACGACGGCGCGCAGACGCTGCACAGCTCCTGGGTCAGGATGAGGTCGGGCCGCAGCTCCGTCAGTTGCCGATCGTCCAGGTGGTACACACTCTTGCCTTTATGCACCTGGCCGCGGATGCGAGTTTCGATCAACCCGCTGGGAAGATCCGTGGTGACGATGGCCTCGCTCAGGACCGGCCTGGTGCGGATCTCGGGCGGATAGTCGCAGTCGTGGGAGATTCCTACCAGCTGGTCGGTGAGGTCCAGGGCCGCGACCATCTCCGTCGCGCTGGGCAGCAGTGACACGATGCGCATCTCACGACCATCCTACCGTGAATGGCGAGAGAAATGAAAGGGCCTGCGGGTTGAACCCCACAGGCCCCCATGTCGAGACGGTCCGATTACTGGTAGATATTCAGCGGATGGCGCTGGAGCGAAGGACCGAACGTCCGCTTGAGTTGGTCGAACATCTCAATGTCGTGCTGTCCCACGAAGGTGATCGCCGTGCCGGCTCGTCCCATCCGGGCGGTCCGTCCGACCCGGTGCACGTACGTCTCGACGTCTTCCGGCATGTCGAAGTTGATGACGTGCGAGATGTCCGGCAGATCGAGTCCCCGCGACGCCACGTTGGTGGCGATGAGGATCGGTGTACGCCTCTCTTCGAACGCCCGCAGGGCCGCTAGACGCGCGCCCTGGCGCATCCCGCCGTGCAGCACGCCCACGCGCTGGTCACGGCCGAGCGACTTCGCCAGCCGGTCCACGCGAAATTGCGTGCGGCGGAACACGAGTGCCGACTCAATCGGCTCATGGCGCAGCAGCCGGCGCAGCGCCTTCACCTTGTCCTCTTCTGCGACCTCCAGGTAAAACTGTGTCACACTCTCGACCGTGGGTTTGGATGCCGCGATCCGCACCCAGACCGGGTTGCGCATCTGGCGCTCCGCGATCGCGCGCACGGCCTGCGGCATCGTGGCGGAGAACAGCGCAGTTTGCCGCGTGGCCGGCGTGAGCGCGAGAATCCGGGAGACGTCGGGCAGGAAGCCCATGTCCAGCATGCGGTCGGCCTCGTCGAGGATGACCGTCATGACCGAATTTAATCTGATCGTCCCCCGCTGGACGTGGTCGAGCAGACGGCCTGGAGTGGCGACCGCGATGTGCGGCCGCTTTCGCAGGTCGGTAAATTGCGACTCGATGCGCTGCCCGCCATAGAGCGTGACGACTGCCAGGTTGCGGAACCGGCCGAGGGTGCGAAGCTCCTCGCTCACCTGAATGGCCAGTTCGCGGGTGGGAGCCAGCACGAGCGCCTGGATGAGGCGCTGCGCAGGATCAAGCCGTTCGACGAACGGAATCCCGAATGCAGCGGTCTTGCCGGAGCCCGTCTGCGCCTGACCGACCAGATCGCGGCCGTCGCGCAGCAGTGGGATGACCTTGCTCTGAATGGGCGTAGGCTGTTCCCAGCCCAGCCCCTGAATAGCCCGGAGTGTTTCCGGGCGAAGTGTGAGGTCGCCGAACTTGGCCGGCGCCTCGGATGTAGCTGTCAAAATACAAATCGCCTCCTTGTGTTCCGGTCAACAGACCGGATGCGGCTATCGCCGCGTGAGTTGGTGCCGGCATCTGCGCGTGTCTCGCCGGGATCCAACTCGCCACAAGAAGGCCCGCGACACACAACGCGAGGGACGCCGCCTTTGGCATCCCTCGCAGAACGCATTATGACGACAATATTAGGATATCACTTCTGCGCATGGAAGTCAAACCGAACCGGCCATCACCAACGCGGCCCGCGGTCTCCGCGGTCACGCCGACCTTTCCGTTGACCTCCACCGCCGGGCCGCCCGCTCCCGCCTCGCGGGGGACCTCCACCGCCGGGCCGCCCGCCCCCGCCGTCACGATCACGGAAGGGCGATCGTTCGCTGCGGGGACGCGCCTCGTTGACGACCAGCGCGCGGCCCTTGTACTCCTTGCCGTTCATGGCCGTGATGGCGTCGGCGGCCTTCTCCACCGGCACCTCCACGAACCCGAACCCGCGCGAGGCGATGAGTCGGGTCTCGGCCACCGGGCCATATGGTTCGAACAAGGTACGCAGATCCTGCTCGGTGACGTCATATGGCAGATTCCCTACATACAGACTCTTAGACGCCATTGGTGACTCCTCTCGATGCGTGATGCCGGATGATTGATCAGCGGGTGCTGGAGCCGGCTCCGTTTCGTGATCGTGAAGGCTCTTCGGGGTGCCGCAGCGATGCTGTGCGTGGAAGTGACCGTTCCGCTCCGCGGTACGCAAACTGGACGATCCGCGCCGCTGCCCGGCCCCGGTAGGTGAGGATGGCCAGGCCGTTCCGGCGCGCCCGGATATCGCCTGCGCTGGTTCCCGCATGCTTGCTGAGCGCGGCGTTCAGGCCGGCAAGAAACTCCTTGGGTCCTTCGAGCGCGATGTGCCGCACCGCCGAATGGGAGAGCGGCACGTGCCGCCGTCCGAACGGAGGCATGCCCCGTCCTCCCTCCAGATACCCGCGCACGAAGTGCGACAGCAGCGAGGAAGGAATCAAGGCGACGGGGACGGAGCCCTCCGAGGGATCGGCCCCCGGCGCTCCCCACTCCGCCAGCATCTGCGCCAGTTCGCGGTCGCGGACATAGGCCTGCAACCCGTCCCGGCTGCTCTCACACCACTCGCAGGTGGGATGGCCCGTGCAGAGGTCGTCAATCATGGTGGTGACGTGGTCGGTGTCGCGGCGATCGACGGTCAGCACCAGCGTGGGCACTGACCCTTGTAGGAACAGGCGGCCGGCTGCGGCGATGTACCCGACCCAGTACAGCTGCGTAGCTCCCCGCGACCGCACCGCGCCCTGCCGGAGGTTGAATGGATTGAGCAGCCGTTCATCCTTTCGACGGCGGATAATGCGCAGCACCGCAGGCAACGGCAGCCCGTGCTTTGCGGCAATCTGATGGGGTGCGAGTCCCGCGGCAAAATCGGACTGGATGTGAAAGAGTTGATAAGGATCCCGTCGCGGGGGTCGGCGGGTCGGAGTCACGCTGTTATTTTACCACGAGCGGCGCGTTCGCTCCAGAGGGACTTCAGGCCAGAGGGACTTCAGGCAAACCTGGCAAGCCTGAACAGGGCGATGCGGTGGCGCGTGCGGCCCTCCAGGGCCAGGTCCGCCAGCACCTCCCCGACCACGGAGGCGAACTTGAACCCGTGGCCTGAGAAACCGCAGGCAATGGTGACGTTGCTCCACCCCGGGTGCCGGTCAATGATGAAGTGGCCGTCGGGGGTGTTGGTGTACATGCATGTGGCCGTCTGACGGAGGTCCCCGCTGGCATCAGGCAGGCGGGCGGCCAGGAGGGCCCGCATCCGGGCTACTTCGTCGGCGTCCACGTCCCGGCGGATGGTCTCCGGGGTGCAGAGCTCGCCGCTGTGGTGGTGGGCGACCTTTACGCTGCCGTCGGGGAGCGCAGGGAAGCCATAGAAGAACGCGTCCTTCCGGTACTCGCAGATATAGATCGGGAAGCGCTCCGGAGCGAACGTCTCTCCATTGCGTAGCGGTGTGAACCAATACATCACGTTGCGCTCTACCTGAAGCGGTAGGCCGAGGTCGCGCAGCACCGGCGGGGCCCAGGGGCCGGCGGTGATGACCAATCGCGCGGCCGTATATGTCCCTCTAGACGTCGTGACCTCCACCCGATCGCCGGACGCCTTCCACTGCCGCACAGACTCCTCAAAGTGCAACGCGGCGCCCGCCGCCGCCGCGCCATCCAGGTGGGCCCGGACGCAGGCTTCGGGGAAAAGCACTCCCGCGTTGGGTTCCTGTACGGCCACCGTCGACGGCTGCAGCCGGAACGGCGGGAACCGCCGCTGCACTTCCTCCGCGGTGATCAGCTCATAGGGAAGGCGATGGGCGCGTGCGCTGGTCAGGGCCCCCCGGACCAGCACACCCGATTCCGGCCCGATCATCAGGCCCCCGGTCATGACGAGCAGTCGCTCTCCGGCTTCCCGCTCGAGTCCCCGCCACAGCTCATACGCGCGTTGAATCAGTGGTACGTAGTCGGGGTGCTCAAAGTAGGCTTCCCGGATGACCCGGGACCGGCCGTGCGAGGAGCCCTGGGCGTGTGCCGGCGTGTACTGCTCGATACCCAGCACGCGCACGCCGCGCCGGGCCAGATGGTACGCGGCAGCGCTGCCCATTGCGCCCAGGCCCAGCACGATGATGTCGGTGGTCGGCATCGGCGCCTCCAGGTCGGCTCATTCGCGCCTCCGGGGGCCCGCTCCCCCCACCGTGCCGCGTCAGGGGACAACGGGCGAGAGACGATTATCCATGAACTTTTCGAGACGAGGATGGTCGGCGGTGGCGCCCGCGGGGAGCGTAGGGTATCATAGACGGCACATGGCGACATCCAGACCCGCCCCGCGGCAGCCGGTCCGACGCCCCACGTCCGGTAAGCTCCGCGCGATCCTGCAGGATGTTGGCACTCCTCCACCGGCCCCCTTTGTCCCCGCGCCGTTCCAGGAAGCCGCGCTGACCGCGGTGCGCAGCGGCGACGTCTTGGTGGCCGCACCGACTGGCAGCGGAAAGACTTGGATCGCCGAGCAGGCCGTCAGTGAGATCCTCGCCGCCGGTGGAGTGGCCTGGTACACCACACCGTTAAAAGCGCTTTCCAACCAAAAGTTTCACCGGTTCGCAGGGCTGTACGGCGCGGAGGCGGTCGGGCTGCTCACCGGCGAGCGCCGCATCAATGCCCAGGCGTCCGTGATCGTCGCGACCACCGAGATCTTGCGCAACGCTCTATATGGCGACCGGTTCACCCCGCAGCTGATCGTGCTGGACGAGGCACACTACCTGTCCGACCGCGAGCGAGGCACGGCGTGGGAGGAAATCCTCCTAATGGCACCGGGACGCAGCCGTCTCCTTTTACTGTCGGCGACCTTTCCCAACGCCGAGGTTATCGCCAGCTGGCTGGCCGAGGTGCGGGGAAAGCGGCCGGAGGTGATCGTTGAGCGGGTGCGGCCGGTGCCGCTGCGGTACGTGCTGGCCGACGCACGCGGACGGCTGATTCCACCGGATGCTTTAAGCCATCTGCCATCTGATGGGCGGGCATCCGGATGGCTGGCAGGTCTCATCCGCGAACTCGAGCATTACAGCCTGCTGCCCGCGATCCTCTTCTATCCCGCGCGCCGGCAGTGTGACGAGGCGGCGCGGGAACTCGCGGCGATGCGGGCGTTTGGCCCGGAACTGCGCGCGGCGGCGTTCGCCCGTTGGGAGCGTGAGTTCCCCTTTCTGCGGGCCCATGCGTTCCGCAGCGCCATCGCCGACTCCGGGATCGCTCCCCACCACGCCGGCCACACGACGGCCTGGCGGCTGGCCGTGGAGGATTTGCTGGCGCGCGGGCTCATCCGAGTCGTATGCGCCACGACGACGCTGGCCGCCGGATTGGATGTGCCGGCGCGTACTGTCGCGCTGTCGACCCTGGTCCGCAACAGTCCCGAAGGGCCCGTCGTACTGAGCGCCACCGAGTTTCATCAGATGAGCGGCCGGGCCGGCCGCCGCGGCAAGGATACGATCGGCGTGGTCGTGCTGCCGGCGGCGTCACGCGATGAAGCGCGCGAGGGGTTGGCGCTGATCGACGCCGAGCCTGATCCCGTGACCTCGTCGTTTTCTCCGGGGTACGTGCAGGTCCTCAACCTGTTGCGCCGGTCGTCGCAGGAGGAGGCGCTGCGCGAATTGAACCGGTCGCTCGCGGCGTACGAACGGCGCGGAGAAGTTCAGCGCCTCAAGGAGGCCATCGGTTCCATCCCCCCGGATGACCTGACCGAGCGGCCGTGCGATGACCGGCTGGTCACCCGCGGCCGGTACGAACGGATGGCCGAGCGGCTGCGTAAGCTGCAGAAGCAGCGCGGGAACCAATCCGACATAACCGCGTTGTCTGCTGAGATGACCGCCTGGCCCTGTGCCACATGTCCTGTGGAGCAGCGGTGTCTGGCCAGTATCGAGGACCTGCGGTCGCGGGAACTGCGTCGCTCCTCCTTGCGCCAGGCGCTGCATAGCCTGGAGGGTTCACTGGCCGACGAGTTTGGCCGGCGCGCGGCGGTCCTGCGGCGCCTGGGCTATCTCGACGAAAACAATCGGCTGACCCCAGAGGGTCTATGGGCCTCAGAACTGCGTCATCCCCGGATGCTTGTGCTGGCGGAGATCGTGCGGCGCAGCTTGATCGGCGGCTCCACGGCGGGCTGGGCCGCCATCGCCGGTGCGCTGGCCACCGAGCGCGCGCCATACCGCGGCGGAGTGGCGGGGCTAGACGCGCTGGTGAAGCTGGCCCGTGAGCTTGACCTGCTCGAGCGCCAGCACGCGCTGCCGCCTGACGGGCTGGTCCAGCAGTGCGAGCCGGAGTGGGATCCACGTTCGCGCCGGCGCATTCCCTCACCGGCGGACCGGCGCGCCGATGTGGTGATGGCGTGGATGCGCGGGGCGGATTGGGACGCGCTGGTGGCGGAAAGCCAGGCCGAGGAGGGGGATCTGCAGCGCATCATCCTCCAGGCCGCGGAAGTGTTGATGCAGATGGAAGGGTTGCCTTTTCCGGACGTGCGTACTGCGGCACGAGATGCCAGACTGCGTTTGCTGAGAGCGCCGGTCGTTTGACGAAACTATGGGAACAGCGAACAAGGCGAACGCGGCGAGCAGGAGAACACCGATGCGTATGATTAGCACGATGGCGGGATTAGGTTCGGAAGGATGACCGGTTCCCGAAATCGTAGTTAGTAGGTGCCGATCGCCGTGTTCGCTGTGTTCGCGTCGTCATGAGACACTGTCCCGTGTGCGAAAGTGAGTTAGTGGCGAAGTTCGCGAGCGAGTGCGAAGCGCCTGTCGCCTGGTCGTGCCCGGAGTGCGGGCTCTTCCAGCTGGAAACTGGCGGGCGCCCGTTCACCGCCGAAGAAAAAGCAGCCATCCTGACGATCGCCCCGCAGGTGGGGACAGAGCGGCACGCCGCCCCGGCGTGGCGCGGGCATGCCGCGGTGCAGGCCAGAGAGATCCTCGAGACGTTCGGCTCAGATGTCCCGGTCGATGTGGAAGGCCTGGCCGAACGGCTGGGGTATCCCGTGAGCTGGCGCAGCCTCCCCCGCACGACGCGCGGCGCCGTCGCCGGCGACGCCGACCATCCGGTGCTGATCCTGAATCGCGACTATCCGTTCCGCGCTGACGTCGAGCGGCGATGGGCGGTGGCGGAAGAACTCGCCCACGCGGTGCTGGGGCACGGGACGCTGGTGGCCAGCGAGGATCCCGGCCGGACGCCGGTGCTGCTGGAACCGGCGCGACAGGCGCGGGAGCGCGAGGCAAAGACCTTCGCGGCCGAACTGCTGATGCCGGCGGCGAAAGTGCGCCTGGTTTTTCAGCGCGAGCAGCACATCATCCTGCGGGCGCTGGGCAGCGAGCAGCGGGCTCAGGCGGTGCATACTGTCATCGCGGATCTGGCGCGGGAATTCAAAGTGTCACAGCAGGCCATGCGGATACGGCTCGCAGAGTTGGAGTTGTTTGGCTGACGAAGTAACGGGAACGCGGGATCGCGGGAACCCGAGAATGCGGAAGGTCTTGACCGCAGGTCATCGTAGTTGCTCCCGTTCCCCGTTCCCGTCAGTTGATTTCTCCAGGCAGGTGTGTTACTGTCTTCGCGTTTGCTAAAGTAGGTGGTGCCCAATGGTTACGGCAGAGACGAGCATCGGGGTTGTTGACAACGGTCCGCGAGTGGACCGGCCCTGCTCCCATGGGTACGACAGAGTAGGACGAGGACGCACGCTGTAGGATTCGCGAGAACGCGGCGTGAGGGGGCGCGGGGTGCAACGACCTCTGCGCCCTCTTCATTTTCTGGTGGGGCGGTGAGTATTTGCTCGTTACGTCTAGGAGAGAGGGCGCTGAGCGCCCATCCTCGTTCCCCTCTCCCTGGAGGGAGAGGGATGAAGGGTGAGGGGGCAGTGTCACACGTCTTGGCTGAAGTATTGGCAGGTAGTGTCTAAAAGGAGTGCGCGATGAATCTCTTAGAGCAGGTCCGGGCGGATCTCGAGATCCGCCCGTTTGAGGAACGAGACTACGAGGCCATCGTCGCGGTGTCCAACGCCGTCTTCCCAGACCGGCCGTGGACCGCGGACGAGTTGCGCTATGAAGACACGCACCTGGACCGCACCAAGTATGCGCTGGAGCGGTACGTCGCGGTGGATCGCCAAGCCGGAGGAATCTGCGGCTACGGTGAGATCCGCCACCTCCCCTGGAACTTCCATCCGCGAAAGTTCGGGATGACCATCCGAGTATCTCCGGAACTGTGGGGCCGAGGGATCGGTGCGCGGCTGTGGGATCGGCTGCTGCAGTCGCTTGAGGCGCGCGGCGCGCTGGCCGTGCGGACCCTCGTGAAGGAGGACCGTGCCCATGCGATGCGGTTTGTCCAGACGCGAGGATTCACCGAGGTCATGCGGACATGGGACTCGCACCTGGACGTGGCGTCGTGCGATCTCTCACGGTTCCAGCAGGACGTGGCGCAGGCCAGGGCCGCCGGGGTCGCGATTGTCACGCTGGGCGACGAACTGGCGAACGACCCATCCTGCCTGCCGCGCGTCCATGCGCTGGATATGGAACTGGGTGCCGACGTCCCGAACCCGGACCCGTTTACCCCGGTGGACCTGCAGCAGTGGCGCCACCATACCGTTGACGCGCCCTGGTTCATTCCGGATGCGTACTTCATCGCCGCCATTGAGGGGCAGTACGCTGGAGTCTCGACGTTGTGGAGACCCCAGACCGGAGCCTGGCTGCAGCAGGGACTCACCGGCGTGAAGCGCGAGTACCGGGGCCGGGGTATCGCCACGGCGCTGAAGGTGAGGACCGTGGAGTACGCCAGGGCGCACGGGTACGCCCAGATCAAGACTGAGAACGAGATCCACAACGCGCCGATGATCGCCATCAACGACCGCTTCGGCTTCCAGCGGCAGCCGGTGTGGATCACATTCCTCAAGGAACTGGCGGGGTAACCATGCGGACCACCGCCGGCGTCATCCTGCGGCCTCTCGCTGACCGCGACTATGCGGCGGTCGGGCGGATCATGAGCCTGACCTTGGGGAGGCCGTTTGGTGAGACGGAGAAGCGCGAGCACGTGCGCGAATACGAGCCGGGGCGTTTCGTTCATGGCTGGCTGATCGCAGAACATTCCGGCGACGGGGTGGTGGGCTACGCCTGGTATCATCAGATCCCCTGGTCCTTCCACCCCGCCAAGTACGGGATCCGGCTGGCCGTGCTTCCGGACTGGCAGCGGCGTGGCATCGGCCGCAGCCTGATGGATCGCTCCCTGGACGCGGTGCTCGAGCGTGGGGCCCGGCGCATCCAGGCCGTGGCGCGCGAGGACTGGGTCCGGTCGATCGCGTTTCTGCAGCGCTACGGTTTTGTCGAACATGCGAGATCGTTTGAATCCCGGCTGCAGGTGGCGCAGTGCGACCTGACGCGTTTCGCCGGGTACGCTGAATGGGCGGCGCGATCTGGGGTCGTCCTGACGACACTAGAGGAAGAACTGCGCCGTGATCCGGATTGCCTGCCGGTCGTGTACCAGCTACACTGCACGCTCGACGTCGACTCGCCGCGGGACGATCCGGAACCGCCCGCGCCACCGTCATATGAGACGTTCCTGGCGAACAGCGTGCGCAGCCCGCTGGCGCTATTGGATGCGTACTTTCTTGCCAAGATAGGAGAGATGTATGTTGGGGAGAGCGTGCTCAAGCGCAATGCCGCCGACGGCGCATGGCTGCATCAGGAGCTGACTGGTGTGGTCTCGGGATTTCGCGGCCTGGGGATTGCCACGGCATTGAAACTCAAGACGATCGAGTTCGCGCAGCGGCGCGGGTATCGCGAGATCCAGACGAGGAACAGCGATCGCAACGGCCCGATGCTGGCCATCAACGCCAAACTGGGATTCGTGCGCCAGCCGGCGTGGATCAGTTTTCAGAAGGTGGTTCCGGCCGGGAAAGAGACTTCGGCCCTTGCGGCGAAGAAGGTGACATGATGGCTGAGTTGCGGATTCTCGAACTGTCGGGCGCACCCTATGAGGCCGGGTTCCACCACGGCCGGGACGCTGCGGAATTGATCGCCCACAACCTGGAGGTCTACTTCGACCGCTTCCAGCGCGAGGCGCGGCTGTCTCCCGATGAGGTCCGCGGGCGTGCCCACCGCTATCTGCAGGTGATCGAGGCGGCCGACCCGGCCTATGCTGAGGCGATGCGCGGTGCCGCCGAGGGCAGCAGGCTCCCGCTGGACGATATCGCCGTGCTCAACGCCCGCTACGAACTGATCTATAGCCAGTACTCCTCGATCAACCGGGAGAAGGCCGCGCACGTTCCGGCCGGGGGATGCACGGCGTTCGCTGTCACACCCGATGCGTCCGTCGACGGGCACCTGTGGCTGGGACAAAATTGGGACTGGTTCCCGCAGGTCCGCGGAGTTGTACTCCGGGCGCGGCAGCCCGACGGCTTCACCGTGGCTGCTTTCACCGAGGCCGGGATTGTCGGCGGTAAGATCGGGATGAACTCTGCGGGGCTGGGACTGGTCATTAATGGCCTGCTCAGCAGCCGTGACGACTGGACGCGGCTCCGCACGCCGTTTCATGTCCGGACCTGGAGGATTCTTCACTCCCGGGCGCTCTCCGAGGCCGTTCGTGTCATCACCGCTGAAGAACGTTCGTGCTCGGCCAACTTTCTACTGGGGCAGGCGAATGGCCGGGCCGAAGTCGTCGACATCGAAGCGGCCCCGCACGCGGCGTGCACGCTGGCGCCGGTTGGGGGCCTGCTGGCGCACACCAACCACTTTGTTGACCCCGCCGCGCTGAGCCTGTGGCAGCCGCTGGCAGAAGAGAAGACATCCACGTACCAGCGCGCGGCGCGCATACAACACCTGCTGGGGGAGAGTCGGCGGGCCGGTACGCTCCACGCCCAGGGGTTCCAGGCCATCCTGCGCGACCATGCCGGACATCCCGACTCAGTCTGCCGTCATCCGAATCCGGGGCTGCCCGAGGAAGAGCGGGTCGAGACCGTCGTCTCCGTGCTGCATGATCTCACCGCCCGGCGCATGTACATTGCCGGTGGGACGCCGTGCCAAACCCCATTTCAGGAGATTCCGTTATAGGCGACTGCCGACTCGTCTTGAGCGCCGCCGCGGTAGACGAGAAGCAAATGGCCGACCCGACTCTTGCTCCTAACGCCGCGTTTGCGCTCGTCCTGCTCGTCGTGACGTTCGCCTCGGCGGTGAAGGGCGCCCTGGGCTTTGGATTTCCCCTCATCGCGGTGCCCCTGTCGGCGAATCTCATTGGGACGCGGACCGCGGTCGTCCTGATCGCGGTCTCCGTCGTCTTCAGCAACTTCCTCATCCTGCTCCGCGGCGTCGGCACGGCGGCAGAGCTGCGGCGCTTTGCCGGTCTGCTGATCGGGGTGATCGTGGGAACCGTTATCGGCGCACAACTCTTGGGCAGGCTGGATCTGGGCGCGGTCTCGATGATCGTCGGGATCACCGCGCTGCTCGTGGCCGGGTTCGGACTAGTGAACCGGACGCCCTCGTTCTCTCCGGGCGCCGAACAGGTCGCGGGACCTGCGGTGGGCCTGGGGGCGGGCCTGATGGGAGGCATCACCGGCATCTTCGCCCCGCTGATTGCCGCGTACGTGCAGTCTCTGAAGGTGGAGAAGCGCGCCTTCGTGTTCTGGCTGACCGCGGCGTTCTTCCTGGGCGGGGCCGTGCAGGTGATCAGCTACTACGGGCTGGGATTGTATAACAAAACAGTGCTGCTCTACGCGGCGGCGACGTTTGTTCCGGTCGTCGTCGGCACGCGGATCGGCTTCTGGATACAGGACCGGCTGCCGTGGGAACTGTTCCGGCGGCTGGTGCTGCTGTTGGTCCTGGCGGTTTCGCTGCGGCTTATTTGGTCCGGGGTAGGCAGGTAGGGTCGGAGCCGATGGGGGAGCAAAACGAGCAGCCCCGGCGACGCACCCGGGGCTTCGTGCTGAGGGAAGTGGATCTTCAGCGGATCACATGCGTCGCGTAAAGTGTCGCTACGACAGCCACCAGGAACCAAAGCATTGTCGCCACCTCCTTTTGAGGCTCTCCAGCGCTATGGCTCATGCCCGCGTTCAGGGTAGTTTAGGCTAGAAATGTCTCGCCGTTGGACGCAGGCACTACGCGGGATCAGGTGGCGGTCAGCGGGCTCAATCTGCCCTCTCCGACAGCTTCTCTAGGCCCCTGAAGCCCCACCGGGGGCTCGTGCGCTCTCACGCCTGCGAAGGAGAAATGCTACCGACGCCGGTTTCATCTGCCAGCGCGCGGAGCGCTCGCCGCCGAGGCGGCGCGACTGCCAGCTTTTGTCTGCGCTGGTAGCGAACGACCAATGGCGTAGCCAGCTGCTTGTTGAGCAGTATTCGCTCATGCATCGGCTCAAGCCGAAGGCGCACACCAGGGATGTTCACCCGGTCCAGATTCGCCAGGAGCGCTTCCACGGTTGGGAATTCCCTCAGCAACGCCGCCGCGGTTTTCGGTCCGATGCCCCCCACTCCCGGGATGTCGTCGGAGGGATCGCCCGTGAGCGCCTTCAGGTCGGGAATCTGCGATGGCATGATCCCATACATGGCCTTCACCTCCGCCGGGCCGACGTCCCGCATCTCGCTGACGCCGCGGACCGGCGCGAGAACCCGGGCACGGTCTGAGACCAGCTGGTAGAAATCTCGGTCGCTGCTCACAATCCGGGCGTGCATGCGATGGTGCTGCTGAAGAAGCGTCGCGATTACATCATCAGCTTCATAGCCCTGTTCCAGGAACACCCCCACGCCCAGCCCTTTCACGAACCGCATGGCGTAGGGCATCTGCCGCTTGATCTCTTCCGGATGTTCGTAGTGGTTGACCTTGTAATCGGGGTCCAGGCGATGTTTCACGAGCGGCGGGTCGCCTGTGAACGCGACCGCCATGTGCGAGGGCTCGGCCATCCGCCGCAGACGCCACATCATTGCCGCGAATCCATGGAGGCCGTTTGTCGGAAGACCGTGTGCGTTGGTGAAATAAGGGATGGCGTTGGCCGCACGGTACAGCAGGCCGTCCCCATCAACCAGGAAGAGCATGGCGACGTCTACAGACCTACGGGGCTTCCCGATCGCGCCGACGCCTGCAGCGCGTCGAGCACGCGCAAGTTCGCCACCGCGTCCTCGGGCGGGAACTGCGGTTGCTGGCGCTGCAGGATGCACGTGCCCATATGGTCCAGCATCAGCGTGTACTGGTTGGTGCCGGGAATCTCGACCCGTTCATCCTGCCCACCCCGGCGGACCAGCAGTACCGCCGGATCTTCTTCCGGCTGGAACGGCCGCGGGAGCGTGATCGTTCCCTCGGCGCCGACGACCTCGCAGAACTGACGGTACGGCAAGCGCAGCCCGCAATCGAACAACGCCGTCCCCGCCGCGAAGGTCAGCAGCCCGGCCAGGCGCACGTCGACCCCGCGGTCGAAGGCACCCGAGGCCGTCATTGCTTTCGGCTCTCCCAGCAGCAGCCGGCTGATGCTCACACAGTAGCATCCCACGTCGAGCAGACCGCCGCCGCCCAGGGCGGAGTTCAGACGGATGTCATCGTCGCTGCCCACGGTAAAGGTGAACGCCGACCGGGCCAGCCAGGGTACTCCCACCGCTCCCGAGGCGACCAGCCGGCGCAGTTCTGTGATCTGCGGATGAAACCGATACATGAATGCTTCCTGAAGCAGCACGCCCGCGGCGCGGCAGGCATCGACCATCGTCCGGGCCTGCCGGGCATCGATGGCCAGCGGTTTCTCGCACAGCACATGTTTGCCGGCCCGCGCCGCCCGGATTGTCCATTCCGGATGCAGGGTGTTGGGCAGGGGAATGTAGACGGCGTCGACGTCCGGGTCGGCGAGCAGCGCCTCGTACGAACCGTGGGCCCGCGGGATCTGGAACTTGGCGGCGGTCTCGCGGGCGCGGGCGAGGTCGCGGCTGGCGATCGCCACGGCGGTCCCGGTCCGGCTGCGCAGCAGCGCCGGGATGACCCGGCGGATGCCGATGCGGGCGGTGCTGATGATGCCCCAGCGCAGACGGTCGGCCATCACCGCGCCCGTTGGATCAACCGCTCAACCAGGGTGATCAGCGTGTCGGCGCCGGCGATCGCGACCGCGATCACGCCGGCTGACAGCGCCAGGCCACCCACCAGAAAGAGCGCGTCGCGGTTGAACAGCCCGATGCCCAAGATCAGGACGGTCAGGGCCGGGATGGTGTTGAAGAATGGCAGCGGGCTGAGCAGGATGATACCCAGCAGCAGCGCGGCGACCGCAGCAGCCCGCGTCAGGATCGCGTCCGGAATCCACGTCGCTCGCGGCCGGGTGAGGCGCTCGATGCGTTGCAGCAGGGGGATGCCTCGCTCCCGCAACACCTGCATCGTGCCGGAGGCGAGCCGGTAGTTGCGCACCCGCCCCGGCAGCCACGGCCGTTGTTGCCCGATCAGCATCTGCGCCGCAAGGAGGATGTACAACAGCCCGATGAAGGCCGCAGAGCCCGGCGGCAGCACCGGGATCATCGTCGGCAGGGCCAGCACGATCATGATCAGGCCAAAGCCCCGCTGGGCCACGCGATCGGCCACCTCGCCCACGGTGACAACCTGGGAGCCGAGCGTCTCAGCAATGATCGCCGATAGTGGTTCCCGTTCGGAGGACGTGGTCATCACCGGGTTCATGGCAGGCCCTGGAAATGGTTCACCGTGATTGCCACCGCCCCTGTTGCCCTTCTGACAAGTCCCGTACCAACTTGATGCCGCGGTGATGCGGTGAGGGCTACTGGGCTATCAAGTTGGTACGGGACAAGGAGACCGCGCGCCGAGCGCGGAAGTGGTGAACGCTTGGCGGGCGGGGGGCGATGGCGATCATGGGGTGGTGGTCGGCAGTGCTGCTGGTCGTGTTGACCACCGCACCCCTGCGAATCGCGCAGGCGCCTGCACCCGACGTGGTGGCCAGAAATCTGGCAGAGAACGTGCTGGGGCAGGGGACGGTCCAGCGCATCCAGGTGAGGGGCGGCGGCGCCCTGGTCGACATCGCCTGGGAAGCGGCACTTTACCGACCCACCCACACTGTTCAGAAAAACCGCGAGCAACTGCGGGGGGAAGCGGAAATCGCCACAGGATCGATCATGGGTGTCATGCGGCCGGAGATGATCACGTTTGCGATCTTGCTCAAAGGCCGCACCCTGGCGGCCGGCTGGCGTACCCGCGGGGGAGAGTTTGCCATCACCTTCGCTCCTGACCTGGGAGGCTAGTCGTGACGATCCCGAACTCCTTTACGCCATACGACCGGAAGTTTCTGGCGGGAATCGTGCATCAGGTGTGGCGCGCCTGTCAGGTCTACGTCACGGTGGCGATGGAACGCAATCCGGGCCATGCGCGCCCGGCGCTCGATGAGCTCGCGAAGTGGGCGGTGGCCCGGCGCCGCGAGTTGGGACCCCACGGCGGCGTGCCTCACCCCCTGAGCCCGTCTGCCCAGCAGGCGGGGCGCGCGCTGCTCAACGATGTGGAAACGATCAGCCGGCGCGTGCTCGAGATGATTGCTTCCCTGGAAACCTCGTCGCTGCCGCCGGATCAGGTGGAAGAGCAGACGCTGGGCATCATTGAAGGTGTCCTGCGGTGGACCAGCCTTATGGCGTCGCAGCTTGGGATTACCCGCAGCCTGCGGCCCCACACGCTGTGGTTTGAACGGTAACCCCGTGCGAAGGCCAGTGACTCGTGACTGGTGACTGGTGACTGGTGACTGGTCACTGGCCCGACAAGGCCTGATCTGCTCTTCTTCGTCTGAAGTGAGTAGGTTTCCAGTCACTAGTCACCAGTCACTAGTCACAGCGTGAATTCCGGAGTGCTCTCCAACAAAGTCGTGATCATCACCGGC
>VBAP01000067.1 GCA_005882335.1 Candidatus Segetimicrobium genomatis
GGTAGGCGAGCTGGGCTAGCTCTTCCAGGAACATGGTGACGGTCTTCTTGGGAAGCTCCAGCTTGCCTGCCAGGTAGTCGGCGACCTTCGCCTTCGTCATCGATTTGGCCATTGAGAGCCCTCCTGAGGCAGAGTCGAATTAGTACGGATGCGGGATTTCCGCGCCAGGTCTGAATTTCCTGCCTCGTCGGCCCATCTGAGGTAAGATTTCCCAATCCAGACGCGGTCTCTCGCAGTGCCGGGCTCGCTCGGGTTGAGTTGTGCTACCATCGAGGCAGCGGGAGAGCGCCTCCCGGCAAGGAGGAATCTGTGGAGCTGTTCAGACAGAGTACTGCCCGTCAGGCCGCGGCCCAGGCGCCGCTGGCCGCCAGGATGCGGCCCAGGTCCCTGGATGAATTCGTCGGCCAGGAGCACCTGGTCGGCCCCGGGCGTGTGTTGCGGCGGGCGATCGAAGGTGATGACCTTTCGTCGCTCATCCTGTACGGCCCGCCGGGGACGGGAAAGACCTCGCTCGCCCATGTCATCGCTGGGGCGACACGTTCAGAGGTAGAGCAGGTCAACGCGGTCACCGCAGGGGTCGCGGACCTCAAGCAGGTCATCGCCCGTGCCCAGGACCGGCAGACGTTGTACGGGAAGCGAACGATCCTGTTCATCGACGAGATCCACCGGTTCAACAAGGCGCAGCAGGACGTGCTGCTGCCCCATGTCGAGGAAGGAACCGTCATCCTCATCGGTGCGACGACGGAGAACCCTTTCTTCGAGGTCAACTCGACGCTGGTGTCGCGTTCGCGAGTCCTGCGGCTGGAACCGCTGCGCGATGAGGAGATCGGGACCATCATCAGCCGCGCCCTCGCCGATGGCGATCGGGGGTTGGCCGGACAGCGGGTTGAAGTGGACGAGGAGGCCCGGGCCCACCTGGTGGCCGTGAGCAACGGCGACGCGCGCATTGCCCTGAACACCCTTGAGGTCGCGGCGATGACGACGCCGCCGGGTCCGTCCGGAACCCGCGTCATCACCGTGCAGATCGTGGAGGAAGTCGCCCAGCGGCGGGCGTTGGTCTATGACCGGGAAGGCGACTCGCACTACGATCACATCTCGGCGTTTATCAAGAGCATGCGCGGGTCGGATCCCGACGCCGCCGTGTACTGGTTGATGCGGATGCTCGCGGCCGGGGAGAATCCCCGGTATATCGCCAGACGTATGGTGGTCCACGCGGCGGAGGACGTCGGAATGGCCGACCCGATGGCACTCGTCGTCGCGACATCGGCCGCCCACGCTGTGGAGTACGTCGGCCTACCGGAGGCGCAGATTCCCATGACGGAAGCCGCCATCTACATCGCCACCGCTCCGAAGAGCAACGCCGTGGTCCGGGCCATCGGTGCGGCCACGCTCGATGTTGAGGAGCAGCGTGCCGATCCGGTCCCGGTGCACCTGCGAGACTCCAGCCATCCTCAGGCGGTGAAACAGCTGGGTCACGGTCAGGGCTACAAGTACGCGCACGACCACCCAAATGGATTTGTTCCACAGGAGTATCTGCCGGACAGTGTGGCCGGTCACATCTACTACGAACCCACTGAGCACGGATTCGAAACCGAGATCCGGCGCCGGCTGCGGACCTGGTGGAAAGGCATCAAGAACTACTCCCCCGAGTGACCCTGGGACCAGGGGACCAAGGGACCGGCGTACATCGGGCCTTCTTCGCTGACCATTTTTCTCGAATCCTGTTGCTGGTAATATAGAGTGACAGTTCCAGAGGATCCGCATGCCTGGTCCCATGGTACCTTGGTCCCGGGTCCCGTAGTTGGAGGTTAGTGTGTGGCCAAGTGGGCCGTCGCGATGAGCGGCGGGGTTGACAGCTCAGTGGCCGCAGGGCTGCTGGCGGCAGAAGGCCATGAGGTCGTCGGCCTGACGATGAACCTGTGGCCCGACTGGCTGCCGGAGCCCGACGATGCGTTCAAGGCCTGCTGCGGAGTGTCCGCGATCGAGGATGCCCGCGCGGTCGCCCACCGGCTGGGCATCCGGCACTACGTGCTCAACATGCGGGAAGAGTTTGAACGCGCCGTCATCGGCTACTTCGCCGGCGAGTATGCCCATGGGCGTACACCCAATCCCTGTATTGCGTGCAATCAGGCCATCAAGTTCTCCCTCTTGCTGCACAAAGTGACGGCGCTGGGGCTGGATGGAGTCGTGACCGGTCACTATGCTCGGGTCGAGGAAGACCCCCTGTCGGGTCGGTACCATCTGCTGCGGGCCCGCGATCCGCATAAGGACCAGTCGTACGTCCTGTACGGGCTGACCCAGGCGCAGTTGGCCCGCGTACGGCTGCCGATCGGCGAGTACACGAAGGTGCAGGTGCGTGACCTGGCGCGACAGTTCGGACTGCCGGTGGCGGACAAACCGGACAGCCAGGAGATCTGTTTTGTCCCGCGCGGCTCGTACGCCGACGTAGTGGCGCGGTTCCATCCCGAAGCACTGCAACCAGGCCCGATTCTTGACACCGCCGGGCGCGTGCTGGGCCAGCATCACGGCATCGCACGCTACACCATCGGGCAGCGCCGCGGCCTGGGCCCTGCCCTGGGACGGGACTCCACTCGGGAGAGTCGTGGCGGGCAGGCCGACGGCCAGCCGAAGTTCGTGGTAGCGATCGATGCGCAGCGCAACGCCGTCATCGTCGGCGAGGAGCGGGACCTCTTGTGCGACGAACTGACGGCATCGGAGCTGAACTGGATCGCAATCGAATCTCTCGACGCTCCGCGCCGGGTGACGGCCCGCGTGCGCCACGCCAGTAGAGACGTCGAGGCGACCGTGCGTCCCAGCGGCAGCGTGGGCGAGATCACCGTACGGTTCGCGCAGCCTCAGCGGGCTCCAGCTCCGGGGCAAGCGGTCACCCTGTATGATGGCGCCCGTGTGCTGGGCGGGGGCACGATCACCGCCGTCCGTCTTCCCGCGCGAAGCCTCGCCTAATCTACCCAATCTTCCCGATTCACCCAATCTACCCGATCCACGGCACCCACGTTCCTACCGTCGGTGGATAGGAGCCCGTCTTCCTCGATGGTTGTGCAGATTGGGTAGATTGTGAAGATTGGGCGGATTGGGTAGATTGAAGATGATGCGTCCGCTCGTGCGGTCCGGTTTGCTAGCCGCGCTGGCTGCGGCCGTTCTCGCCGTCGCCTGGCCCGGGGCTCTTGCGGCGCAGGTCTCTTCCGACCTGGCCGACGCCCTCGTCCGGGAAACGTACGAAGCGATTCGGGAAGACTCGCTGCGGCCGCCTGATGTGCTGACCCTGCTGCATGAGACGGTCCTGACCGCCCAGCAGGCGCTGGCCTCGGCAGGCGTCACCGAGCCACCACCGCTCCCCGCCTTCGCCGGACAGGAAGATCGGGACCTGACGGCTGCCGCCGCGTATGTCCAGGCCGCGGCCACCGCGGCACCCCGCGACTCTGACCGGATCGTCGCCACGGTGCTCCGGGCGATGATCCGCGCCGTCGCAGACCCCCTGGGCGCCGTGTTCATGCCGCTGGAGTTTACGCGCTACCACCGGGAACTGCGGGGCGAACACACGGGGATCGGTGTTCAAATCGATGTCGTGCGCGGGCAGATCGCCTTCAGCGATGTGACCGTGGGCGGGCCCGCGGCACGGGTGGGAATCAGTCCCGGCGACGTGCTGCTGGAAGCCGACGGCCGTCCGGTGGCCGACAGCACCCCGGATCGGGTCATGGACCGTCTGCACGGTGCCGCAGGCACCACGGTCGCGCTGGTCGTGCGCCGCGCCGCCGGCGGGATCGTCCAGCTGTCGCTCGTCCGCGAGCCGGTGCGGGAGAACCCGACCCGCGGGAAGATGGTGGAGCCACACCTTGGTTACCTGCGCCTGCTGGAGTTTTCCGAGGAGGCATCGTCTGACGTGAGCCGCTCGGTCGGGGGCCTGCTGGAGGCGGGAGCGACAGCGTTGCTCCTGGATCTTCGCGAGAACGGCGGTGGCTTGTTGGATGAGGCTGTCGCGGTCGCCAGCGGGTTTCTCTCCGACGGCATCGTCGCCATGGAGGAACGACGCGGGTCGCTCAATGCATTGTCCGTCATCCCGCAGGCCCACCGGTTTTCCGGCCCGGTGGTCGTCCTGGTCAACAACTTCA
Source organism: Candidatus Segetimicrobium genomatis (assembly GCA_005882335.1). Taxonomy (GTDB): domain Bacteria; phylum Sysuimicrobiota; class Sysuimicrobiia; order Sysuimicrobiales; family Kaftiobacteriaceae; genus Telluricultor. The sequence continues at coordinate 4,131 of VBAP01000067.1, forward strand.
CCGCCAGCGCGTCAGAAGTCGTGGCGGGCGCGCTCCAGGATACCGGCGCGACACTGGTCGGCGAGCGCACATTTGGCAAGGCGACTGTCCAGACCATCTACCCGCTGCGCGGCGGATGGGGCCTTCGCCTGACCACGGCACGGTATTACACGCGGCGAGGCCGTCAGATTGACGGCCGGGGACTGCGGCCGGATTTGAGCGTGCCAATGGATGAGGAGTTGATTCAGTCGCCGCGTGACGTCCAGCTCCGAGAGGCGACGGCCGTGCTGCGGGCGCAGCTGGCCGCCGGGACCGGCAGGCGACCATGAGCGCGATGACGCTGCGGGAGGGCGCCGTCGAGGTGGTGCACCGGCTGCGCGAGCATGGATTCACGGCCTATTGGGTCGGCGGCTGCGTGCGCGATCTGGAGATGGGCCGCGAGCCGCACGACTACGATGTCGCGACCGACGCGCGGCCCAGCGAAGTGGCGACGCTGTTTCCGAATGCCGTGCTCGTCGGCGTGAAGTTTGGCGTGGTCGTGGTCCCCTTGAACGGGCACCATTATGAGGTCTCGACGTTTCGAACGGAAGGTCCGTACGTGGACGGCCGCAGGCCCAGCCGGGTGGAGTTCGTGGACGCGCAGTCTGACGTGACACGGCGGGACTTTACCATCAACGGCCTGCTCCATGATCCGCTCACCGGCCAGACCATCGACCACGTCGGCGGACGCGCAGATATCGCCAGGCGGATTGTCCGGACCATCGGCCAGCCGCGGATCCGCTTTGCGGAAGACCGGTTGCGGATGCTGCGGGCGGTGCGTTTGGCGGCGGAACTGCAGTTTGACATCGACGACGACACCTTCCGCGCCATTGCCGACCAGGCGAGTGCGATCACCGAGGTGAGTGCCGAGCGCATCCGCGACGAGTTGTTGCGGCTCCTCACCGCCCCCGGGCGGGGGAGGGGAGTGCGGCTGCTGCACGCCAGCGGGCTGCTGCAGGTGATTCTGCCCGAGGTCGCCGCAATGGCCGGCGTCCCGCAACCTCCCGAATTTCACCCCGAGGGTGACGTCTTCATCCACACGGCGCTGGCCCTGGAGCATCTTCGCGATCCATCGCCGGTCCTGGCGATGGCGACCCTGCTGCACGATATTGGCAAGCCGCCGACGCTGTCTGTATCGGACCGGATTCGCTTCAACGAACATGACGTGGTCGGCGCGGAGATGGCTGAGGCGGTCTGCCGGCGCCTGCGCCTGTCCGGACAGGACACGGAGCGGATCGTGGCGCTGGTCAGGGACCACCTCCGGGTGAAAGACCTGCCCAAAATGCGGCCGGCAAAAGCAAAACGGTTCCTGCTGGACCCCGCCTGCGCCGACCACCTGGAGCTGCACCGCGCAGATTGCCTGGCCAGCCACGGGAACCTGGACGTGTACTATTGGGCCACAGCTGCGCTGCAGGAACTGGCCGCGCAACACGTGGACCGCGAACGGCTGATCTCGGGCGACGATCTGCTGGCGTTGGGCTACCGCCCGGGACCCCAGTACAAGACCATCCTGGACCACGTCGAGGACGCCCGCCTGGAGGGCAGGGTCAGAACGCGCGACGAGGCCTTGGCGCTTGTTCGAGAGTTGTTCCCGCAGACGGAGTCCACTCAGTCTTCACAGTCTTCCCAGTCTACTACCTAAAGATCAATAGTCGGGAGACTGGGGAGACCGGGAAGACCGGGGAGACTGGGAAGACCGTGGTTACCGGGAGGACCGTATCTTTGCGTGGGGAAGTGACTAAACGGGTGGATTCTTTGTGAACGAGCTGGCCATCGTCTATGTGTTTCTGGGGCTCCTGGCCGTGTTTGTGATCATCGGCGCCTTGATCCCTAAGTACTTACCCTCGCTGGTGCGCTATCTGGATTCCACGGTGTTGAAGGAAGAGAGAGGGTCTGACGGGGAGAAACACGACTGACGGCAGTTGAAGAGTTGGAAAGTTGGAGAGTTGAAGAGACCAACACAGAAGAGTTGGAGTGGATGCGGGGCTAACGGTTGACCTCTTCAACTATCCAACTCTTCAACTTGTCGAACTTCAGTTACTCCGTGCCCGCCGGCGTTTTGGCGGCCTCCTTCCGCACCACGAACTCCTGCTCCAGCTTCCGCAGCCGTGCCACGATTCCACCGTATTCCAGTTCCGACATCGGCAGCATGGCTGGTTCGAAGAACCCCTGCCTGCGCATCTCCATCGCCTTCAGCGCGATCTGATCACGCACGGCATTCCAGAAGGGATCGGCAAACAAGTCCGACGGAGCGGTGAGCATCCCGTCGTGCATCGAGAAGCCGAGCGCCGACACCATCGGGCAGCAGAAGAACGTAGATGCCGGCGTGTTGACCGGCACGGGCATCAGAGGCAGGTTGTGGCTCCCCCGGGTATCGCCACCGACGAATGCGCCAACCGCAAATGCAGGTCCGAACTCTTCCGTGGCGGGGAAGATTTTCTGTACCCGCACCACCGCTGGTGGATCGTCCTTCCCGACGTAGCGGCCGGCGATATTCCGGAGGCGCGTTGTGCCGACGGCAGCGGCCTGCTCATTCGGGAACTTTCGCGACCAGATGGCCTCGATCGCGTATCGATTGGTGTCGCGCAGCAGCGCGGCAATGTCGTAGAGCCGCTCGGGGGCGTTGAGCACGATGAGTCGATCACCTTCCGTGTGGTCCATGTCCATGATGTGCAAGGTGAACCCGTCGTGCAGGCCCTCCGAGAGCATTAGTCCGGGGGAATACATCGGGTCGGTGAACGCGAGGTAGAGTGGAAGGTTGAATGCCCCCGGCCCGCACTTATCGCTGAGCAGCACCATCAGGGCCTCACTGGGACGCTCGTCCAACTCGATTTCCGCGCTGCCCGGGCCTAGACCGCGCACATTGCCGGAGAACGCATCCTTCAGAAGATCCTGACCCGCGCCGTAGAGCCCCTGAGCCTTTGCTTTCACCGTCGCCTTGTTGAACGCGTCCCAGGCCAGCTGGTGAATATCCGGACTATCCTTCCCGCGCGTATGGGTCATGATAATTGCGATGTCATCGCCGGCGTGACAGATGTAGAAGTCGATCAGCAGCTTCCCATGCTCGCGCTCCACGCGTTCCCGGACAATCCCCAGGACCTCAGCACTCGGGATGGTGTGGCCGCCGATGGCGCCGATGTCCGCCTTGATGACGCTCACCGTGACCCGCATACTCCCGCCTCCTCCTGGTTGGGGGACAACAGTAGCACTTCGGGTCGGGCCAACCGACCCCTGCTGGGGACCGCGTCCCGCGCGGCTTTTACGAGACCGCTGCCCGTTGCGCTTCATCCGCTTAGCCTCACGCGTCGCCTCTCCATTCTCGCGCTGCAGATTCGAGTGCGTTTTACCCTCTGACCATCGGTCTCAGCCAAGAGGAAAACTTCTCCAATGGGTCGAACACGCAACCGAATAACGTACGACACGGTGCCCTGTGTCCCCCCGCAGCCGCGCCGCTAACCCCGAGGCCGGGGGCGTGGGGATGATAGCGCGGTTGCGCGTGGCGGGGGTGCGCGTCGAGCGGACGCCGGGACGCGTCGCAGTATCGGTGAACCTGCTCCACAACGACACGATGCTGTCGGCGCGGGTGGAGCGTCCGGCCGGGGAGTCTGCCGGGGTGCAGGTTGCGGCCGAAGCCGCGGTCGAAGCGGTGCGAAAAGCGGCTCCGCCGGGTACCGCGTTCACCCTGCAACGAGCAAGCAGTCATCTGGTCAGTGCCGGGCCGGCGGTGGTGACGCATATCGTGGTCGAGACGCCGCGCGGCCAGGAGCACCTGGTAGGCAGCGCGCTCGGCCGGGGTGGACCGCTCGAGGATGCCGCCGTGGCCGCGGTGGTCGATGCCGTGGACCGGCGGCTGGCTTGGCTCCTGCGGAGGTGAGTGCGGACCAGGAGCCGGGACAGCGTCATCGCCAGCGGCACTCCGCAGCGGCGCGGGAGGGTAGAGTGGCGCATTCGGAATCCGCCCGGGTTATCGCGCTTGTCAACCAGAAGGGTGGATGCGCGAAAACCACCACAGCGGTCAACCTCGCGGCCTGTCTGGCCAGCAGCGGCCGGCGGACCCTCGTCATCGATCTCGATCCTCAGGCCAACGCCACCGCCAGCCTGGGTGTGGACCCCGGGGGCCTCACCCGCACGGTCTACCACGTACTGGTGGGGGACGAGCGGGACGACGCCGGGGCCACCCTCGCGCAGATCATCGTGCCCACGACCGTCAGCAACCTGTTCCTGGCGCCTTCGTCGATTGACCTCGCGGCTGCGGAACTGGAACTGGCGGCCCGCATCGGCCGCGAGAACTCCTTGCGAAAGCGGATGGGGCCGGTGCTCACCGAGTATGCGTATATCTTCATTGATACGCCGCCCAGCCTGGGATTGTTGACACTGAACGCGCTCGTGGCCAGCGACGAGATCATCATTCCAATCCAGACTCACTATTATGCGCTGCTCGGGATGCGTCAGCTGCTGCGGACGCTGAAGATGGTCCGGGAGGAGGTCGGTCACCAGGTCGAGATCCTGGGAGTGCTGCCCACGATGTACGACTCCCGCACCAACATCAGCAAGGAAATCGTCCAGGGCATCAAGGATTTCTTCGGGGACAAGGTGTTCGATACTGCGGTCCACTTCAACATCAAGCTCGTGGAGTCGTCGATGGTAGGTGTTCCGCTGTTCATGCACGACCCGTCGTCACGCGGGGCGCAGGAATATATGGAACTGGCCAAGGAGGTCATGAAAGGTCATGAGGAAAGAGCGCGAGGAGCTGCGGCGCGGCATTAGGGCATTCATCCAGGACACGTCGGCCGAACTCGCGGAATTCACCTCCTCCGCGGCGCCTGCACTTCCTCAAAAACCGCCTGCCGCGCGGGAGCCGGCGCCGGCGGACCGGCCGATTCTACGGCTCGTGCGCGGCGCACCTCCGGCCACGCTGGAACCCGTGCGGGGGGTGGAAGAGCTCACCCTGCACCCAAAGAAGGGCGTGTGCGCAGCCTATTTCGTGAACAAGAAGTGCTGGGAGTTACCTGAGGCCTTCTGCAATCAAGCGCTCCACATCTGTCGTCTGCGGGAGTGTCCAGTCTACGCCCTCCATCAGGAAGAGATGGAACGCCGCTTCGCGGCCAAGTTCAAGCACCTCTGGTAATTGCGAACGGAAGTTGAAGAGTTGGAAAGTTGGACAGCCAATCTTTTGTGCGGGCAGTAGACTCTTCAACTCTCCAACTTTCCTCCAACTCGCGCCACCTAGCCTGCAAAGTCCAGGGTCAAGAGCTCCGAGATGCTATTCACCCAAGTCCAGATCGGTATGCCCCGGGCTTCCACAGCATCCCGTCTCGGTCCCACCCCTATGAAACGAATCCCCGCGGAGTGGGCGGCCTGCGCGTCGATCCACGCGTCGCCGATCATGAATGCTTGCCGGACGGTCGACAGGCAGGCCAGGATCCGTTGGATCCCGTCTGGGGCGGGCTTCAGCGCAGGCACATCGTCGCGGGTGGCGACGACCTCGAGGTACCGTGCCAGGCCATACCCTTCCAGGCGCTCTGTCAACATCTCGCGTGCGTTGTTGGTGAGTAAGGCCAGCCGGTATCCCTGTGCGTGAAGCGCGCTGAGGACCTCGCCTGCCCGATCTGCGAGCGTGGCGCGAGCCAGACCCTCCCGCTCCGCCTGCCGGACGACATCCCACATCCGGCCCACGAGCGAGGGGCCTGCCCCCGCCCCGAGAGCGATCAGTTCCGAGAGCGCCAGCGCCATCTGGGTCGCGCGAGGTTGATTCGCCGCGCCGGCCTCCTCCAGCATGTCGATCAACCGGTGACGGACCGCGGCGAAGTCAATATTGGACATGACCAGTGTGTTGTCGAGATCGAAGATCAACGCAATCTCGTTTGGGGTGAGCATCCCGGCCAGAAGGGTTCGCCATGCCGGGAGAAAACTCTTGGTAGGCATGCGTCTACCACGTCTTCCAAGTCTCCCAGGTCTTCCAGGTCTCAAAACCGTTACGCTTGCTTGCAGTTGACCTGGTAGACTTGGAAGACGTGGAAGACCCGGGAGACGCCCTTTCAGAAGACGAGGAGTTCACGTGATCAAAGAAGGCGATAACGCGCCGGACTTTACATTGCCGGACGAGCAGGGCACACCCGTCCGTCTGGCGGACTTTCGCGGTAAGCGTGTGGTGCTGTGGTTCTACGTCCGGGACTTCACCGCGGGCTGAACGATTGAAGCTACCGCGTTCCGTGACGATTACGCGGCGTATACGCAACAGAATGCGGCGATCCTGGGCGTGAGTACGGACAGCGTGGAATCGCACGCGAAGTGGAAGCGAGAACTGCAGATCCCTCATCTGCTGCTGGCCGACACCAAGCACGAGGTGGCTGAACGGTACGGCGTGTGGGTGCAGAAAACGATGATGGGGAAAACGCATTGGGGCGTGGCGCGTACGACCTTCGTCATCGACGAACGGGGGAAGGTCGCAAAGGTGTTCGCCAACGTGAAGGTACAAGGACATTCGCAGGAAGTGCTCGCGACCCTCAAGGCGCTGTAGTATACCAACTTGTAGAACGCAGAACACAGAACGCAGAGCGCAGAGACGGGAGTCAGGTCGTCTGCATGCTGCGTTCTGCCATCTGCGTTCTACGTTTCATTGACGCCTCGCGGATGTGTTCGATGCCGGCGATCCAGGCCACCGACCGTTCGATGCCCAGGCCAAATCCGGAGTGCGGCACAGCCCCGTACCGCCGCAGATCCAGATACCATTGATAGACACGCTCGGGCAGATGGTGTTCTTGCAGCCGCTGCTCCAGGAGCGGCAAGTCATGAATCCTTTGGCCCCCGCCGATGATTTCCCCATAGCCTTCCGGCGCCAGCAGGTCGGCCGACAGCACCACGTCCGGTCGGTCCCGTTCAGGCTGCATGTAGAACGCCTTACACCTCGCCGGGTAGTGGTGGACGAACACCGGCCGCTCGAACGCCGCTGAGATCACCGTCTCCTCGTCTCCGCCCAGGTCTTCACCCCATGGCAACGGCTTGCCCGCGGCCAGCAGCCGGCTCAGCGCCTCGTCGTATGAAAGCCGGGGGAACGGAGCCCGCACGGCCTCCAGCCTGGCGAGATCCCGCTCCAACACCTGCAGGTCCGCCCGCCGCCGTTCCAAGACCTGCGTTACGACGGCGCAGACCATGGCCTCAGCGAACTCCATGTACTCGTCCAGTTCCATGAACGCCGCCTCGGGCTCGAGCATCCAGAACTCGGTGAGATGGCGCCGGGTCTTGGACTTCTCCGCCCGGAACGTTGGTCCAAGGCAGTAGACGCGGCCGAAGGCGGACGCGGCCGCCTCGTTGTACAGCTGGCCGGACTGGGTGAGATATGCTTTTCCCAGGTCGAAATACGGCGTCTCGAAAAGGGTTGTCGTGCCTTCCACCGAGGCCGGGGTCAGGATTGGCGCATCCATGCGCAGGTATCCGTTGCGGTCCAGAAACTCGGTCGCCGCCCGGATCACTTCGGCCCGGATCCGCATCAGGGCGTGCTGACGCCGGGAGCGCAACCACAGGTGGCGGTGATCCATCAGGAATTCAACCCCATGCTCTTTTGGCGTGATGGGGTAGGGCTTCGCCAGGCCCACGATCTGCAGGTCTCGCACGGTCAGTTCGTGACCTCCCGGCGCCCGGGGGTCGACCCGCACCACCCCGCGCACGATGAGCGATGACTCCTGAGTGAGCTCCGCCGCAGCAGTAAAGATGGAGGGCGACACATCCTGCTTCGCCACCACCGCCTGCATCACACCAGACCCGTCGCGGACCAGCAGAAAGTGAATGCTGCCGCTGCTGCGCTTGTGATAGAGCCAGCCGCGGATCTCGATCTCTGCGCCCGCATGGCCCGAGGCCTCGTCGATCCTGATCAGCATCGTTCGCCTCCGCCATATGGTTCGTTGCGTGGGCGGCGCAATCTTCCCGGTCCCGCCGTTGCCCCGCCGATCCGGCCGGAAAGCGCTCAAGTTGCCCCACGAGGGGCCCCGTGCTATACTGTCACCGTCGCGTGCAAGGCGCGGCGAAGTTCCAAGAGGAAGCCCCCGCCAGGGGGCGTTGCGGAGTGGGTGGACTCAAAGACCCACTCTTTTTTATGGAAACGCGGGGCCAAGACAGGCACCCCGAAACGGGGCCTGGACAAAGCGGCGCTGAACGATTGAGTTGAACAGATGACACGGCAGGATGTCATTACCCAGGTGGAAGAGTTGCTGCGACCGATCGCGGCGCGGCTCGGCCTGGAAACGGTCGACATCGCGCTGTCGGGAGAAGGCCACAGGACGGTACTGCGCGTGGTCATGGACCGCGTGGAGGGCGGGATCACGGTGGAGGAGTGCGCGCTGGTCAGCGAGGCCCTAAGCCGTCAGCTGGACCTCTACGACCTGTTCGAGGATCCCTACACACTGGAAGTCTCCTCCCCGGGGCTGGACCGGCCGCTGCGGAACGACGCCGACTTCCGCCGCTTCGCCGGCAAAAAGGCAGAGCTCAAGACGTACGGGCCGGTAGAGGGGCAGCGTCACTTCCGGGGGATCCTCCTGGGCGTCATCGGGGAAGCGGTCGTCCTCCAATTGGACGGCAGGCAGGTGCATCTTCCCAAGAGCCAGATCGCTCAGGCCCGGCTGCTGGTGGAGATGGACGACCTACGCGCCGACCTGGACGCGTGACGATGTGATGAGGTGGGCAGGATGAGCGTTGAACTGATGAAAGCCCTCGAGCAGATCGATGAAGAGAAAGGCATCGGCAAAGAGGTCATCATCGAGGCCATCGAGGCCGCGCTGCTCTCGGCCTATAAGAAGAATTACGGCGCCTCGGCGCAAAACATGCGTATCGAGGTCGATCGCGACACCGGCGAGATGCGGGCGTATCAAATCCGCACCATCGTGGAAACGGTGGAAGATGAGCACACGCAGATCTCGCTGGCCGAGGCGCAGCAGTGGGATCCGTCCGCCAAGATCGGTGACATGGTGGAAGTGGAAGTCACGCCGCGTGATTTTGGCCGCATCGCCGCGCAGACGGCAAAACAGGTCGTGGTGCAGCGACTGCGTGAAGCCGAGCGCGACCTTGTGTATAAAGAATTCCGTGACCGGGAGGGGGATATCGTGACCGGCACGGTGCAGCGCATCGAGCGGAAGAACGTCTACCTCGACCTGGGCCGTATCGAAGCCGTGCTGCCCCCGACCGAGCAGATCCCGCGGGAGAGCTACAGGCAGAGCGAGCGCATCAAGGCCTATGTGGTCGAGGTGCGCCAGGGCACGCGCGGGCCGCAGATCGTGGTCTCGCGCACGCACCCCGGCCTGCTGAAGCGGCTGTTCGAGCTCGAAGTGCCAGAGATTTACGAAGGCATCGTCGAGATCAAGGCGATCGCCAGGGAGGCCGGCGCGCGCAGTAAGTTCGCGGTGGCCTCACGCGACAAGAACGTCGACGCCGTCGGCGCCTGCGTCGGACCCAAGGGCACCCGCGTGCAATCTATCGTCGACGAGCTGAAGGGCGAGAAGATCGACATCGTGCCGTGGAACGCCGACCCGGCGCTGTTCGTCGCCGGCGCTCTGAGCCCCGCCAAGGTCACACGGGTGGAACTCGACGAGCAGACCAAGACCGCCCTGGTCATCGTCCCTGACCATCAGCTGTCGCTGGCGATCGGCCGCGAGGGGCAAAATGCCCGGCTGGCGGCGAAACTCACCGGATGGCGGATTGACATCAAGAGCGAGACGCAGATAAAGGAAATCGAAGCCAAGAAATTGTTTGTCGACTTGCCCGAGGAAGAAGCGGCGGTCCCGGCTGAGGCACAGCCGGCGGCGGCAGGACCGGCCGGTGCCGACGCCTCGGGGGAGACCGCCACGGTGCCCGCGGAGCAGCCGGACGGAGCTGAGGCGCAAGGCGAAGGACCTGCACAGACGCTGGTACTGCCGGAGCCATCGGAGGCGCCGCCGGAAATCCCGGCACCATCCGGGGCCGCGGTGAAGGCAGTCGAGGCGGCGGACGGTGAGGGAAACGAGCCGTTTGCCACCTCCGCCGATGCTCCCGGTCCGGATGAGCTTTCAAAGAAGACGGCGGAGGCCGATGCCTAAAGTCAGAAAGGTCCCGGCGCGGATGTGCGTAGCCTGCAAACAGATGCGGCCCAAGCGCGAACTCATCCGGGTGGTGCGCACGCCTGCGGGTGAGATCAGGGTCGATGCCACCGGGAAGCTTTCCGGACGCGGCGCGTATGTGTGCCCGACGCCGGAGTGCGCGGATGCCGGCGTGCGCGAAGGCCGTCTCCAGCACGCGCTGCTCATACCAATCCCAGACGACGTCGGCCGGGACCTGCAACGGGCCATTCAGATGGCGCTCGCGGCGCAGTCTCGCACCGATCAACCGAAGATCATCCGTATTCCGGCAAGTGCGCGCCCGCCGAGAGCGTGATCAGGGAACGATCTCTGGCAGAGGAGCATTGACGCATGCGTGTGCATGAGCTGGCCAAAGAACTGGGCGTGAGCAGCAAGGGCCTCATGGATCTGCTGGCCAGCATGAAAATTCAGCTAAAGAGCCACAGCAGCACGCTGGATGAGGCGACGGTGGAACGCGTACGGCGCCACGTGAAGGGGAAAGCGGAGCCGAAGTCCGCGGAACCGGCCCGCGTGGCCACCACACCCAGTGGGGAACGCATCCTCGGTATGCGTAAGATTATCCCGCCGCCGCCCCCACCCGAGCCCATCGTCGCGGAGACTGCGGCGGGGGACATCACTCTCAGCGAGACAACCCAGGCGAAGCCGGCCGTTCCCGAGCCGGCAGTGAAAGTGAAGCCCGCAGCACCAGAGATCAGGGTCGTCCCCCGTCCGGCTGCTCCGCTCATTGAGCACGAGCCGGGTCGGCCGACCGCAAGACCGGCCCAGCCCGTGGCGCCGCCGAATGTCACGTCCAGGGAATCAAGGCCTGGGGTGCGCCCGGCTGCTGCCGTACCAGGGACTGTCGCACCCGCGAGACCCCCAATGAGACCAGCACCCCCGCGCCGGGAAGGCCCGCCTCGCCCCCTCCCGCCGCGTGCGCCGGTGGAGCCGTTGGCGCCGGCCGCAGGGGCCCCGGCGCCCGCGCCATCGCCGATGGTGATGCCGCCCAAGGAGCGGCCTCCCAAGATCAAGGAACGCCTTCCTCCCCCGCCTCCACCCGAACCCGTCGCCCCGCCGCCGGTTGTCCCTGCGGAGATCGACATCGCCGGACCACTGACGGTTGGAGAACTCGCCGCAAAGCTGGGGCTCAGCGGCGGCGATGTCGTGAAACGCCTTCTGGAGCAGGGGGTGCTGGCAGGGATCAACCAGCAGATCACCGTCGATGTGGCGGCGAAAATCGCGGAATCGTTTGGCTCGAAGGTCCGCAAACCTGAGTCCGCGGCGCCGGCACCTGCCGCCGCCGCGCCCAAGCGGCTAGAACTCGCTAAGGATGAAGCCGCCGTGCCTCGCCCGCCGGTCGTGACGATCATGGGACACGTCGACCACGGCAAGACGTCCCTGCTGGATGCGATCCGGCAGACCGATGTCGCCGCGCGCGAGTTCGGCGGAATCACACAGCATATCGGCGCCTCTACGATGGACGTCGGCGGCAAGCGCATCGTCTTCATCGACACGCCTGGACACGAAGCGTTCACCACGCTCCGGGCGCGAGGAGCCCAGGTCACCGACATTGCCGTGCTGGTCGTGGCCGCCGATGACGGCGTGATGCCGCAGACGGTTGAGGCGATCAATCACGCCAAAGCTGCCGGCGTTCCGATCATCGCAGCGATCAACAAGGTGGACCTCCCCCAGGCCAACCCCGACCGCGTGAAGCAGCAGTTGTCCGATCTCGGCTTGGTGCCTGAAGACTGGGGTGGAGACACGGTTACCGTGCCGGTGTCCGCACGCACCCGGCAGGGGATCAAGGAGTTGCTGGAGCTGATCCTGCTGGTCAGTGACCTGCAAGAGTTGCGCGCCAACCCCGCCCGGCCAGCCCGCGGGACGATTTTGGAAGCAAAGCTAGATCGCGGCCGCGGCCCGGTGGCCACGGTCCTGGTCCAAGAAGGCACCCTGCGGGTCGGCGATGCCGTCGTGGCCGGCTGGACCTATGGTCGCGTCCGGGCCATGACCAGCGATCGGGGCGAGCGGCTCTCCGAAGCGGCCCCGGCGACGCCGGTCGAAGTGGTGGGACTGAATGACGTACCCACCGCAGGGGACCTGTTGGAGGTCGTGCGCGACGACAAATTGGCCAAGGCCGTCGCTGAAGAACGCCGGGAGCGCCAGCGTGCCGCCGAAGCGGCCGCGTTGCATCCGGGTGGAGAAGAAGCTCCCGCTGCCGAGGGTCCAAGAGAACTGCGGGTCATCCTCAAGGCAGATGCGCACGGTTCGGTGGAAGCCCTCACCTCGGCGCTGGAGCGACTGGCCACCTCCGAGGTAGGCGTGAGGGTGCTGCATGCGGCGGTGGGCAACGTGACGGAGTCCGACGTGATGTTGGCGGCGGCCAGCCGGGCCGTGATCATCGCGTTCAACATCCGGCCGGAGCCGCAGGTGCGCAAGCTGGTCGAGCAGGAACGCGTCGACATCCTCTCCTACCGCATCATCTACGAGGCCATCGACGACGTCACCAAGCGCGTCCGCGGGCTGACGGCTCCCAAGCACCGCGAGGTGTCCCTGGGCCAGGCCGAAGTCCGGAAGACGTTTACCATCTCCAAAGTCGGCACGGTGGCCGGCTGCATGGTGACGGCCGGAGTCATCACGCGAGCCGCGACCATCCGCGTCATCCGCGACGGCGTGGTCGTACACGAGGGGAAGATCGCCTCGCTGCGTCGGTTCAAGGACGATGCCCGCGAGGTCACCGCAGGGTTCGAGTGCGGGATCGCTCTGGAACGATTCGCCGATATCAAGGTCGGCGACATCTTGGAAGCGTTCGAGATGCGGGAGGAACCGGCGTAGGAGAGCAGTCGCGCTGTCAGGCAGTCGGGCGGTCGGGGCCGCGGGATTACGCCGGGCGTGGGCGCTTCGACCGCTCGACCGCTTGACTGCGCGACCGCGGGGGTCTTTTGATCATCGGCGTCCTGCAGGTGGAACTCAGCCTCCCGGGCAGCCACAGCCTGAAGGACAAACGGCGCCTGGTCAAGAGCCTGCTGGACCGGCTACACAATCAATTTAACGTCGCGGCGGCAGAAATCGACGCGCAGGACAACCACCGGCACGCGCACCTGGCGGTGACCTGCGTCAGCAGCGAATCCCGGCACGCCAACCAGATCCTCTCGCATATCATGTCGGCGGTCGAGCGGGAAACAGACATGGTTGTCGTGCGGTATGAAATGGAACTACGGTAGTGACGCTGTCTGGCGGTCGGGCTGTCGCGGGCACATGACGGGACAACGCCCCGCGACCGCGCGACTGCTCGACACCGCGACCGCCGGAGGTGTCGAATGCCCCACCGACCTGAACGAGTCAGAGAGTTCATTAAAGAGCAGGTCAGCGAGATCATTCAGCATAAGCTCAAAGACCCGCGCATTGGGTTCGCCTCGGTGACCGATGTCGAGGTGAGCCTGGACCTGCGCTATGCGAAGGTCTTCATCAGCGTGCTGGGAGATGCGCAGGCCAAAACCGATACCATGGCCGGGCTGCAGAGCGCCCAGGGCTACGTGCGCAGCGAGCTGAGCCGGCGCCTGCAGATGCGCTTCACGCCAGAAATTAGCTTTCGACTGGACGAGTCGATCGAGCGTGGCACGCGCATCGTGACGTTGATTCGCAAAGTCACGAAAGGCTCGGGCGATGACCGACCTCCCTTACCAGATCGCGGCAGTCCTCCGAAAAAGCCGTAACGTTCTCATCGCCTGTCACGTCGCGCCAGACGGCGACTGCCTGGGTTCGGCGCTAGGCCTACGACTGGCACTGGCCCGAATCGGCGTCGACGCCCAGGTGGGCAGCGCTGACGGCGTGCCCGACGCCTTTCTCAGACTTCCTGGGGCCGCCGATGTCATGTCTGCGCCTCCCGCCACGCGCGCAGAGGTGGCCGTGGCGGTGGAGTGCAGCATGCCGGACCGCGCCGGGAGCTTTGCGCAGGCACTGGCGGATGCGAAGACACTGATCAACATCGACCATCACCTCAGCAACGCCGGCTACGGGCACCTCGTATACTGGGATACGGCGGCGGCGACGGGCGAGCAAATGGCCGACGTCATTGCGGCGTTGCGTGTGCCCATCGACCGCGAGATCGCGGAGTGCCTGCTCACCGCCGTGGTCACGGACACCGGCAGTTTTCGGCATCGTAACACCACGGCGCGCAGCCTTCGCCTCGCGGCCGACCTCGTTGACGCCGGGGCGTCGGTGCACGCCATCGTCGAACGGGTCTACGAAACCCGAAGTGCTGGCGGCCTGCGCCTCCTCGGCATGGCGCTGGCAAGTCTCACGCTCGGAGCCGACGGGCGGATCGTGTGGACCACGGTCCCCCCCGAGATGCTGATCTCCGCCGGGGCCCAACCGGAAGAGGTGACGGGTATCGTGGGGATGCTGCGCCAGATTCGCGGCGTGCAGGTCGCCCTCCTGTTCGAAGTCACCCCGCAGGGTGTGCGAGTGGGCATCCGCTCCCGCGACGGTGCCAGGTCTCATGTCATCGCCGAAGCCTTTGGGGGTGGCGGCCATCAGGAGGCGGCAGGGTTCACCGCGACGGGGCCGCTCGACAAGGTGATCGCCGCCACGCTCGCTGAAGCCGAGAAAGAGCTGCGGCAGGCCGGGAGGACATCGGCGCCGTTCCGGCCATAGCCGATGCCATTCGCAGCAGGCCCGGCATGAACACAGCCGCCCGTCTGACATCATTAGATGGGATCCTTAACGTGTGCAAGCCGGTGGGGATGACATCGCACGATGTCGTCGACGCCGTGCGCCGGCTGGCCGGCACCCGCCGCGTGGGTCACACCGGCACGCTCGACCCGGGTGCCAGCGGGGTTCTGGTCCTGGCCCTGGAGCACGCCACGCGCATCGCAGAGTTCCTGGCGGACGTTGACAAGGAATACCGCGTGGAGATCACCTTTGGACGATCCACCGATAGCGGCGACGCCTATGGCCGGACGGTTCGTGAAGCGTCACCCGTGGGACCGACCGCCGAGCACGTGGCCGGCGTGTTGCCACGATTTGTCGGAGAGATCCAGCAAATCCCGCCTATGGCGTCTGCCGTGCACGTCGGCGGGCGGCGGTTGTACGAACTATCACGTCAGGGTGCAGTCGTCGAGGTGCCGCCCCGTCGCGTCCACATCTACGCCTTGGATCTGAAAGAGTTCTTCCCCGCATCCCCGCCGCGGGCGATGCTGCACGTGGCATGCTCCAAGGGTACTTATATCCGGCGGCTGTGTTCCGACCTGGGGGACGCGCTCGACTGCGGCGCCTACGCCTCGTTCATGGTCCGGACTCGCGTCGGGCGGTACGAGATCGCGTCGTCGGCCACCCTGGAGGAGCTGCAGGCCCTGGCCGAGCAGGAGCGGTTTCGTGAAGCGCTGCTCCCGATGGATGACGCCCTTTCCGAGTTTCCGGCGGTCGATCTGCTCCCTCCGCAGCGCCAGGCCGCCGTGCACGGGCAGCCCATCCCGCTGTTCCGGGTCGCCCACTGGCAGCGGCTGCTCGGCGCGAAGGTAGTAAGGCTGCGCGACGCCGGGCGGCTGCTGGCGCTGGCCAGGGTAGAGGAAGGGCTGTTGAAACCTTTCAAGGTGTTACGAGACTAATCGCGGTAATCCTGAGCATGCAGAACGCAGAACACAGAACGCAGAATGCAGAGGACATCTGTTTCTCGCTGCGTTCTGCCATCTGCGTTCTGCGTTCTCTCGGTGACAGTATCTGACGTCGATGGAAGTCATCCACGGTTTGGAGAACTTCCCAAGACAGCGTGTCCCAGTCGTCGTGGCGCTGGGCACCTTCGACGGGCTGCACCTCGGGCATCAGGCGCTGCTCGCGTTGGCCGTGCAACGCGCGCGGGAAGTGCAGGGCCGGTGCGCAGTGTTCACGTTCGATCCCCATCCACACACCGTGCTCACCGTGTCGCCCGATGGGTTCCTGCTGACCACGCTGGATGAGCGCCTGGAGTTGTTCGCCATGCTGGGGGCGGATCTGGCCGTGGTGGTCCAGTTCAATGACACCTTTCGATACACCCCGGCTGAAACGTGGGTCAGGGAACTCGTCACCAGGACCGCGATGGCGGAGGTCGTCTGCGGCGCCAACTATGTCTTTGGCCACGACCGCAGCGGCGACGCCGCGCTGTTGCGGCGGCTGGGGGGCAAATACGGATTCCAGGTCCGGATCGCCGATCCGGTCGAAGTCGATGGCGCCCCGGTCAGCAGTACGTGGATTCGAGACGCCCTGCGCGCCGGCCGTGTCACGGAGGCCAGCAGGCTGCTGGGCCGGTGGTATGCGCTCCGGGGCACGGTCGTGCGTGGAGATGGCCGGGGGCGCACGCTGGGTTATCCCACGGCGAATCTGTCCATGCCTCCCCGCAAACTGATTCCCGCGCTCGGCATCTATGCCGGCTACGCGCGCAGCGCTGCGGGCGAGTACCAGACCGCCGTCAGCATTGGCGTCCGCCCCACGTTCGGCCAAGGTCCGCTGGTGGTCGAGGCGTACCTGCTGCAGTTCGCCGGAGACCTGTACGGGATGCCGCTTGAACTTCATCTGGCCGCTCGGCTGCATGACGAGCTGATGTTTTCGTCGGTCGAAGATCTTGTGCATCAGATCGGCGCAGACGTCGCCGCTGTGCCGCGGGCTCTGGCTGAGGCGGAGGAACTGACGGGCCTCGGGCCTCGAGCCGGGGGGCTTGTGGAGCAGACGACCGTTGGCAAACCCGAAACCCGGAACCCGAAGCCCGAAACCCGGTAGTGGCATGACGGCAGGGTCGCTCGTTGCTGCCCGCGCAGGGGTGTGTTAGGATGAATAGTAAGGAGTCGATAGCTGGGAGGTCCGTGCCTCCGGCGGCCCCTCGGCTATCCGATTTTTTATGGCTACTCGGGTCCACAAGAATTTCGGCGTGTGAATTTCCCAGGTGAGATGGGGGCGAAGGCGTGGCGTTGGCCAAGGACATGAAACGCGAGATCATGGGCAAGTTCAAACGGCACGACGGGGACACGGGCTCGCCTGAAGTGCAGATCGCATTGCTCTCCCAGCGAATCAGCCAGCTTACCGAGCACCTTACCGCACACAAGAAAGACATGCACTCCCGGCGCGGGCTGCTGAAGATGGTCGGCCAGCGCCGGCAGCTGCTCGCCTACCTCAGCCGGACCGACGTGGAGCGATACCGCCAGATTGTTGATTCACTTGGACTGCGCCGATAATCAGACTTCCCGAAAGGATCACGGGCAGGTGCGCTGCTTTGCGGATGGGGGCGGGTATTCCGTTCCCATCTGCGTGTGTTCCGACGCGTCGCTCCGCACCGCCTGCACGACCTGAGGTCAGCTCGAACACAAACCATGGAGGATAGTATGGCTTCATCTGTGCAACGCGTAACTGCGGAAGTCGGGGACCGGACGATCTCCTTCGAGACCGGCTGGCTGGCCAGACAGGCCGGCGCCGCGGTGACAGTGCGCAGCGGCGATACGATGGTCCTGGTGACTGCCACCTCGGCCAAACCCCGGGAGGGAATCGACTTCTTCCCGCTGACCTGCGACTTCGAAGAGAGGATGTACGCCGCCGGCAAGATCCCCGGTGGTTTTTTCAAGCGGGAGGGGCGTCCGGGCGAGGCCGCCATCCAGGCCTCCCGCCTCATGGACCGGCCCATCCGCCCGCTATTCCCCCATGGATTTCGCAACGACGTCCAGGTCATCGCCACCGTCCTATCCACCGACCACGAAAACGATCCTGCGGTCCTGGCGATCAACGGAGCCTCGGCGGCTCTCTCCATCTCCGATATCCCCTTTGAAGGCCCGATCGGCGCAGTGCGGATCGGCGAGATCAACGGGGCGCTGGTCGTCAACCCGACCTGGCAGCAACTAGAGCAGGAGAGCGACCTGGATCTAGTGGTGGTCGCCACAGACAACGCGATCATCATGGTCGAGGCGGGTGCCAGCGAGGTGGTGGAAGGCCGGATCCTCGACGCGCTCGATCTCGCGCACCAGGAGATACGCCGGGTCATCGCCGCGCAGCGCGAGCTGGTCACCAAAGCAGGGAAACCCAAGATCGCGGTCCAGCTGGCTGCCGTGAATGCCGAACTCGACCGCGCCGTGCGTGCGCGCGCGCTACCGCTCATTCAGGCGGCGCTCTCGAACCCGGAGAAGCTGGCCCGCGAGGATGCCTTGCGCGAGGTGACCGAAGAGGTGGCCGCGGCGTTCCTGGAGCAGTACCCGGAGCGGGGCAATGAGATCGATGAAATCGTTCAGACCGCGACGAAAGACGAGGTCCGCCGCAGGATCGTCGCCGAGGGGCGGCGCCCGGACGGTCGGACGTACACCGACATCCGGCCGCTGTCCATCGCGGTGGGCCTGCTGCCGCGCGCCCATGGCTCCGGATTGTTCCAACGGGGCCAGACGCAGGTCCTGAGCGTGGCCACACTGGGGACCGGCGAAGACGAGCAGATCATCGATGACATCAGCCTGCGGACCTCCAAGCGGTTCATGCATCACTATTCCTTCCCACCGTTCTCAGTCGGCGAGGTGCGGCCGCTGCGTGGTCCCGGCCGGCGTGAGATCGGCCACGGGTTGCTGGCCGAGCGAGCGCTGGAACCCATGATTCCCGATGAAGCGGCGTTTCCATACACGGTCCGGCTCGTCTCCGAAGTCCTGGAGTCCAACGGTTCCACCTCGATGGCCTCGGTGTGTAGCTCGACGCTGGCCTTGATGGACGCCGGCGTGCCCATCAAGGCGCCGGTCGGCGGCATCGCCATGGGCCTGGTCACGGGTCAGGACGGCAAGGTTGCGATCCTCACCGACATCCGGGGGCTCGAGGACGCGATGGGCGATATGGACTTTAAGGTGGCGGGCACGCGGATGGGTGTCACCGCGCTGCAAATGGATATCAAGATCAAAGGATTGTCGCGAGACGTTCTGGGACAGGCGCTGGAGCAGGCCCGGCAGGCCCGTCTGGTGATCCTGGACGCGATGGCCGGCGTGATCGCGGAGCCGCGTGCCCAGCTGTCGCCCTTTGCCCCGCGTATTATCACCATCGAGATCAACCCGGAGAAGATCCGGGAGGTCATCGGTCCCGGCGGCAAGGTCATCAACAAGATTACGGCCGAAACCGGCGTCAAGATCGACATCGAGCAAGACGGACGCGTGTTGATCGCTTCCACCGACGAGGAGGCCGCGAAAAGGGCCACCGCAATGATCGAAGCCATCGTCCGTGAAGTCAAGGTCGGTGAGATCTATCTGGGCCGGGTCACCCGGCTCATGAATTTTGGCGCCTTCGTCGAAGTGCTTCCCGGCAAGGAAGGGTTAGTCCACATCTCAGAGTTATCGGACAGCCGGATCAACCGGGTCGAAGATGTCGTGAAGGTGGGCGATGAACTGCTGGTCCGGGTGAAGGAGATCGACAATTTGGGCCGCATCAACCTGACCCGCCGCGGGGTAACCGCGCCGGGAGAAGGCGGGCCGGCGCCGGCTGAGACGTCCCCCGGCCAGCCACCTGCGGACAGCACATCGCACCCTCCTGAATCTGGAAGTGGTCCAGGTCAGCGGGCACCATCCGGCCCTGGACACGGCAGGGATCGCCACCGCAGGCGTGGCCCCGAATCCGGCAGTGGTTCGGGGCGTGGCCCTGGACCCGGTGGCCCAGGACGCGGGCCCCGGCCGGGCTCGGACAAACACTAGCCCTCCTTCAGCGAACAGAGCGAACACGGCGATCAGGGTGAACCAAAGACAACACAGGTGATCGTGCGTTCGCCATGTTCGCTCTGTTCGCCGTGTTCGCTCTGTTCGCCGTGTTCGCCATTTTCCCGCGCGCAGGGATTCGTTTCCAGGGCAGGTAATGCAGTAGACAATTATGAGCCAACCTCAGTTGCCACCATCCAGCGGCACCGTCGCCAGGAGCGTTCTCCCCAGCGGAGTCCGCGTGCTCACGGAGCGGATTCCCCACGTGCGTACTGTGGCCGTGGGCATCTGGGTGAGCGTCGGCTCTCGCTACGAACCTGTCGAACAACACGGCATCTCCCACTTCCTCGAACACCTCTTCTTCAAAGGGACGGCGACGCGTTCTGCGCTGGAAATCGCCCAGGCCGCGGACGACATCGGCGGGCAGATGAACGCCTTCACCGACCGAGAGCAGACAGTATTTTACGTGAAGGTGCTGTCGTCCCACCTGGACCGGGCGTTGGAGATCTACGCCGACATGCTGCTGCATTCCACGCTGGCCGAAGAGTCTATCGAGCGCGAGCGCCAGGTCATCGCCGAGGAGATCAAGAGTTACGAAGACTCCCCGGATGAACTGGTACAGGACCTCTTCGCGCAGACCGTGTGGAACGGCCACCAACTGGGGCGCCCCGTAATCGGGACACTCCTGACGGTGAACCGCCTGACCCGCAACGACTTCATCGCGCACATCCGGCGCTTCTACCGGCCCAATAACGTCGTGATCGCCGCGGCAGGCGACCTGGAGCACGATCAGGTCGCAGCGCTTGTCACCCGCCATTTTGCCGGATGGGAAGGCGCCGCCGATCCCGTCGTGCAGGCCCCTCCGCGGCCGCAGGCCGACGTCGCCACGCGCACCAAAGAGACCGAGCAGGTCCATCTCTGCCTGGGAACGCAGGGGCTGGCCCAGGCCGACGAACGGCGATACACACTCTCGGTCCTTGATCATCTGCTGGGCGGCGGGATGAGCTCCCGGCTGTTCCAGGAGATCCGGGAGCGGCGGGGACTCGTGTACAGCATCGCTTCCTACGCTGCATCATACCGCGATGGCGGATTGTTCGTCGTCTACGCGGGTATGAGCCCAGATGCCGGCCCAGAGGTCATCCGCCTGACGCTCGAAGAGATCGAGAAGATGAAACTCCACCGCGTCGACGACGCCGAACTCCACCGGGCCAAAGAATCGCTGAAGGGCGGCCTCATGCTGGGATTGGAGAGCACCGGGAGCCGGATGTCGATGCTGGCTCGGTCCGAGGTTTACCACGGCCGGCAGATTACGCTAGACGAGCTCATCGCCAAGGTCGATGCGGTGACGGCCGAAGACGTCCAGCGCATGGCCGGCGACCTCTTCCCAGCCGGCCGGCTATCGATGGCGGCGATCGGCCCATTTCGCTCCGACGGCCACCTGGCGGCCTCGATGCGGAAGGCGTTTGAGGGCTACGTGGAAGCGAAAGCTTGACCAACGGGAACGCGGGAACTGGGGAACGGGGGAACGCGCCAACAGTGATCAGGGGAGAGGGATGATTCGCGTTCCCGCGATCGCGCGTTCCCGCAATCCCATTTAGTCAGAGGTGACCTCGATGCCGGAGAAAATCCGGGTCGCCATCGCCGGCGCGGCCGGCCGCATGGGCAGGACCGCCGTGCGGGCGGTCGCAGGTGCGCCGGATATGATCCTGGCGGCCGCGCTGGGCCGCGAGCGCGGAGTAGGGCAGGACGCCGGCACGGTGGCGGGGACAGCCCCCCTTGGAGTGAAGCTTACCGCGGAACTGGCCGACGCCCTCGACGGAAAACCGGATGTCCTCATCGATTTCTGCCCCGGCGCGGCCGCGGCGGAACACGCCCGGGCGGCCATTCCAGCCGGCGTCAGTCCGGTGATCGGTGCCACCGGAATCAGTCAGCCCGACCTGGACAGTCTCGCGACCTTGTGTGGCTCGAAGCGGATCGGTGCCATCGTAGCGCCCAACTTTGCGGTGGGTGCTGTCTTGATGATCGAGTTTGCCCGCCTGGCGGCACAATATTTCTCCAACGTCGAGATCATCGAACTTCACCATGATCGCAAACGTGATGCCCCGTCCGGGACGGCGCTCCGAACGGCGGCGGTGGTGGCGGCCGCGCGTGGGTCACCCCCCACTCCGGCCGTGAAGGGGGAGGAGATGATCGCTGGGGTACGCGGCGGGAGGGCAGACGGCGTTCCAGTCCACAGCGTCAGGCTGCCCGGACTCGTCGCCCACCAGGAAATCATATTCGGTGGACCTGGACAGACGCTGACAATCCGCCACGACTCCGTCAACGAGGAGTCATTTATGCCCGGCCTGATGCTCGCGGTCCGCAAGGTGCGGTCGCTGACAGGACTGGTATATGGGCTGGAGAAGCTCCTGGACCTATAGTTGGAATGTTGGAGAGTTGAAAGGTTGGAGAGGCGATGATGTGCGTGGTCTGACTCTTCAACTTTCCAACTCTCCAACTCAGAGGACTGGACATAGATGAAACCATGAATGGGTATCGGGTCGGCATCGTCGGCGCCACGGGCGTTGTGGGCCGGGAAGCGTTGCGGGTCCTACAGGAGCGCAACTTCCCGGCGTCGACACTCAAACTGTTCGCCTCGAGCCGGTCGGCAGGCAGGCGAATCGGTTCGCACGTGGTCGAAGAGGCGTCGCGCGCGGCCTTCCACGATCTCGAACTGGTCATCTTCGACACGCCCGATGAGGTCGCCAGGGAGCTCGTCCCGCTGGCCGCGGCCGCCGGCGCAATTGTCATCGACAACTCCGCGGCCTTCCGCATGGAGCCCGATGTGCCGCTGGTCATCCCGGAGGTCAACGCCGAAGCCCTCCGGCACGCCCCGCGCCGCATTATCGCCAACCCCAACTGCACCACTGCCACGATCGCCGTGCCGCTCGCACCGCTGCACAAGGCGGCGGGCCTGCGGCGGCTCATCGCCTGCTCGTACCAGTCGGTCTCGGGGGCCGGCCAGCGCGGCGTGGAGCAGCTGTGGGCGGAACTGCAAGAAGCAGGCGCCTCGCGAAGAACTCCAGACAGGCCGCGGGGATCGGCCTTCGCGGAGCCCATCGCGCTGAATGTCATTCCTGCGGTCGGCTCGCTGCGAGGGGCGACGTTCAGTGAAGAGACGAAAGTTGCCGCTGAGTTGCGCAAGATGTTGTCGGCGCCACGGCTACCAGTCGGCGTCACCTGCGTACGAGTGCCGACCCTGGTTGCCCACGGTGTCGCGGTCCACGCCGAGTTCGAGCAGCCACTGGATGCGGCGCAGGCGCGGAAGCTCCTGGCAGCCGCGCCCGGCGTGGAACTGGTGGACGACCCCGCCGCGGGTCGCGTTCCCACGACGCTGGCGGCGGCCGGACGCGATCCCTGTCTCGTCGGCAGAATCCGCACCGATGAAGCCGGTTGCCTGGCCTTCTTCGCCGTGGCTGACAATTTGCGGAAGGGCGCTGCGCTGAACGCCGTGCAGATCGCGGAACACTTGATCGAGATGGGACTTGTCACGTCGAAAGTGACCTCCTAGTCTACCTCCGGGAAGTCCCATCATGAGAGTCATCATCCAAAAATTCGGGGGACCGTTGCTTGCGACGCCGGAGGGGCGCCTGCAGGTCGCTGAGCTCATCACCGCCACCCGCAAGCAAGGAAGCCGCGTCGTGGCCGTCGTCTCTGCCATCGGGCGCGAAGGCAACCCCTACGCGACCGACACGCTGATGGGTTTGATGCGGGAGATCGGGAGTGAAATCAACCCGCGCACGCTCGACCTGCTGCTGTCGACGGGGGAGATCATCTCGACGGCCGTGCTGGCCCACACCCTCGTGCGGGCCGGCTGCCCGGCCATCGCCCTCACCGGCGCCCAGGCGGGGATCTTTACGACCGATGAGTTCAACGACGCCCGCATCCTCAGCATCGATGCCGCCCGCACGCGGGCGCACCTCGAGCGCGACCAGGTCGTGGTCGTCGCCGGCTTCCAGGGGGTCACGCCCGACGGCGAGATCACGACGCTGGGCCGCGGGGGCAGCGATACCACCGCCGTGGCCATCGGCGCGGCGCTGGGCGCCGAGGTCGTGGAGATCTACAAGGACGTCCCGGGCATCATGACCGCCGATCCCAAGCTGGTGCCCGGGGCCCGGCCGATCCAGCGGATCACGTACGATGAGATGTCGCAGTTGGCGGCTCTGGGGGCAAGAGTGCTGCACCCGCGCGCCGCGGACATCGGTCGCGAGCACAACGTGAAGTTGCTCATCAGACGGATGGGCAGCCTGAATGGAGGGACCTTGATCGTGAAAGGGCCGGAACTGGGTGTGCCGATCATCGACGGCCGGCCGGTCATCGCGCTCGCGCATCTGCCTGACGTCGTCCAGTTGAAGATCGAGCGCCGGCGGGGGGAGGATCTCTCGCGCCCGCTGGGGGCGCTGGCGGCGCTGGCCGAGCACGGGATCAGCATCGACCTGATCAACTTGCTGCCGGAGGTGCTGGCCTTTACGGTGAAGGAGGAGGCCGTCGCGCAGGCGGCCAACCTTCTCTCCAAACTCGGCTACGAGGTGCACGTCAGCGGCCCGTGCGCAAAGGTGTCGATCATCGGCGCCGGGATGCGCGGTCGGCCGGGCGTGATGGCGCGTGTGGTGAAAGCGTTGCACGACGCCGGGGCGGAGATCCTGCAAACGGCAGACTCGCACACGACGATCTCCTGCCTGGTATGGCGGGAACAGTTGCCGCGGGCCCTCAATGCTCTCCACGATGAGTTTGGGCTGGCAGCAGAAGTCGCGTCGGAGCGAGAGGCGGAAGGTTAGTGTTCGCCATGCTCGCGTAATCCATGCACCAAGGGGGGAGTCAGATGTCGTTCTTCGGCAGGGTCCTCACCGCCATGGTGACGCCGTTCGATGAGGGCACAAATGTCGACTATCCTCAGGCGGCGGCGCTGGCCAAGCGGCTCGCCGATTCGGGGTCAGATGGGATTGTCGTGGCGGGAACGACCGGAGAGTCTCCCACGCTCACCGATGAAGAAAAGATCCGGCTGTTTGGGACGGTGAAAGAGGCCGTGGCTGGCCGGGCCGTGGTCGTGGCCGGTACCGGCACCAACGACACCCGGCATTCGATCCAGCTGACCAAGGACGCGGGACGCGCCGGCGCCGACGCGTTCCTCCTGGTCAACCCATATTATAATCGCCCCTCTCAGGACGGCCTGTACGCGCACTTCAAGGCCATTGCCGAATCCACCGGCAAGCCCTGCATGCTGTACAATATCCCGGGCCGGACCGGCGTGAACTGCACGCCGGACACGATTGCCAGGCTCGCCAAAGTCCGCAACATCGTCGCGGTGAAGGAAGCCAGCGGCATTCTGGATCAGGCGTCGGAGATCCGCCGGCAGACGCCTGCCACGTTCGAGATCTACAGCGGCGACGACAGCTTGACCCTGCCGATTCTCTCGGTCGGCGGACGTGGGATCGTCAGCGTGGCCTCCCATCTGGTGGGACCGGACATTCAGGAGATGGTGCGCTCGCACGAACGCGGGGACGTCCGTACGGCGCTGCAGATACACCTGCGGCTGTTTCCGCTGTTCAAGGTGCTCTTCATCACCACGAATCCCGTACCGGTCAAGGCTGCGCTCAACCTGAGCGGATTCCGCGTCGGCAAACCGCGCCTGCCCCTCGTGGACGCGACGGAGAAGGAGAAGGAGCAGATTCAGGCGGTCCTCAAGGAACTGGCGCTGGTGGCCGTCTGACTCGAAACTGCGGGACCAGGGGACCAAGGAACCAAGGAACCCGCAGGATTCTGTAGGCCTGGTCCCTTGGTAACCCTGGTCTCCTGGTCGCCCGGTCCCGCGGATGCCTCGACGCACAAAATCCCCGAAGACTCGTGCTCTCGCCCAACTGCACAATCGTATTAGGGTGTGCGACCGGTGTCCCCTCCACCGCACGCGCACTCAGGCTGTACCCGGAGTCGGCCCCGCCTCCGCGCGCATCATGCTCGTCGGCGAGGCCCCCGGGCGGCAGGAGGATCTCACGGGCCAGCCATTTGTCGGGGCGGCAGGCAAGTTCCTCGACGAGTTACTGGCGTCCGTCGGGCTGTCGCGTCGTGAAGTCTCGCCCGGTCTCGGGACTGCCGCCGGGGCGCAACCGCGCGCCCACACCCGCGGAGATCGCCGCCTGCGCGCCCTGGCTGCAGGAGCAACTCCGCATCCTCCGTCCGAAGGTCATCGTCACCCTCGGCCGCATCGCGTTGGACTACTTCCTGCCGGGACGCAGGATCGCCGACGTGCATGGCCGGTCCATCCCGCAGGGCCCCGTCACCATCCTCCCCTTGTATCATCCGGCGATGGTCCTGTACAGGAGAGACTGGATGCGAATGCTAAGGAAGGATTTCAGGAACCTCCGGCGCTTTCTTGACGAGTAACCGCCGAGGCGCTGGTACGGAGAGAGGGGACTATTCATGCGCGTGATGGTGTGGGCCGACATCGAAGGGGTGGCCGGGATCACGTCGTGGGAGCATACCGGCGGCGGGACCCCGCTGTATGAAGAAGGCCGGCGGCTCTACACCGAGGAAATCAACGCGATCGTACGGGCCTGCCGGCGCGCCAAGGCCGATGACGTCATCGTGGTCGATGGGCACGGGGGTGGATACAAAGGCGCGCGGGGGTTCATGAGCCTCATCCCTGACCGGCTGGAACGCAGCGCCCGCTACGTCCTAGGCCACGCCTGGGCTAGGTATGTCGAACCGCTCACCCAGGGTTGCGACGCGGTCCTGTTTGTGGGCGCGCATGCCAAAGCGGGCACGCCTGACGGCGTTCTGTCCCACACCGTCTCATCGGAATCGTGGTACCTGGCAACCATCAACGGCGCGCCGGTGGGCGAATCGGGCATTGTCGCCGCCATCGCGGGATGCTGGAATGTCCCGGCCGTGTTTGTGGCCGGGGACGAGGCGACGTGTAAAGAGGTTCAGGAGCTGGTCGGGGCGACCGTGGTCACCGCCCCGGTGAAGAAGGGCCTGGGGCGATTCTCGGCCGTCCATCTCGCCCCCGCCGACGCCTGCACGCTTATCGAGACCAGGGCGGGCGAAGCATTGGTGAATCGCGCGCGGTGGCCAAAGCCTCTGACGTTCGCCGCTCCGGTGACGTTTCAGGTCGAGCTGGCCACGCCTGATCGTCTCGCCCCGTTCGAAGGCCGCACCGGCGTCGAGACGGTTGGACCCCGCACGGTCAGAGCGACCGGCAAGAACTTCTGGGAAGCCTGGGACGCGCTGTGGTATCGCTACTGAAGGAGAGCCCTCCGCGGGCATAGAACGTGTTGGGTCGAACATTCAGACGCACCTAACATCGCACCTTTCAAAGGAGCGCGTACGTGCTTGATATGGTCATCCTGGGCCTGGTCCAGGGGCTGACGGAGTTTTTGCCGGTCAGCAGCACGGCCCATCTCATCTTCGCCGAGGCCTTTCTCGGAATACCCCGTCCCGGAATCCTTTTAGAAGCCGTCTTGCACCTCGGCACTGTCCTCGCCGCGCTTGTCGTCCTGTGGGGCGAGGTCCGCAAGCTGGTCACGGGATGGGGCATGTCCATGGCGCGGAAGTCCGCGGACGCAACCACCCAGTCGTACGGGCGGCTGGCCTGGTTGATCATTCTGATCACGGCCATCACCGCCGCCGCGGGCCTCACCCTGGAGAGACCTCTAGAGTCTATGTTCGGCTCAGTGCGCGGGACGGCCGTGCAGCTGATGCTCACCGGTGGGCTCTTGCTCATCGCGCAGGAGCGAGGCCGGCGCGCGATGCTTGACGCGACGCCTGCCGATGCGGTAGCGATCGGCGTCGCGCAGGCCGTCGCCATTGTCCCCGGGATCTCGCGGTCGGGCACCACGATCACCGCCGGCATGTGGATGGGGCTGCGCAAAGAGGAGGCGGCGCGGCTCTCGTTCCTGGCGGCCATCCCGGCGGTCGCCGGCGCGGGGATACTGGGGCTGAAGGATCTTCGGCTCGGTCTCGGCATGGGGTATACTCCGGCACAGTTGCTCACAGGGTTCGCCGTCGCGGCGCTTTCAGGCGGGGTAGCCATCCGGTGGCTGCTATCCGTGCTGCGCCGGGGGCGCCTGAGCTACTTCGCCGTGTACTGTCTGCTCGCCGGGGCGGCGGTGCTCTTCTTCACAAAGGGGTAGGAGCTGTGGCGCGCAGGAAACGGACCACCAATCGTCTTCATGCCGGCGGCGCCGTCGCGCTGGTCGGCGGGCTGGTGCTGGCGCTCTCGTTTCTTCCCGGAGCGACGGGCGTGCCGCTGGTCCTGGAACACGTCCAGCGGGTGGCGCTAGGCGATGGCGCGTGGCTGATTCCACTGGCAGGCGTGCTGGGCGGGATCGCCCTGCTCCGCGCGTCAGAGCGTTCACGCCTCGGCCGGAGAGCGTGTGGCGCCGCCCTGGTTGCCCTGGTCTCCATTGCCGCGTACCACGCGCGTGTCCCGCGGGGCGCGGAATGGTCCATCGGTCACAACACCGGCGGCGGGGGCGTGGTCGGCGGCGCACTGCTCTGGGTGCTGCGCCGGGCGTTCGGCGAGACGGGCGCATGGTTGGTGCTGGCGCTGAGTGCGATCGGCGGCGCCCTGCTGTGGTCCAATGTCTCGTTGGCCGCAGCAGTCGGCGGTATGCTGTCCGCCATCCAGTGGACCGCAGCAGAGTTGGTCCGTGCCGCACTGGCCATCTGGCAACTCGGCGCCGGCGGTGCGGTGGCCGCGGTGAGTATCGTCACATCGTCGGCGGCAGCCCTGGCACACGCCATCTGGCGGAGCGCGCGCGCGGCCGCCGAACGTGTCGGCGCGCTCCTGCAACCGATGCAGCTTCCCGCCGCGACGGAGCCTCCACCGGTACCGACGAGGGCCCGACTCGTGGACACATTGGTCGCGGACGTCTCACGGCCCGGGCCCGTCGACGGAGAGAAGCGGGTCACCGGCGTGCCGCCGGGCCGGGGCCAGCAGGCTCGCGCCAGCACCGGCGAGGCGTTCAGGCAGGAAACGCTCGCGCTTGAAGTCCCCTCCGGCGGGTATCAGTTGCCCCCGTCCACGCTGCTCACCGATCTGCCATCTTTGCGCGGCAAGGCGAAGACTGAGCCCGCGGACCTGGCCAAGCAGCTGGAGCAGACGCTGACCAGTTTCGGCGTTGAGGCGAAGGTCACACGCTGGGAGCAGGGACCCGTGGTGACGCGTTTTGAGGTACAGCCGGCGCCTGGGGTCCGCGTCCAGAAGATCAGCAGCCTGACCAACGACATCGCGCTCGCCCTGGCGGCGCCCAGCGTGCGCATCGAGGCCCCCATCCCCGGCAAGTCCGCGGTCGGCATCGAGGTACCCAATCAAAAAACTGCCCTGGTCCATATTAAGGAGATCCTGGCATCGGATGAGTACCAGCGGACGGCCGGCCCACTCGTCGTCCCAGTGGGCAAAGACATCGCCGGCCATCCTATCCTGGCCGATCTCGCTGAGATGCCGCATCTGCTTATCGCCGGGGCGACGGGCTCAGGGAAATCGGTCACGCTGAACGCCATCATCGCCGGTCTGCTGTTCCGGTGCACTCCCGTGGACGTGCGGCTGCTGATGATCGATCCCAAGCGGGTGGAGTTCACCAACTACAACAACGTTCCGCATCTGCTGATCCCCGTGGTCACCAACCCGCGCGCCGCCGCAGGCGCGCTGCGGGAGATGCTGCGGGAAATGGAACAGCGGTTCGAGCGCTTCGCCGCCACCGGGACGCGGAACATCCAGGCATACAATCAACTCACCGACGTGGAGCGCCTGCCGTATCTCGTGATCATCGTCGATGAACTGGCCGACCTGATGATGGTCGCGCCGGCCGACTTTGAAGACGTCATCTGCCGTCTCGCCCAGATGACCCGGGCCACGGGGATTCACATGGTGGTGGCGACGCAGCGACCGTCGGTCGATGTCATCACAGGGCTGATTAAAGCAAACATTCCGTCCCGCATCGCCTTCGCCGTCAGCAGTCAGGTGGACAGCCGGACCATCCTGGATATGCCGGGCGCTGAGAAACTGCTCGGGAAAGGCGACATGCTGTACCTGCCGATGGGCGCCGCGCGGCCCACGCGGGCGCAGGGCGCGTTCATCGCCGACAGCGAGATTCAGGCGCTGGCCGCCTGGTGGAAGACCCAAGGCCGGCCGGTATATGATCAGGACCTGCTGCGGGCCGAAGCGGGCAGCGCGGAAGCCAGCGGGGATGAAGACGCCCTGCTGGCCGACGCCGCCCGACTGATCGTGCGGGCGGGATATGGCTCGGTGTCGCTGCTGCAGCGTAAGATGAAGATTGGCTATGTCCGCGCCGCCCGCATCGTCGATCAGCTGGAAGAAAAAGGCATTGTCGGACCCGCCCAGGGCAGCAATCCCCGCGACGTGCTGGTCGGACTGGAGGAACTCGAGCGCCTGATCAAGACCGGTTCCGCGTCCTAAGGCCCCGATCGCGCCTGCCAGGAGTTCTCTCGGACCGACACGAAGTGTACGCAGGTCACCCCAACCCCAAGCTTATGAACTCACGGGAGGTGCGTCGAGCATGAGAACTGGAATGCGTATCGCCGCTGCGCTGCTGGTCGTGGTGGCGGCCATTCTCTGGGCGATCCCCGGACCGCAGGCCACGGCTCAGGCCAAGAAGTGGCGCGTAGGCATTGTCTATGACGTCGGCGGGCGCGGCGATCTGTCGTTCAACGACATGGCCTACGCGGGCCTGGCCCGCGCGCAGAAGGAATTCGGGGCCAGCATCGAAACCCGCGACCTCGAACCCACAGCCGGCGGGGAGAACCGCGAGGAGCTCCTCCGGCTGTTGGCCGGGGAGAAGTACGATCTGATCTTCGGGATCGGGTTCCTCTTCACCGACAGCATCACCCGTGTGGCCAAGGATTTCCCGAACGTCAAGTTCGCGATCGTGGACGGGTTTATCGGGGATCAGCCCAACGTGGTCAGCCTGCTCTTCAAGGAGCAGGAAGGATCCTTTCTGGTCGGCGCCGCCGCCGCGCTGAAGTCCCGGACCGGAAAGATCGGGTTCGTCGGCGGCATGAAAATCCCCCTCATTGAAAAGTTTGAAGCCGGCTACATCGCCGGCGCCAAATATATCAAGCGGACCATCGAAGTCTTCAGCGAGTATGCCGGCACCACCGGCGAGGCGTTCCGCGATCCCGTCAAGGGCAAAGAACTGGCCCTGGCGGAGTACGATCGCGGCGCGGACATCATCTACCACGCCTCGGGCGGCACAGGCATCGGCGTGTTCGAAGCCGCGGTGGTGAAGAAACGGCTGGCGATCGGCGTCGACGCAGACCAGTCGCTGACCGTCAAATCGGACCAGCGGGCGCAAATCCTGACCAGCATGATGAAGCGGGTGGACGTGGCCGTCTACGAGACCATCAAGGCCACGACCACCGGGCAGTACAAAGGCGGCGTGCGGGAGTTTGGGCTGAAGGAGAACGGGGTCGGGTATGCCGTCAACGACTACAACAAAGCGATGATTCAAGACGTCACCGCCAAGTTAGAGGCCCTGAAGAAGGATATCATCGCCGGGAAGATCAAGGTCCCGTCGGACAAGAAGCTACTCGAGGAGTTCCTCAAGACGCTGAAGTGAGCCGATCGATTGAGCCATTCGGGGGTGGGGGCGCAGCCTCCACCCCTCTTTTTTCGAGAAATCATCATTGAACGATCTCTTTATTGAGCTGCGGCATATCACCAAGCGCTTCCCCGGCGTCGTGGCCAACGATGGCGTCGACCTGGCGGTCCGCACCGGGGAGATCCACGCCATCGTGGGGGAGAATGGTGCGGGGAAGTCCACACTCATGCGCATTCTGTACGGCCTCTACCAGCCGGACCAGGGTGACATCGCCGTCAAGGGCCAGACCGCCGTCATCGACAGCCCGCGTCGGGCGCTGGAACTCGGAATTGGCATGGTGCACCAGCACTTCATGCTCATTCCAGTCTTTACCGTGGCCGAAAACGTCATCCTGGGCAGCGAGCCGGCATCAGGGTTAGGCCGGCTGCGGATGCGCGAGGCGCGGCAGCGGGTAGCCGACCTGTGCCGGCAGTATGGCTTCATCTTGGATCCCGGTGCCGAAGTCGGCGCTCTCTCGGTCGGAGAACAACAGCGGGTGGAGATCATCAAGGTGCTGTACCGCGGCGCCGAGCTCCTCATCCTGGATGAACCCACGGCGGTGCTGGTGCCCCAGGAAGTCGAGGAATTGTTTCACAACCTCCGCCGGCTGAAGGAGCAGGGGAAGACCATCATTTTTATCAGCCACAAGCTGGACGAGGTGCTGGCCATTTCTGACCAGGTCACCGTGCTGCGGCACGGGCGCGTCGTCGGCACGGTGCCGGCCGCCCGCACCACGAAAGCCCAGCTGGCGGAGATGATGGTGGGCCGGCCGGTCCTGCTGGAACTGGAGCATCCATCGGTCACGCCAGGCCAGGTACGCCTGGAGGCGCGGCGGCTGCGGGTGCCGGGTGGTGGAAAACGCCTGGCGGTCCGCGAGGTCTCGCTGGCCGTACGGGCCGGTGAGGTCTACGGGGTCGCGGGCGTCGAGGGGAATGGCCAGACCGAACTGGTCGAAGCCCTCGTCGGTTTGCGTCCGATCGCTGGCGGCCAGCTGCTGGTCGACGGGCGCGACGTCACCCACGCCACGGCCCGCGCCATCCGGCTGCTGGGGGTGGCGCACATTCCCGAAGACCGCCACCGCCGGGGCATCGCCCTGCCGATGGCGGTGTGGGAGAACCTGATCCTCGGTCACCACACCCGAGATGAGTTCACTCATGGGGCCTTGCTGGACCGGCCGGGGATCCAGGGGTTTGTGCGCCGGCGCGTCGGCGACTACGATATCCGCGTCGCCGACACCGACGCCCCGGTGCTCGCCCTGTCCGGGGGCAATCAGCAAAAAGTGGTTGTGGCGCGCGAATTCAGCTTCAACCCCCAGGTGCTCGTCGCGGCGCAGCCGACCCGCGGTCTCGATATCGGCGCGACCGAGTTTGTGATGCGGCAGTTGCTGGCCGCCCGTTCTTCCGGGATGGCGGTGCTGCTGATCTCGGCCAACCTGGAAGAAGTCCTCTCGCTCTCTGACCGCATCGCCGTGATGTATGGCGGTGAGATGGTCGCAGAGTTTGCGCGAGCCGAGGCCACGCCCGCCGAACTCGGACTGTACATGACCGGCACAAAGCGGAAGGATGAGGCCAGGGCGGGATGAAGGGCCGCCTGCTTCTCCTGCAGGTCGCGACGCCGGCGCTGGCCATCGTCTTTGGCATGCTCATCGCGTCCGTCATGATTCTGGCCATCGGCCGCAACCCCATCGACGTCTATGCGGTGATGGTCCGGTTCAGCCTCACCCGCACGGACAGCCTCTTCTCGATCCTGTTCAAGACCACGCCGCTGATCTTCGCCGGCCTGGCTGTCGCCATGTCGTTCCGGGCCAGCCTGTTCAACATCGGCGTGGAAGGACAGTACTACATCGGGGCGTTTTGCGCCGCGCTGGTCGGATTCAGCCTGAGAGGGTTACCGGCCGTCGTCCACCTGCCGCTGGCGCTCCTGGCGGCCGCGGGCGGCGGGATGGTGTGGGCGCTCGTGCCGATCGCATTGAAGCTGCGACGGGGCGCGCACGAAGTGATTACCACGATCATGATGAACTACATCGCCTCCGCGCTGCTGCTCTATCTCATCAACGACGTCTTCCGCGATCCGACCCAGATCGGGACGCCCCGGGTGCGCACCCCCGTCGTGGCACCCGCGGCGCGCGTGCCGTCGATGGGCCCGCTGCTGGCTCCGCTGGGGCTGCACGGATCCGACGTGGAGAAACTCAACCTGCTCCTGCCGCTGGGCGTCACCATCGCGGTCGTCCTGGCCTACTTCCTCAGCCGCACGCGGTTTGGCTATGAGGTGCGCGCGGTGGCGTCCAACCCGCTGGCCGCGGAAGCAGCCGGCATTCCCAACGCGCGCGTGCAGTTCGGGATGTTCATGCTCAGCGCCGGCATCGCCGGCCTGGTGGGGCTCAACGACATCTTGGGCTTCTTCGGATACCTGGACATCGACTTCCCCAAGGGCCTCGGCTTCCTTGGGATCTCCGTGGCGCTGTTGGCCAAGAACAACCCCCTGGGAGTCATTCCGGCGGCCCTGCTGTTCGGCTTTCTGGACCGCGGGGCGGCGGGGGTGCAGTTCTTCGCCAGGGTGCCCAAAGAGATCATCGTCATCTTGCAGGCGATCATCATTCTGGCCATCGTCGTGGCGTACGAACTGCTGACCCGGTACGTGCGCACACAACGCAAACGCGAGGCGGAGTTGGTGGTGACCGCAACACCGGTCGCGGAGGGGACAGGAAGTTGAAGAGTTGGAGAGTTGGAGAGATGGAGAGTCAAAACCCACCAGAGCGGAACAGTGGTAATCCAACTCTTCAACTCTCCAACTTTCCAACTGCTGTGGAGACACCTGTGCGATGGAATACGTAGCCTCCTTATTCGGCTTGGCCCTCATCGCATCGGCCATTCGGGTTACGATGCCGATCCTGCTGGCATCGCTCGGTGCGGTGTACACCGAGCGCGGCGGAGTCGTGAACATCGGGCTGGAAGGCAC
>VBAP01000068.1 GCA_005882335.1 Candidatus Segetimicrobium genomatis
AAGGGATTTCTGGACTCGCTCTTAACTCTCCAACTTTGGGACTATCGTGATAGGCCCTTGAACTTGTCTGGAAAAGGGCTGTATGATTGCGGTGAACTTCATATCGGCGGGGAGCTCGGGGAAACCGGGCTGAGAGTACACATCAGTCTACCGGGTCTACCGAGTCTACCATGTCTCCCGGGTCTACCAACCGGGGAGGCATGCCTACAATCTGGCTTGTAGACTCGGAAGGCTTTGAATACATGGAAGACCTGGTAGACACCAGTGTAGAGCCATCGAACCCGATCCAGGTAATGCTGGCGTGGGGAACAGAGCAGGGATGTATGGGCCGCCAGCCGGTTGAGCTGGCGGCTTGATTTTTGGAGCGTATACGAAGGGAGGATGGGCGTATGGAACGGCGAGACAGCAAATGGGATGCGAAGACGGTCGCGGAGATCGGTGTCGCGATCGCGCTGGCGGCAGTGCTGCACCTCGTCAAACTGTGGGAGATGCCGCAAGGCGGGTCGATTACCCTGGGCACAATGGTGCCCCTGTTTATCGTTGCGCTGCGGCGTGGTCCGACCGTCGGCGTTGTGGCCGGAGCGCTCTACGGAATCTTCGAGGGGTGGGTGCTGAGCGGCGGCAAGTTCTTCTACCATCCGGTGCAGGTGATTCTCGACTATCCCCTGGCGTTTGGTCTGTTGGGTCTTGCGGGATTCTTTCCCCGGTCTCCGGCCTTCGGCGTCGCCGTGGGCGCGACCGCCCGGTACTTGTCACATGTCATCTCGGGGGTGGTGTTCTTCTCCCAATACGCGCCCAAGGGACAGCCGGTCTGGTTGTACTCGCTTGGGTACAACGCCGCATTCCTCGGTCCCGATTTCGTCGTGGCCATCATCCTGACATTATTGGTCTGGGAGCGAGTGGCAAAACTGTCGCCGCAGGTCGCCTCCTAAACCGCCCCAGCGATGCGCGCCGCCATCATCGGCTCCGGCCCGCTGCGGCCTACGCGGCCGCTGCGCGATCTCCTCGGGCGGGCCAATCTGGTCATTTGCGCCGACGGAGGCGTGCGGATCGCCCGCGCCCTGGGAATTGTGCCCCAGGTGGTGATTGGCGATTTCGACTCCGCCGGCGCCGCGTTGCTGTCGTGGGCCCGCCGGAAGGGGGCGCGCCTGATCGCGTACCCGCGCGAGAAGGATCGGACCGATGCGGAACTCGCGCTGGAGTACGCCCTCGAAGCCGGCGCCGCCGATATTGACCTGTTCGGCGTGCTCGGCGCCCGGATCGATCACACCCTGGCGAACATAGGACTGTTGATCCAAGCCGCCGGTCAGCAAAAGCGTGCTCGAATTCTGCAGGGCCGCGCGGAGCTGTTCCTCGCGGAAGCGCAGACGCCCATCTCCGGCCGCCGAGGGGATCTGGTCTCCCTGATCCCGCTGTCGGACAGCGCGGGCGGCGTCACCACGCAGGGTCTAAAGTACCCGCTTGCTGATGCTGTGCTGCGCATCACCACTACGCTGGGCGTCAGCAACGAGATCACGACGCCGCCGGCATCGGTGAATGTCCGGCGGGGCTGGCTGCTCGTTGTGGTCACGCACCGCCGCTGAGAGCGACGGGAACGCCGGATCGCGGGAACTGGGGAACGCGGACGTTCCCAGTGTAGGCTACATCGCGTTCCCGCGTTCCCCCGTTCCCGTTATTTCGGTCTTAGTGGAACCTGTGCGATAATGAAAACACTTGGCCGCGGTGGAACTCGTGCGGCCCGTGCGCAGATTTACGGAAGATTACTGGATTCGATCGGTCACTGAAGACGGCGCCGTACGCGCCATGGCGGCGGTGACGACGGCCACGGTGGAGCAGGCCAGACGCCGGCACGGCACCGCGCCGACCGCGACGGCGGCGCTGGGCCGCACCCTGACGGCGGCAGGCCTGCTTGGCGCGACCCTGCGGGTCGGCCAGACGATTTTTGTCCGCATTCTTGGGGACGGCCCCCTGGGTGGGGTGCTGGCCACCAGCGACGCCGCGGGCACGGTGCGCGGATACGTGGCGAACCCGGAAGTGCACCTTCCGCTGACGAGCAGCGGGAAACTGGATGTCGGCCGCGCGGTTGGGCGCGGGACACTGCATGTCACCCTGGACCTGGGGCTGCGGATCCCTTACCACGGCAGCGTCCCGTTGGTGTCAGGAGAGATCGCAGAAGATCTGGCCTCGTACCTGGTCGTGTCGCACCAGATTCCATCGGTGGTGGCGCTCGGCGTGCTTGTCGCACCGACCGAACGGGTGATGGCGGCCGGTGGCGTGATGGTGCAGGTCATGCCCGGCGCGGACGAGCGCGCGGTCTCCTATCTGGAGCAGCGGGCGAAGGCGCTTCCGGCGGTCACGTCGATGATTTCAGGCGGCAACACGCCGGAGGAGATGGTGGAAGCTGCATTGGGCGAGATGTCCAGTCAGGTGGTCGAACGGGGCGCCGTGCGCTTCCGCTGCCGCTGTTCGCGGCGGAAGGTGCAGCGGGTCCTGATCAGTTTCGGGGAGACGGAGCTCCGCGAAATCCTGGCGGAGCAAGGACGAGTCGAGGTTCGCTGCAACTTCTGTGCCGCCCGCTATCTCTTTGACCAGGAGGCCGTCGAGAACCTGATTTCAGGGATGAGAAACGGGAACAGGCGAACGCGGGAACGGGGAAACGGGGAGACGATCCAATCGCATTAAGGGGCCGCGATCCCGCGTTCCCGCCAACGCGGTCTCTGCACGCGTCCTGAGGACAAGCACGTTGTGCACACGGTGAGCCGCCGCGGGGCCCCGTTTACCAGCACACGCACCCGCTGCAGGTTCGGAAGGAATCTCCGGCGCGTCTTCACCGCCGAGTGGCTGACGGAGTGGCCGGTAGAGGGTCGTTTCCCGCAGATTGCGCATAGACGAGCCATCACCAAACCTCCTCAAAATACCCTCCGGATTGTAGCATGCGGCCGTGGCCAAGGAAAGGGTCGCACACCGTAGAACACTAGTGCGAATGGCCACGTCACGCCGCACCGTCGCCGTCGCTGCGGGCCAGGCTCGATCGACATCCCGGTCGCCGCTCGACGTCCCCGCCCAGTATGTCAAAGGTGTCGGTCCTGCCCGCGCTGTGCAGCTGGCACGCCTGGGGCTGCGTACCGTGGAAGATCTCCTATACCACGCGCCGCACCGGTATGAGGACCGCAGCCACCTGGCCTCGATCGCATCGCTCGTGCCGGGTCAAAAGCAGACCACCGAAGGCGTTGTCCTGGCCCTCAGCGAGAAGCGACACGGGGCGTATCAGTTCGTCGCCGCACTCTCGGACAACACCGCTGTGCTCCAGGCGATCTGGTTCGGCCAGCGCTACCTACGCCGGGTCATCCGCCGCGGCACGCGGCTGATTGTCCACGGGAAGATAGAGCGCGCCGGGAGGTTGCAGATGGTGGTGGAGGAGTTTGAAATCCTCACCGGAGATGATACCGATACGCTGCACACCGGCCGCATCGTCCCCATGCACCCTGCAACCGAGGGCCTCAGTCCGAGGGTATTGCGCACGATTATCGCGCAGGCCCTCAGCCAGTACCGGGACGGCGTCCCCGAGTTGCTTTCGCCCGCCATCCGCCACCGCCACGACCTGCTCCCGCTGGGGGAAGCGCTGCGGGCGATTCATTTCCCGACATCGCTTCAGGAGGCGGACGCCGCCCATCGACGACTTGCGTTTGACGAGCTCCTCATCCTGCAGCTGGGCGTGCTGATGCGGCGCCAGGCGCTGCAGACCATCGACAAAGGTATCCGCTATGCCGGCGACGGGGACCTCCTTCACCGCTTCATCGGCGCCCTGCCGTACGCGCCGACGCGGGCGCAGCGCAGGGTCCTCGATGAGATTGCCGCGGATCTTCGTCGTCCCGCGCCCATGAACCGGCTGCTGCATGGTGACGTCGGTTCCGGAAAAACTGTCGTGGCCGCCGCGGCGCTATGGCTATGTGTCGGAGGTGGATACCAGGGGGCGCTCATGGCCCCCACGGAGATCCTTGCCGAGCAGCACTACCTGACCTTCCGCCGGCTCCTGGCGCCGTTGGGGGTGCGTGTGGGCCTGGTAACCGGAGGGGCGGCAAAGCGTGAACGCGAGCATGTTCGTGATGCGCTGCGGGCGGGAGACGTCGATGTGGCCATCGGCACACACGCGCTCCTGGAGGGGGGCGTGACCTTTGGCAGGCTCGGTCTGGTGGTGGTGGACGAGCAGCACAAGTTTGGCACCCAGACGTCCTGGTCATGACGGCGACGCCGATTCCGCGGACCCTGTCGATGACTCTCTACGGCGACCTGGACGTCTCAGTCCTCGACGAAATGCCCCCCGGCCGGGGTGCGGTGCGGACCTATGTGCGCGGTCCGGAGAAACGCCCGGAGGTTTATGCGTGGGTTCGCGAGCAGGTAGGCTCGGGGCGGCAGGCATACATCGTCTGCCCGCTGATCGAAGAATCCGAGAAGCTTCAGGTCGAAGCCGCCGTTCGTCTGGCCGAGCGCCTCAGCGAGGAGGTGCTCCGCGGCGTGCCACTGAGTGTGCTGCACGGTCGAATGCGCCCCGAGGAGAAAGAGCAGGTCATGGACGCGTTCCGGGGGGGCAGGACGAAGATCCTGGTGGCGACGCCGGTGATCGAGGTCGGGATCGACGTGCCGCAGGCGACGATCATGGTGATCGAGGATGCCGACCGGTTCGGGCTCGCCCAACTTCACCAACTGCGCGGCCGAATAGGGCGGGGTACAGGCGCGTCCCACTGTATCCTGCTCAGTTCGTTAGCGACGGATGCCGCCCGTGAGCGGATGGAGACGATGGCCCACACGCACGATGGATTCGTCGTCGCGCAGCGGGATCTGGAGCTGCGGGGACCGGGGGAGATCCTGGGCACGCGCCAGCACGGGCTGCCGGATCTGCGCATCGCCGACCCGCTGGCCGACGTCGCGATCCTGGAGCTGGCACGCGACGAAGCGCGCCGGTTGCTGGCCGATGATCCAGGCCTGTCCCGCCGCGAGGACGGGGCGCTGGGGCGGCAGGTGCGCCGGCGGTTCGTCGAGCAGACCACGGTGGCCGTCGGCTAGACCGGCGATGGATGCGAAGGGCAAGGCCGTGCGGGGCCGACGCCGCGAAGAATTCCGGCCCACGCTGGCCCGTGTCCGTGACGCGGTCTTCAACAGCCTGCGCGGGCGCGTCGGCGGCGCCCGCGTGCTGGACCTGTACGCGGGTTCCGGAGCGTTGGGAATTGAAGCCCTGCGCCAGGGCGCCGAGCGTGCGGTCTTCGTCGAGCACAACGCGAAGCTCGTGATGGAGATACGGCGCCGCTTGATCGGCGAGGAGTTGGCGGGTCGCGCCGAGGTGTGGCGGCGGGACGCGCTGGCTGCGGTGCGCGATCTGGGGTTGGCCGGCAGGGTGTTTGAGATCATCTTTCTGGATCCCCCGTACGGGCGGCGGTTGATCGCCGCCACACTGCGGGTCATCGGCACCGCTGGGATTTTAGCACCGGGCGGCGTCGTGGCGGCCGAAGGGCATTGGCGAGACCGGCCGTCTGACACGGGTGGGTTCGTCTGCCGGCGAGAGGCGCGGTACGGCGAGACGATGGTGTGGTACTTCGAGCGGGCAGGAGGCGACACATCATGACCGTGGCAGTCTACCCAGGCAGCTTCGACCCCGTCCACAATGGGCACCTGGACATCGTCACCAGGGCGGCGCGGGTGTTCGACGCCGTTGTGGTGGCGATCGCCGATAACTCCGAGAAAGAAGGACTGTTCTCGGTGTCAGAGCGATTAGAGATGTTGCGGGCTGCCATCTCAGACCTGCGCAACGTCCAAGTCGACGCGTTTACTGGGCTGACGGTGACCTTTGCACAGACCAAAGGAGCGGGGGTACTGGTGAAGGGGCTTCGCGCGGTCGTAGATTTCGAGTATGAACTGAAGCAGGCCTCGATGAATCAGCGGCTCGCGCCGAGCCTGGACACCGTGTTCTTCATGACCGCGCCCTCATATTACTTTCTCAGCTCCAGCCTAATCCGAGAAGTGGCCAGGCTGGGCGGGTCGGTGGCTGGACTCGTGCCCCAGGCGGTTGAGGAGCGTCTCCGTGTGAAGTTCCGGATGCGCTAGGTGGCCG
Organism: Candidatus Segetimicrobium genomatis; assembly: GCA_005882335.1. Taxonomy (GTDB): domain Bacteria; phylum Sysuimicrobiota; class Sysuimicrobiia; order Sysuimicrobiales; family Kaftiobacteriaceae; genus Telluricultor. The sequence goes on from VBAP01000068.1 coordinate 6,107, forward strand.
AAGACGCATAGTGCGGCCAGCGTCGTCGAGTGTGTCCTGAAAGCTTATCTGGAAGGGTACGCAATTGTTGAAAGGCAATATAGCCTAAGCCTATACTGAAGAGTCTGCATTCCGGGGTGTTTTGGCGTGCGTATTGACGTGGCGGAGGTGGAAATCGGCCAGGTGCTGCGCGCCGCCTTCGCGGAGGCCGTGAACAGCCGCACCGAGGACGTGACGTTTGATGCCCCGGTGACTGGAGAGGTCGAGGCCGGCCGCACCCCCGGGACCCTGTACTTGCGGGGCCACCTGGCCGCCACTGCACCGATGGTCTGCGGCCGGTGCCTGGGTGCATTCCGGCAGAGCCTGGCGATCGTGGTAGACGAGGAGTTCCTGATCGGGGGCGCCGCAGTCGGCAGTGGCGGAGCGCTGGGCCCGGAGGACTTCGCCGTCCCGCTGGGTCCCGATCTGGTGCTTGACGTGACCGAGGTCGCGCGCCAGCACTTGCTGCTGGCGTTACCGATGGTGCCGGTCTGCCGCCCGGACTGCCGGGGTCTGTGTCCGCGCTGTGGGGCGAACTTGAACGAGCGGGAGTGCGGCTGCCAGCGGGACGAGGTCGATCCCCGTCTCGCGCCGCTGCGCAACTGGCGACCACGGAACCAGGGGACCACGGAACCAAGGGACCACGGCACCAAGGGACCAGGCTGACGCCACACGGATGTACGCGGGTACCTTGGTTCCCTGGTACCTTGGGATCGTTATAAGGAGGCACTATCATGGGCATTCAGAAGCATCGCCGCTCGAAGATGAGCGGCGCCACGCGGCGGGCGCACTGGAAGCTCCGGGAGCCCACACTGGTGACCTGTCCGAAGTGTCACTCACCGATGCGCGCCCATCGCGTCTGCCCCACGTGCGGGACCTACGCGGGTCGCGAGGTCATCAAGATTGAAGGGACCGAGGAGAAGTAGCACCTCAGTTGAAGAGTTGGAGAGTTGAAGAGTTGGAGAGTCAAGCATTCCTGCGATGGAGTGCCGCATTTGGTTCTCCAACTTTTCAACTTTCCAACTCTCCAACTGTCCAACTCCGGCAGGTGGCGCAGTGAGGATCGCGGTCGACGCCATGGGAGGGGACCACGCCCCCGACGTTGTTGTGGCCGGGGCGGTGACGGCGGTACACGACCTCGGCGTGGAGGTCGTGCTGGTCGGGCCCACCGCCCGCGTGGAAAAGGAATTGGCGCGGCACAGGCCGGTGCCCTCCGGGCTCTCCATCGTGGATGCGCCGGAGGTCATCGAGATGCACGAGTCTCCGGCAATGGCGGTGCGGCGCAAGAAACGTGCGTCCATCGTCGTGGCGATGGAGTTGGTGCGCGATCATCGCGCGGATGCCGCCGTCAGCGCCGGCCACACCGGAGCCGCCATGGGGGCGGCGCTGCTGAGGTTAGGCCGTATTCCCGGCGTAGATCGGCCGGCCATCGCGACGCTCTTGCCGACGGTGGCGGCTCACCCGGTGGTGTTGCTGGACGTTGGCGCCAACGTCGACTGCCGGCCTCAGCACTTGTTGCAGTTCGCGATCATGGGCGCCGTGTATGCGCAACGGGTGCTGGAGATTCAGACGCCGCACGTGGGAGTCCTCAGCAACGGAGTGGAAGAGGGGAAAGGGTCTGATCTCACGCTGCGTACGACCGCGTTATTGCGCGACTCCGGCCTGGACTTCGTCGGCAACGTGGAAGCGCGAGACGTGTTCAGCGGCGTGGCGGACGTCGTGGTGTGCGACGGGTTTGTCGGCAACGTCGTTCTCAAGTTCGGCGAAGGGCTGGCGCTGACGATCCGTGACATCGTGAAGTCAGAGTTCCGGGGGTTGCCGGGCCGGCTGCTGTTGCTCTACCTCGCTCCGCTGGCAGGAAAGATCCGCCGGATGTACCGGCGTATCGATTACCGGGAATACGGCGGGGCGCCGCTGCTCGGCCTGGAGGGTGTCTGCATCATTGCCCACGGCAGTAGCAATGCCCGCGCTATCAGGAACGCGATCCGGGTGGCGGTCGAGGCGGTACGCCACGGATTCGTCGACGAGATCCGGGCGCAGATGCCGCGGTGGAGCGAAGCCCCCCTCAACGCCGGCGCGTCAGGGGGGCCGGCGCTGAATCCGGCAGCGGTGCCAGGCCCGGCGGCTTCCGATCCGTCTGCCGACCACCACTGAGCGTCTGGTGAAGCGAGCGTGGCCACACCACCACGAGGAGATGTGATGCAAGGATCGACGATCACCGGCATCGGCCGCTATGTCCCCAGCCGGGTGATGACGAACCACGAACTTGAGAAGATCGTGGACACCACCGACGAGTGGATCGTCAGCCGGACGGGGATCCGTGAACGCCGCATCGCAGCACCGGACGAGGCGAGTTCCGATCTGGCCTTCCATGCCGCGAAGGAGGCCCTCACGGACGCCGGGGTCACCCCCGAGCAGATCGACCTCATCGTCGTCGGCACAGCCACGCCGGACATGCTGTTCCCGGCGACCGCCTGTATCCTGCAGGATCGCCTGGGTGCCCGTAATGCCGGGGCATTCGATCTGTCGGCGGCATGCAGCAGCTGGGTGTATGCTGTGGCCGTCGCGCACGGGTACATCGCCAGCGGCCTGGCCAAGACCGTCCTGGTCGTCGGTGCCGAAGTGCTGTCGAAGTTCACCAACTGGAAAGATCGCAACACGTGTGTGTTGTTTGGAGATTCGGCCGGGGCGGTGGTGATGCAACCCTGCGCGCCGGGCCGGGGATTCCTGTCATTCTATCTCGGCGCGGATGGTTCGGGCGGATCTCTGATCGCGATACCCGCCGGCGGTTCGCGCCTCCCGGCCAGTTTCGAATCCGTCGAGCAGAACCTCCACTACATGCAGATGAACGGTCGGGAGGTCTTCAAGTTCGCGGTGCGTTGCATTCCCAAGGCGATTGAAGAAGCGGTGCGGCGCGCCCATGTGGCCATCGAGGACGTCGACTGGTTCATTCCCCACCAGGCGAATATCCGTATCATCGACGCGGCGGCGGAACGGCTGGGCCAACCCCGCGAGAAGTTTTTCATCAACGTCGAGCGTTATGGCAACACCTCCTCCGCGTCGGTGCCAGTCGCCCTGTACGAGGCGGTGCGGGCGGGGCGCATCAAAGAGGGTGACCTGGCGGTGCTGGTCGCGTTCGGCGGCGGGCTCACGTGGGGATCTTGCGCGCTGCGGTGGACGATGCCCACGTCGAACAGTAGGCAGTCAGCAGTCGGCAGTCAACGCGCGTAGGAATCCGGCATGGTAGACTGCTGACTGCAGGCTGGCGACTGCAGACTTTCTGTGTCACCCGCAACGTTGTCGGTACAGGACACATGACGATCGCATTCGTCTTTCCAGGACAGGGTGCCCAATACGCTGGGATGGGCAAGCAGATAGCCGCGGCGTCGGCCCAGGCCCGCCAGGTCTTTCTTCGCGCTGATGAGGTCCTGGGGTTCCCGCTGTCGCGGCTGTGCTGGGACGGGCCCCACGACGAACTCCGCCGGACCGACAATACGCAGCCGGCGATCCTCGCCACCAGCATGGCCTGCCTGGCGGTGCTGCAGGCGCGCGGGGTCACGCCGCACCTGGTTGCCGGCCTCAGCCTGGGCGAGTACACCGCGCTGGTGTGCGCGGGGGCGATCCGGTACGAGGATGCCCTCGTCGTTGTGCGCCGCCGTGGCGCGTTCATGCAGGAGGCCGCGACGGGCCGGCGGACCGCCATGGCCGCGATTCTGGGTCTTGACGCCCCGGCCGTACGCCGGATCTGTGGCGCTGCTGCAACCCGGGGCGTGGTCGAGCCGTCTAACTTCAACAGCCCTGGACAGATCGTGATCGCGGGAGACGAGGACGCGGTGCAGGAGGGGATCAGGCTCGCCAGGGAGGCCGGCGCGAAGCGAGCGGTCCAGCTGCCGGTCAGCGCTCCGTTCCACACCAGCCTGATGCGTCCGGCGGCGAGGCGACTCTCCGAGGTCCTGGTGGGTCTGACGATCCGCCCCCCGACCATTCCCGTAGTCAGCAACGTGACCGCGCAGCCGGTCCGCGAGCCGGACGACATCCGGCGCCTGCTGGTCGAGCAGGTGGCCAGTCCCGTGCGGTGGGATGAATCGGTCAGAGCCATGGCGGATGCGGGCATCACGACGTTTGTAGAGGTCGGGCCGGGGACCGCATTGTCGGGATTGATCCGCAAGACCGTGCCGCCCGCGCGGGTGTTGCACGTGGAGGATCCCGCCTCGCTGCAGGAGGCGGTCACCGCCCTGGAGGTATCTCCTAGTGATGTGGCTTAGCAAGACAGGAGGCGGTGTGTGCTACCCCCTCACCCTTTTATCCCTCTCCCTCCAGGGAGAGGGGGATAATGATGGCCCCTTCCGGGGCCTCAACAACGGAGCCGGCGATGGGAGCGCTTGACGGCAGAGTCGCCATTGTGACCGGCGGATCAGGCGCCGTCGGCAGCGCCATCTCTATGGCGCTCGCGGCCGAGGGGGCGAGGATCGTCGTCCACTACGGAACCCACCGCGATGCGGCCGAAACGGTCGTGGGCGCCATCAGCGAGCGCGGTGGTGTGGCCAAAAGCATACAGGCAGATCTGGCCGTCCCTGCCGGCGCACCGCGAGTCGTCGCGGCAGCGTTGGAGGTCTTCGGGCGGATCGATATTCTGGTGAACAACGCCGGCATGATCCGCGATACGCTGATCCTGCGCATGAAAGATGAGGACTGGCAGGCCGTGCTCGACACGAACCTCAGCAGCGCCTTCTACTGCACCCGGGCTATATTACGGGAATTCGTGCGTCAGCATGGCGGCCGGATCATCAACATCGCATCGATCGTGGCGGAGATCGGAAATCCCGGGCAGGCCAACTACGTGGCGGCCAAGGCAGGCATGATCGGGCTGACCAAGGCCGTGGCCCGCGAGGTCGCCTCGCGCGGGATCACCGTGAACGCGGTGGCTCCGGGATTCATCGAAGCCGGGATGACCGATCGGCTCTCACCCGATCAGGTGAAAGTTCTTCTGGAGCAGGTCCCCCTGGGGCGGGCAGGGAAACCTGAGGAAGTAGCCGCCGCGGTGGTCTTCCTCGCCTCTGACGACGCATCGTACATCACCGGACAGGTCCTGAATGTGGACGGCGGACTGGTCATGCGCTGACATGGCTGGGGTATGATATCGGCGGTGCGGTAGACTGACACGGGGGTGGGAAGCTCGATGGCATCCATCTTTGATCGCGTCAAAAACATCGTCGTGGAACAACTCGGGGTAGCGGCTGATGAAGTCTCCCCTGGGTCCTCGTTTGTGGATGATCTCGGCGCCGACTCGCTCGACGTGGTGGAGCTCGTGATGGCTCTGGAAGAGGAGTTCGGCGTTGAGATCCCGGACGAGGATGCCGAGAAGATTGCCACTGTGGGCGAGGCGGTGAAATACGTCGAAGCCCACATGGGCGAGCACGCCACTGAGTAGCGGCAGAGGATCATCTCCGGCTCGTGAGGTGCCGCCGATGACTCGGCGCCGGGTCGTTGTGACCGGGATGGGGGTCATCACCCCCATCGGGATCGGCAAGGAGAGCTTCTGGGCGGGTCTGATGGAAGCGCGGAGCGGAGTGGGGCGGATCAGTCGCTTCGACGCCTCCGGGTACGATACGCGGATTGCGGCCGAGGTGCGCGACTTCGACCCCGCGGCCTTCATGGAAAAGAAAGAAGTCCGCCGCAACGATCGTTTCGTACAATTTGCCTACGCGGCCACGCGGCTGGCTCTGGAAGATGCCCATTTCACCATCACCGCCCAGAACGCCGGGCAGGTAGGGGTGCTGATCGGGTCCGGCATCGGCGGCGCGGAAACGTGGGAGAATCAGCATCAGATCCTGCTGGAGCGCGGCCCGGGCCGCGTCAGCCCCTTTTTTATCCCAATGATCATCGTGAACATGGCGGCAGGCATCGTTTCGATTCTCACGGGGGCGAAGGGGCCCAACAGCGCCGTGGTCACCGCGTGTGCGACCGGTGGGAACGCCGTCGGCGATGCGATGCGAATCATTCAGCGTGGCGAGGCGACGGCGATGCTGGCCGGCGGCACGGAGGCGGCAATTACGCCGTTGAGCGTGGCCGGCTTTTGCTCGATGAAAGCGATGTCCACGCGCAACGACGAGCCCGCCAAGGCGTCCCGGCCGTTTGATGCTAAGCGCGACGGATTCGTGATGGGGGAGGGGGCCGGCATGGTCCTCCTCGAGGAACTCGAGCATGCGCTCCGGCGCGAGGCATTCATCTACGGGGAGATGGTGGGATACGGAATGAGCGGGGACGCCTACCATATCACGCAGCCGGACCCCGAGGCGGACGGCGCCACACGCAGCATGGCCAATGCGCTGCACGACGCCGCAATGGATCCCGCCGACGTGCAGTACATTAACGCCCACGGCACGAGCACCCCCTACAACGATCGGACCGAGACGCTGGCGATCAAGCGGGTCTTCGGGCCGCATGCCGGCAAGGTGGCGGTGAGCTCGACCAAGTCGATGACCGGCCACCTGTTCGGTGCCGCCGGCGCGGTGGAGCTGATCACGTGCGCCCTGGCGCTCCAACATCAGGTGCTGCCCCCCACGATCAATTACGAGTTTCCCGACCCGGAGTGCGATCTGGATTACATCCCCAACGCGCCTCGCCCAGCGGCAGTCGACGCCGCGATGTCCAATGCCTTCGGCTTTGGCGGGCACAACGCCACCCTGATCGTCCGCAGGTATGACCGGCGCTGACACGACGGCTCCCGCGCTTCCAGCGATCGATCCCGACCGAGAGGCTCAGCTCGCGGAGCTGGAGGGCAAGCTCGACGTGCGGCTGCGCGACCGCCGGTTGCTCAGTCTGGCGTTGCAGCATGGGTCGTACGGCCACGGGGGCGGCAGCCGCCGCGAGAGTTACGAGCGGCTGGAGCTGCTGGGCGACGCCGTCCTGAGTCTGGTCGTGTGCGACCATCTGTACCACCGCTATCCGGACGCCCCGGAGGGCGAACTGGCCAAGCTGCGGGCTCGAATCGTCAGCGAGCCCTGGTTGGCGCGCATCGCCCAGTCGCTGGATCTGGGACGCTACATTCTGCTCGGCAAGGGGGAGGAGAAGGCCGGCGGGCGGCACCGACCGGCGCTGCTGGCCGACGTGCTGGAGGCAGTGCTGGGGGCCGTCTACGTGGACTCCGGTTTCGGCGTGGTCCACGCCGTGGCCACCCGGCTGCTGCAGGATGCGTTCGACGAACTGGAGATGCCAAGCGAGGACTACAAGAGCACGCTTCAGGAACTGCTGCAGGAACAGGAGCGGCGCATTCCCCGCTACCGGATCAGCAGTCAGGAAGGTCCCGATCATGCCAGGATCTTCGTGGCGTCGGTTGAAGCCAGTGGCCGGATTTTGGGAGAGGGAAGAGGGTCCAGCAAGAAACAGGCAGAGCAGGCCGCAGCCCGCGAGGCGCTGCGCCATCTGGCCCGGCGTGGTCGGACGGGAGAAACCCGTGGTCAGGGGTCAGGGGCCGGGGGTCGGAGCGGAAATGTCGAGGCACGTGCCCGACCCCAGACACCTGGTCCCCGACACCCGCCTACGGGGCAGGCGGCGCGATGAAACAGATCTGGGCACCCTGGCGCCTGGAGTACGTCCAGGCAGAGAAAGCTGCGGGCTGTATCTTCTGCGCGGCGCTGGCAGATCCCGACGATAACCGCACGCTGATCGTGGCCCGCGGCCAACGCTGTTTTGTCATCATGAACCGGTTCCCGTACAATGCAGGACACGCGATGATTGTGCCCAACCGTCACCTGAGCCGGCTGGCTGATCTCGATGACCAGGAGCTGGGTGAGCTGTTCCGGTACACAGATTACTGTGTGCGGGTGCAGGAGCGCGTGTTGCGTCCGGAAGGGTACAATATCGGCATGAACCTCGGTCGAGCCGCCGGTGCGGGGATCGACGACCACTTACACATCCATGTGGTGCCGAGGTGGGTCGGAGATACCAACTTCATGCCGGTGCTGGGAGACGTGAAGGTGATTCCAGAGCATCTGCAGGCGACTCATCGCCGGCTCAGCGACGGGTTCGCCGCGGTTCTACGGGATGCTGCGGTCGCGCCGTCCGGGGGCACACGGTGAGAACCGTCGCGGAATTCATGGCGAAGTCGCTGGTCACGGCCGCCCCGGGCGAAACGGTGACGGCCGTAGCGCGCCGGCTGACCGAACACGGCATCGGGGGGCTGCCCGTGCTGGAGGCGGGGAGCACTGTGGGAATTGTCACGCTCAAAGATCTGGTAGGCCAGCCGCCGTACCGGCCGGTACGCGAGGTGATGACCCGGGACGTCGTGAGCGTGGCTCCCGCCGCGCGCATTACCGATGCGTACGCCATGATGGACGGCCGGCGGATCGGCCGGCTGCCCGTCGTGGACCACGGCGCGCTCGTCGGCATCGTCACCCGCGGGGATCTGCTCAAGGAATTGGGCCGGCTCACCGATCCGATGACCGATCTGCCCTGGTCGGGGACCCTGCGCCAGGAGGCTGCCGATCTTCTCAAAGCCGGGCGCGAGGTCTCCGTCCTGTTTATTGATCTCGATGACTTCGGCATCGTGAACAAGCTGTATGGCCACGTCGTCGGCGACCGGGTGATCAAAGCGGTGGCGCTGCTGCTGCGTGGGAAGACTGATCCCGAGAGCGATGTCATCTGCCGGTACGCCGGCGATGAGTTTGCGATTGTCACCACGCGGACGGTGGATGCCGCCACAGCCCTGGCTTTGCTGCTGCGTGAGGCCATCGTGGCCACCGAAGTACCCGGGGCTCCGCCCGGGGCGGTCAGCGCGGCAATCGGGATTGCCGGCGGCAAGCGCAGCGTCGAGCGTCACGACATCCACTATGATGCCACCGTGGACGATCTCATCACGATGGCCAGCCGCGCGTCCACCATGGCCAAACGGACGGAGTCTCGGATCCTGCACAGTTCGCAAACGCCGACCACCTCCCGCGCCGAGCCCGGGGGAGAGGACCGGGTCGCGATCCGCCGGATCGATCTGGGGATCGAGGATGGCAGGGGGACGGCAACTGTCGAACTCGAGCTCAACGGCCGCCGTGTCACCGGCCAGGCGCAGGGCTCGGTGCTTGGTTCCGGCGGCATGCGGTTGCTGGTCGACGCCACGATGAGTGCCGTGCGCCACTGGCTTCCCCAGCCGTGGGACGTGGCCGTGGAGGAGATTGCCCGGACCCCGCTCGACTCCGGCGAGGCGGTGCATATCTTGCTGGTCATGGGTTCACCGACCAGCGAAGAGCGCCATGTCCTTGGGTCTGCGCCGTACACGGCTGATCCGCATGAGGCCGTGGTCAAAGCCACGATGAAGGCCATGAACCACGTCTTGGAGCAAGCGCAACGTGCTCCGGCATAGTCGTCTGCTCTCACGGCTGCGGCCCCGCTCGGTTGCGCCCGGGCTGAGCGTCCTCCTGCTCGCCGGCGTGCTGGCGGTGGCGGGCGCACAATCGCCCCCGGTCGCCTCAGGGACCGCCGCACTCGCCCACGTGGCCACGCTCAGCCAGCAGATCGGTCCGAGGCCGGCAGGATCGCCGGCCTACATCCGCGCGACGGAGTACGTCACGGAGCAGTTTCAACGGCTGGGATATCGTGTCGAGCCGCAGGCGTTCCCATTCCAGTTCTTTGATGAGCCGTATCTGCCGATTCTGACTGTGGTGGCCCCGGTCGACCTGGTGCTTCACCCGGCGACAATGATCTACTCCACCGCCACGCCGGAAGATGGCGTGGAAGCTGAGCTGGTCGATGTCGGTCTGGGGCGAGAAGAGGACCTGCGGGGGAAACGGCTGGATGGCAAGGTGGCGTTCGCCGGACGAGGACAGATCCGCTTTTCGGAGAAGGCGTCGTCTGCTGCGGCGGCCGGGGCGTCCGCGATCATCATCTTCAACAACCAGCCGGGTCCGGCGCAGACCGGGACGCTGCTGACGCCGTCCAGAATCCCGGTCGTTATGATTCCGTATGGCGAAGGCCTGCGTCTGGGGGCGTGGCTGGCGGCTGGCCCTGTGCGTGTGCACCTCGTCATCCGGACTGTGACCGAACGGCGCTCGTCGGCCAACGTGATCGCGGTCAAACCCGGCACGAGTTCACCGCAAGAAGTCGTCGTAGTCGGCGCGCACCTGGACACCGTGCCGCCCAGCCCGGGAGCCAACGACAACGCGTCGGGAGTCGCCGCGGTGTTAGAGGTGGCCCGCCTGCTGGCGGAGGTGCCGACCGCACGCACGATCCATTTCGTGGCATTCGGTGCGGAGGAGTTGGGGCTGATCGGCTCCAGCTACTACGTGGCGAACCGGACGCTCGCCGTGACGGGAATGGTGAATCTTGATATGGTCGGGCACGGCTCGCAGGTGCTCATCTCAAACTCCGCCGGAACCGGCAGTTTGCTCGACGTCGCCGAGCGGGTGGCAGGCCGACTGGCGCTCCCAGTTCGACGTCTGCGCCTCGGCAGTAGCGACCATGAGTCGTTTGAGAGGGGGGGAGTCCCGGTGGTGTTCATCCACACCGGGGACGACGACGTCATCCATACCCCGCAGGATGTCTACGCGCGGATTGACCCGAACCTGCTGGCACAGGCCGCATCACTGGCTGCGGCGCTCATAGTGGAGATCGCCCGCTAACCTACCCAACCTGTGTGAACGCGTCATTTCGTTGGCCGGCGTCGTATTTCCACCCGGCCGATGCGCCGGCCGATGACGGTCTCGACCGTAAACTGCAGCTCCCCCAGCGAAAAGTGGGCCCCGGGTTCGGGGATTCTTCCCAGGTGGTAGAAGATGAATCCCCCCAGCGTGTTGGCCTGCTCTCCGGCCAGGGCGATCCCGGTCAGGTCCTGAAGAGTGGCCAGATCGATCGAGGCGTCGACGATGATGCGATCTGGCTGCGTGAGATCCACGAGCGGGGGCTGTGGCCGGTATTCGCCGGGGATCTCGCCGACGATCTCTTCGAGCAGGTCTTCGATGGTGACGATGCCTGCGGTGCTGCCGTACTCCTCGAGCACGACCGCCAGCTGGGAACGGCCGTGCCGCATCTCTTCCAACAGGTCCACCACCGGTTTGGTCTCCGGGACGTACAGGACCGGCCGCACCAGCGCCGTGATCGGCGCGTCGGCGCGGCCGTCGGCGAGCTGGATCAGCAGGTCCTTGGCGTGGACGGCGCCGACGATGTGATCAAGATCCTCGCCGATGACCGGCACCCGGGTGAAGCCGCGCTGCCGGATCACGGCGACCGCTGCGCGCACCGCCGCGGTGGCAGGCACGGCGGCGATGGCGGTACGGTGCACCATCACCTCGCCGACCACGCGGTCCGTGAGGCGGAACACCCGCCGCACCAGGGACTCCTCTTCGCGTTCCAGAGTCCCGGCCCGTCGGGCCTCGCCGACCAGCATCACCAACTCCTCGCGCTGGTAGGCGACGTGCCTCCCACTTGGCGCGCGCAGTCCAAAGATGCGCAGCGATCCGTTGGCCACGGCGTTGAGCGACCAGATGAATGGTTTGAACACTCGGGAGAATGCCGCGGTCGGTGGCACCGTCACCAGGGCGGTGGGCTCGGCGCTCCACAACGCGATGCTCTTGGGGGCCAGTTCCCCGAAAATGATATGCAGGGCCGTGATCAGGCCGAAGGCCAGCGCCGCGGAGATCGTTTGCTGCGCCGCCGGTCGGAAGGTGGTGGGCAGGTCGCCCAGCAGCGGCTCGATCAGTGTGGCAACAAACGGTTCACCGATCCACCCCAGGCCCAGGCTGGCCATGGTGATGCCCAGCTGGGTGGCCGCCACGAACGGTTCGGGGTTCTCCGTGGCCCGTTGGACCAGCCGCGCTCCGCGCCGGCCCGCTCGCACCAACTGCGCGATCCGGGTGCGGCGGGCTTTGACGATGGAAAACTCCGCAGCGACGAACAGGCCGTTGGCCGCCACCAGGGCGAACACCGCGAGCAGGCGGAGCGCGATTGATGCGGACGAGAGATCCATGCGTGTCACCTCATGGAGTGAGGTTCCGCGGTGCGGAGAACGCCTCCTGGTTCGGTCTTCTGGTTCGATCCTGGTGAGACCGGACGGCTCTCGGAGACGGGACCCGTAGCTCAATCACTCCTTAGCCGCCCTTCGGGGCCCGGTCCGAGGGCCGTCCGGTCTCACCCCGCCCACGATCACGTTGGATGAATGTCCCTCTGAGGGCTCGCTGATGAGGGCTGAGGCGAGCGCCTTGACGGTGCGCAAACGGCGACGCTACAATTTGATCGATGACATCCACCCAGGCCATCCCGCCCGACGATCCCGACAAGCTCGCCAACTTTGAAGCCACGGTGGCCGGCGGAGACCGCATCGAAGCCGGCGAATGGATGCCCCAGCAGTACCGTGCCGAGTGCCTGCGCCTGATCCAGATGCATGCCAACTCGGAGCTGATGGGCGCGTTGCCAGAACGGGAATGGATTCCCCGCGCCCCCACGCTGCGCAGGAAGATGGCGCTGGTCGCCAAGGTGCAGGATGAGGTCGGTCACGCCCAGCTGCTCTATCGGGTGGCCGAAGACCTGGGGAAGCCGCGTCCGCAGATGATCGAAGAGTTGCTGGCGGGCCGGAGCAAGTTCCACAACGTGTTCCACTATCCGGCGCCCACCTGGGCCGACGTTGCGGTGATTCAGGTGTTCGTCGACGGGGCGGCGATGCAGACGCAGGGATCGTTGCGGGCGTGCAGCTACGCGCCGTATGCCCGCGTGCTCAAGCGCATCTGCTACGAAGAAGATTTTCACATCCGCCTCGGCATCGACGTCCACCGCACGCTGGCGGAAGGCACCCCCCAGCAGCGGGCCATGCTGCAGGATGCGATCATCCGCTGGTGGCAGCCGATCATGCACTTCTTCGGTCCGCGAGACCAGGCCTCACCGCATCTGGAAACGATGATGCGCTGGCGCATCAAGGTGAAGACCAATGACGAGCTACGCCAGCAGTTCCTGCGGCAGTTTGTACCGCTGATTACCGATTACGGCTTGCAGGTGCCCGACCCGCAGCTGAGGTGGAACGAGGCCGAGCAACGCTACGATTACAGCGAACCCGACTGGGAGGAGTTCAAACGGGTCATTCGCGGCGAGGGACCGAAATCTGCGGCCCGCCTGGCGCTGCGCAATGACTACTGGCGGCGCCACCAGTGGGTTCGCGAGGCGATCGACGCCTGGGGGATGGCAGCATGAGAGACGAGCGGGCCGGATTCAACCCGGTCCATCTCTACGAGTACCTGGCGAAGGCGCGGGCGAAGCTGTTGGACTGGGTCCGGCCGCTTACGCTGGCACAATACACAAAGGAATTTCCGTTTGGTTTGAAGACCCTGCGAGATACACTCGTGGAGATTCCGCTGTCGGAGTGGACGTACGTACAGCGTCTCCGTGGGAAAGATGTCCCCCCCTGGGACGAACGGCCGCTGGCGCGGTTCTACAAGACGGATTTCCCACCGCTGGAGCGAGCGTGGCAGGAGCAGGCCGAGGAGACGAGGCGGACGCTGCGCGAGATCTCGGACTGGACCCGACCTCTCGAGTATGTGGCGCGGTCCTCCGATGAGCCACCGGTGAAGATCCGCACCACGACCGGAGGCGCCGCGGCCCAGCTCTTCTTCCACGAGATTCACCACCGCGCTCAGGCGATGGCGATGCTGCGCCAGCTTGGCGTGCCCGCGGAAAACCTGGACTACTCGCTGCTCATGTACGAACGCACGGCGCTGCCGCCCCAGGCGCGGTAGGAGAGGGGAGATGCCCCGACTGGCGGAGTTACTGGGGAAATCTGACGCGGATGCCGCGCGCCTTTTCGCCGTCTTCCGGCAGGACACCAAGAACGACGCTCACGTGCACGTCGGCGATGTGCACGCCACCGACGCGGAGATGGCGTTGGTGCTGGCCAAAGAGCAGTTCACACGCCGCGACCCCTGCGTGAACTTGTGGGTGGCCCCCTACAGCATGATCGCGGCCACCCCCTACGATGACGCCGCGCTGTTTGAGCACGCCACCGACAAGAGTTATCGCTTCGGCGGCTCCTACCGCGAGCAGCAGCGGATCACCCGTCCCAAACGGAAATGAGATGAGTCTCAGCGCCGCGACCCTCAAACCGCAGATGCGCGACGCGCTGGCCGCCTACCTGATCGCCGTGGCCGATGATGAACTCATCATCGGCCATCGCCACTCCGAGTGGACAGGCTTCGCGCCCGACATCGAATCCGATGTCGCCTTGTCATCGATCGCACAGGAAGAGATCGGCCACGCCCGGTTGTTTTACGAACGGGCCTGCGACTTGATCGGCGGCGATGCCGACCACATCGCCTTTGGACGCGCCTCCGCGGAGTTCCGCAATGCCGTGCTCACCGAGCGCCCCAACGACGATTGGGGATATTCAATGGTGCGGTTGTTTCTCTACGACCGGGCGGACCAGGTCCGCTTGGATGCGCTCGCCTCCGGTGCGCTGCGGCCGCTGGCCGACCTGGCGTCGACCGTCCGGCGCGAGGAGAAGTACCATCTCATGTTTGGGGAACAGTGGCTGCGCCGGCTGGCATCGGCGACCGAGGCGAGCCGGGGAAGGATGCAGCAGGCGGTAGACCGCGCCTGGCCGGAGGCCCTGGGAATGCTTGAACCGGTGCCGGGCCAGGAGGAGCTGGACGTGGACATCATTCCGGTGACCCTCGCAGAGCAGTTGCTCGAGTGGCGTCAAGGCGTCATCGCCGTGTTGGAGAGCGTGGGCCTCAGGCTCCCGGCGGCGAAATCAGTGCAAGGGATGGGAGGCCGGATTGGCCGGCACAGCGACGATCTGGGTACGTTGCTGGATGAGATGACATCCGTCTGGCGTTCCGACCCGCAGGCCAAATGGTGACGAGAAACGGGAACGGGGGAACCCCCACGCCGACTACGTCGGCTCGGGGCGGAGCGCGGGAACGCGGAAACGCGAAGTAGAACACACCACGCGGGCATGCCAACTACTCGAACGTTGGAAGACCAAATCTGGGAGGCGCTGGCGACGGTGAAAGACCCGGAGCTGCCGCTCACCGTGATGGATCTGGGGCTGATCGACGAGGTTCAGATGACCGGCGGCCGGGTCCACGTGCGCATGACCCCGACCTACAGCGCCTGCCCGGCAATTGACGTGATGCGTCAAGATATCCGCACAAAGCTCCTCAACCTTCCTGGGGTGGAGGAGGTCCAGGTCGAGCTGTCGTTTGCTGAACCCTGGACGATGGCGCGGATGACGGAGCGAGGCCGGACCCGCTTACTCGAGCACGGGCTCAGCGTGCCGTCGCGCCGGTCCGCAGAGCCGGTGACCTGTCCGTTCTGTGGATCCACGAATACCGCTCTAGAAAATCCCTTTGGCCCGACGCTGTGCCGGGCGATCTACTACTGTCGGGACTGCCGCAACCCGATCGAGCGGTTCAAGCCGCCGCCCGAATGAAACCTGAACGGGCCTGGGGCCTCGGGCCTGGCCTGGATGCCTGGTGTGCCGTAACCATAATATG
The DNA here is from genome assembly GCA_005882335.1 of Candidatus Segetimicrobium genomatis. Taxonomy (GTDB): domain Bacteria; phylum Sysuimicrobiota; class Sysuimicrobiia; order Sysuimicrobiales; family Kaftiobacteriaceae; genus Telluricultor. Next base: position 21,589 of record VBAP01000068.1, read on the forward strand.
AGACTCCCTCCGGTTCGCATATACAAAAGAGCTCGTCCGATGGTCGTTCGTGAACAGTCCACTGACCGCCACGGCCGTCCACTGACGCCGGGGACCCGGGTGCGGGTCGTGGCAGAGCAGGGGCAGCCAGAGGGATCCGTGGTCCGAGTTCTGAGCGAGTACGGCGCGGTGACGGTGCTGCTGGAGAAGCCTGCGAAGGCCGAGCGGATGTACCCGATCAACGAAATCGAAGCGCTCTAGCCGCGGCCGCCGTGTGGCTCAAGTTTACATAACCGACATTATCGGAAGTGAACGAGTTAGAATTCCGCCTATGGCTTGAACGCCAGGAGATCTCGCGGAAAATACGCTATCAAATCGTTAGGTGGGGCTCCGTCTTTGCGCGCGCTAACACCACCTGTGACGTACAGGATCCCGTTGGCAGCTCCAGCGGCGTGCAGAAACCTTCCCGACGGTAACGCCGCCTTACTCGTCCACCTGTTCGCGATCGGATCATAGGCCTCTACGATACCAACAAGACCGTCATCCGTTTCGCCC
>VBAP01000069.1 GCA_005882335.1 Candidatus Segetimicrobium genomatis
CACCGATTACTTCGACACCATCCAGTTGCGCTACGTGATTCCCCTTGAGCTGGACCGGACGCAGATGGAGTTCGCCTTCTTCGGGCGGACAACCGACACTGAGGAGGCGCTCTGGCACCGCGTGCGCCAGGGTCCAGAGGTGCTCGGGCCTGCCGGGGCAATCACGCTGGAGGACGCGGCCGTCCTCGAGCGCGTGCAGCTCAGCGCCACGGCTCGGGGCGAGAACGTTGTGCTAAAAGGGACAGCCAAACGCTTCCCGCCGTACCGGCATGTCGATGAAGCCCCGATCCGCCACTTCTATCAGGCCTATCGGAGATTGCTTGGGTTTCCACTAAGTGGGGGGACCGATGGTGCTCGCGGGACGCGTTGACCTGGGGGAGCGTCGACAGGCCGCGCTGGACCTGCTCACACAGTACATCCGCATTGTGGACGATCCACGCCGGATCGAAGAATGGCCGGCGTTGTTCAGCGACGACGCCGAGTACATCGTGATCACTCGTGAAAACCACGAGCGGAACCTGCCCATCGCCGTGATCCGCGACGACTCCAAGGACAGAATCGCCGACCGGGTGACCATCATCCGGGAATTCTGGGGCGCCGGCGGGCGCGCGGCGGACCGGCATTACAACGACGCGTGGCCCCGGCACGTCGTCGGCCCGGTGTGGGTGGAGTTCGGCGAGTCGGGAGAAGCCCTCATCGGCGCGAACTTCGCCGTGTACCAGACTGTGCAGGTGGACGTCTCGCCGCGGCTGCTGGCCGTCGGGGAGTACCGGGACGTGGTAGAGTTCTCCGGCGCGACCCCGAAATTCAAGTCCAAGAAGGTGATCCTGGACACATCGGTGCTCCAGGACGTCTTCGTCTACCCCCTATAGGCTGCAGACCCTCGTCGATTCCACTGAGAGGGGACATCGTCGCAATGTTTGAACGGTTCACGGAGCCCGCCCGGCGCGTCGTCATCCTGGCTCAGGAAGAAGCCAAGCGTCTCAAGCACAGCGCCGTCGGCACGGAGCATATCCTGCTGGGGATCATCCGCGAAGGTGAGGGGGTCGCCAGCAAGGTGCTGGAGAGCCTGAATATCTCTTCCGACCGCGTGCGCGTCGAGATCGAGACCGCCATCGGCCGCGGCGAGCGAGCTCCCTACGAGGAAGTCGCGTTCACCCCACGGGCCAAGAAGGTGCTGCAGTTGGCCCTCGACGAAGCGCGCGGGCTAGGGCACAACTACATCGGCACCGAGCACCTCCTGCTGGGGCTGATCCGTGAGGGGGAGGGGGTCGCGGGGCGGGTGCTAGAGGTGATGGGCGCCGACCTCGAGCGTGTCCGCGTGCAGGTCTGGTACCTGCTCGGACAGGAGGCGGGGAAGAAGGGGGCCGTCGCCGATCCCAGTCAACGAACGATGAGTATGCTGCGTGTCACGCTGGCCTGCGGCCCGTACGACCGCACCGAGGCATTGCGCAGCGGAGTGGTACGGCCGGAGGGTATCGACCTTAACTACGTAGCCATCCAGTCGCCTCCGGAGATCTTCGCCCGCATGGTCGCGAACCAGGCGTTCGACGTCTCGGAGATGTCCTGCGCACACGCGCTGATCCGCAAGGGGCAGGGGGAGTTCCCCTTCGTTGCCCTTCCGGTCTTCCCGTCCCGTATGTTCCGGCACGGCTTCATCTTTGTGAACACCAAAGCTGGAATCCGCGGTCCGAAAGATCTGGAAGGGAAGCGCGTAGGCGTCCCCGAGTACAGCCAGACGGCCGCGGTCTGGATCCGTGGCCTTCTGCAGCATGAGTACGGCGTGGCTCTGGAGACGCTGCGGTGGGTCACGGGCGGCGTGAACGCGCCCGGTCGGCCGGACGCGCTGGTCAACCGGCCCGACGAGAAAGTCTCGATTACTCGAGTCCAGGATCGCACTCTCAACGACCTGCTGGTCGAGGGCGAGATCGACGCGCTGATCGGCGCCCGGAAGCCCGCGGCGTTCGGAAAGGATGCCCGAGTGGTTCGCCTTTTCCCCAACTACCGGGAGCTGGAGCGGGAGTACTACCGGAAGACCGGCATCTTCCCGATCATGCACACGCTGGTCATCCGGGAAGCCTTCTACCAGGAGCACCGCTGGATCGCGGAAAGTCTCTACAAGGCATTCGTGGAGTCGAAGGCGTGGTGCCTGACGCAGATGCGATTCAGCAGCAGCCTACGCTACACGCTGCCCTGGCTCCAGGCCGACCTCGACGAGATGGCCGAGGTATTCGGCTCCGACCCCTGGCCCTACGGGCTGGAGGCCAACCGCCACGTGCTGAGCACGCTCGTTCAGTATCTGGTGGAGCAGCGTCTGCTGCGCCGTTCGCTCCCACTCGAAGAACTGTTCGTCCCGCTCACGCTGATCGGCGAGTAAGGCGCGTTCCGACCGAGGGGAACCACAGGCGGCGCAGAGAACAGAGGGCTATCACCACTTCCATGTGGGGGGATCCATATGCGTGACTCGATATCCCGAGCTCTTCTGGCCGGGATCGCCGGTGTCATGCTGCTCGCGCTCGCTGCACCCGCAGCTCAGGGGCAGGCCGATCTCGTGGGCGTAGCGAAACGCGAAGGCCGCGTGGTGGTCTACGGTTCCATGGAGTCCGACGTCTTCGCTGTGATTCAGAAGATCTTCGAGGGGCAGTACGGCATACCGGTCGACTACTTCCGCGCGTCCAGCAACGGGGTCATGGACCGCGTGCTGACGGAATCCCGCGCGGGCAAGCCGTTGTATGATGCGGTGCTGACCAACCGTAGTCCGATGATGATTTTGAAGACGCAAGGCGTATTTGGGAGGTACGTGTCTCCCTCCTACGGCAGCTACCCATCGGCCACACGCGACCCGGATGATGTGCTCTCGCCGTCATACCGCCAGGTGGTCGTCAGCATCCTTTACAACACACGTCTCGTGAAGGCCGAAGATGCTCCCAAGTCGCTGGCGGATCTGCTCGACCCGAAGTGGAAGGGCAAGATCGTCATGCCGGACCCGAACGTGCACACCACAACGGCGGTCTGGCTGGCGAATCTCGAATCGGTGATGGGGGCGCAGTACCGGCCGTTTGTGGAGCGTCTGGCGGGTCAGGTGACGCTCGCGGAGTCGTTCCTGCCGGTGGTCCAAAAGGTCATTGTCGGCGAATTTCCGCTCGGTATCACCTACGTGAAATACGTATACATCTTCGGCAACGAGGGTGCGCCGCTCGACTATGTCCGGCTCAACCCTGTGCTCGCGGAGGCACACCACGTGGCGATCAGCGCGAAGGCCCCGCATCCCAATGCGGCTCGCCTGTTTGTCGACGTGTTCACCTCACGCCTGGGCCTGCTGGCGCTGGCCAAAGCCGGAGAGTTCGTCCTGGTCCCAGGCGTCTATCCCTCCATCAAAGATGCGGAGAAACTGCGCATCGTGCTGATGGACGACTTGAGCGAGCAGGAACTCAAGCAGTTTCGTGATCAGGTCGGCTCCCTCTTCTTGAAGCGCTGATCTGCCGGTGGCCCAACTCGCCGCGGCCGGACGGCCGGCCTCCTGGTGCCGTACCAACTTGATGCGCCGCATGTGTTCTTAGCACTGTGGCAATCGCCAGAAAGCCAGACCTGACTATCAAGTTGGTACGGCACTGGTCCGCACGGACCGATCCTGTGGTCCTCGCGGCCATCGGGATCGGAATCATTCTGGCGTTCCTCGCCCTCTACCCCACCGCCATGCTCTTCTACGGCAGCGTCAGCGATGCCCCGCTCGGCGTGCCCGGCCATCTGACCCTCGCGTACTACCGCGCCGCGTACGGCGACCCCAACACGTACCGGATGATCGGAAACTCCTTTGTCTTCGCTGCGGGCGCGGCGGCGATCTCGCTCGTGGTGGCGGGTCTGCTCGCCTGGATTACCGTGCGTACGGATGCGCCCGGCCGCGCGCTCTTCGAACTCGTGGCCGTGGTGCCGAACGTGCTGCCGCCGCTGCTGACCGCGACGGCGTGGGTGCTGCTGCTCAGTCCGCGTATCGGGCTGATCAACGTCGTAGCGCAGCGGGTTGGGCTGCCGCCATTCAACGTGTATTCCATGCCGGGGATGATCTTTGTCGAAGGGTTAATCCTGGCACCACTCGCGTATTTGATCGTCTCCGCCGCGCTGAGGTCGATGGATCCGTCTCTAGAGGAAGCCGCCCGCGTCGCCGGGTCCCATCCGCTTCAGGCGGCCCGGCGCGTCACCACGCCCATGATCCGGCCGGCGCTGCTGGCCGCGGGTCTGCTGAACTTTGTCCGGGCGCTGGAGAGTTTCGATACGCCATCGATCATCGCTATCCCGGCCCGCATCGAGGTGTTTACCACCAAGGTGGCCCGAGAGGCGCTGACCGCCTACCCGCCCAACCACAATCTGGCCGCAACGTATGCGATGAGCCTGCTCGGCATCGCGATGGTCCTTGTGTATGTGTATCGCCGGCTCACGGCGCGGACCGAACGGTTCGTGACAATCTCCGGGCGAGGCTACCGCCCCCATGCGATCGAGTTGGGCCCGTGGCAGTATGTGGCCTCGGCCGGGGCCATCCTCTTGCTCGCGCTGATCGTGCTCTTACCATTCTGCGTCCTCCTCCTGACTTCGCTGTTGCCGTTCTACTCGGTCCCGACGTGGGAGACGGTCAGACAGCTGACGCTGAAGCACTATGCGTTCTTGCTCACCAGCGACCGTGTGGCACGAGCGCTGCGGATTAGCACGATGCTTGCCGTCGCGGGCGCCACCCTGGGAATGCTGCTGGCCTCAGCCGTGGCGTATCTGACGGTCCGCACCCGCGTCGCAGGCCGTGGCGTCCTCGAACTCCTGACGTTCATTCCGTGGGCGTTTCCGGGCACGGCACTGGCGATCGGGCTGCTCTGGGGCTACGTGCGGCTGCCGGTCCCGATCTATGCCACGGTATGGATCCTGCTCATTGCCTACGTCACGCGCTTTTTGCCCTACGGCCTTCGCGCCATGACCAGTACGATGGTCCAGGTGCACACGGACCTGGAGGAGGCGTCCCGGGTGTGCGGCGCCGGGCTCCTGCACACGTTCCGGCGCGTCCTCTTCCCGTTGCTGCGCCCCGGATTCATGGCGGGGTGGGCGATTCTGGCGACTATCTTCATGCGGGAATTCAGCACCTCGCTCTTCCTCTATACACCGCGCTCCGAGCCGGTGGGCCCGCTGCTCTACCACCTCTGGATCGACGGCCTGCACGGACGCATGGCCGCGCTGGGTGTGGTGGTCAGCCTGGTGTCTGTGGTCCTCGTTGCTGGGGCCCGGCGGGCGAGCAGGACGCAGATCGCGGATTAGAGTCCCGTCGTCTGTCATCGCGAGCCCCGAAGGGGCGTGGCGATCTCCTTGACTGGAGATTGCCACGGGGCTTCGCCGCTCGCAATGACTGCTCAGCGGGCGAGATGAGGGAGCAGCATCAGGTGCTTCGGCTCGATCGAGGCGTAGAGCCGTTCGTCGAGCGTGAAAAGTTCGTCGCCGTATGCCAGCAACGTGACGTCGCCGACGGCGACGCGGCATTTGACGCGGGTCCCTTCGAACAGTGAGGACACCACCGTACCCTCCAGGACGTTCGTCTGGTCCCGGGGACGGTCGCGGCTCAGCCTGACGTGTTCCGGACGGACGCCTGCCACCACGGGTTTCCCCGCCAGCGAGCGTTCCGACCGCAGGCTGTGCAACAGCCCGCACGAGGTGAGGACCTCGACCATCTCGCCATCCGCCGATGCCGCGGTTCCGCTGATGAAACTGATCTCTCCGAGAAACGAGGCGGTGAACGGGTGCGCGGGTCTGGCGTAGAGGTCCTGAGGGCTGCCCATCTCCACGATCCCGCCGGCCTGCATCACCGCGACCACGTCGGAGAGGCCGAGCGCCTCCAGCTGGTCGTGCGTCACATAGAGCGTCGTGATGCCCAGCCGGCGCTGCAGGGAGCGCAGTTCCTCGCGGACCTGCTCGCGCACTTTCGCGTCGAGATTGGACAGGGGCTCATCCAGCAGCAACACTTCAGGCCGGTACACCAGGGCGCGGGCCAGGACGACCCGCTGCTGCTGTCCGCCGCTGAGGTAGGGTCCGGGCCGGTCCTCAAGTCCCGAGAGGCCGACCAGGACGAGCACCTCCCGCACCCGCTCGGCAATCTGCCGGGGAGGCAGACGGCGGACCTGCAGCGGGTACGCGACGTTTTGGAAGACCGTGAGGTGCGGCCAGATGGCGTACGATTGGAAGACCATCCCCACGTTCCGCTGTTCCGGTGGGACAGCGATGCCCCGCGCGCGGCTGAAGAGCGGTCGCTGGTCGAAGAAGATCTCGCCGTCGTCTGGACGCTCCAGTCCGGCGATGCAGCGCAGCGTGGTGGACTTGCCGCAGCCGCTCGGTCCCAGCAGCGTGACGATCTTGCCGTCGGGCACGTCCAGGGTGACGCCGTGCACCGCCGGGATGGCCTGCCGGCCCACGCGGTAAGTTTTCGAAAGGTTCATCACCCTGACAAAGGGCACGTTGCGCGTTTCGACGCGCGGCTGCCGGCGTCCCTGTCCACACGATGCACGAAGGAGTCCTTTGCGATGCCGTGCAATATGCGCAACAGCCCCGTCTGCGATGCAGTCGGCGTACAGGGAAGTGACGGCACATGCCGGATCGATCTCCCTGTCGAGATAGGTCTCGCGGTCCTCCGCCCCCAGCGTCCTACAGGGTTGCTGGGAGATACTTCGAGTGCGGAGGAGGCGAGATGATTATTCCTACGACCAAGAAGGCCGCCCGTGCGTGTGTCCTGCTCCTCCCGCTGATCGCGTTCGCGATGGCGGGACAACCGCAGCAAACGGCCTCTCAAGAAATGCCGGTCGGGCTGGGAGCGGCCCGGCTGGACAGGACGCAACTGCCCCAGGCCGTCAACTTCACCCTGGTCGGAGCGAATCCGCTGGTCAATCCGGCCGGCAGCCGGATGTCAGGCAGCGGGGTCCCCCGCGGGATGAACTCTGCGCTGGGGATCGCGAAACATTGCGCCTACGTGGGAAGCCGCAACGGCCTGCAAGACGTGCTGATCGTGGATATCGCCGATCCCGCCCATCCGGCGGTGGTCGGATCCATTCCAGGGATCGGGTTGAGTTCTTCGCGGGAACTGAAGGCGATCGAGGACCTCGACCTGCTGGCGATCGGTCACTTTCAGGTTGATCCGGGCTCGACGATGGAAAATCCTACGAATGTACCCGGGGCGGTGAACAGGTTCCGGTTCTACAACATCGCCGACTGCACCCGGCCGGTCCTGCAGACCGAGTTTGACCTTGGCACCAGCGTCTGGCACGAATTCTTCCTCTGGCGCGACCCCAAAAACATGAGCCGCATCCTGGCGTATGTGTCCATCACCGGCGGAGATGCGCTCCCCGACCTCCGGGTCTTGGATCTGACCGACGCGGCCCGGGGCGTCGTTCCAAAACAGATCGCGTCGTTCACCCTCGACCCGGCGGTCCCCGCCACGGAACAGGTGGACCTCAACGATCCGCGGCAGAGATTCGGGGAGGATCAGTTTCCGTTCAAGGCGATTGATCTGACGGGGCGGGTGCAGTCCCGGTTCCTCTTCGGTGGTAAGTTCGGGCCGCAACAGCCGGCTTCGGTCAGCAACCTGCTGCACTCGATGACGGTCAGCCCCGACGGCACTCGAGTGTACATGGCCAACCTCAATGCTGGCTTCTTCCTCGTGGACAGTTCCAACCTGGCCGACGAAGCGAAGGCGAAGACGTGCGTCGCCAACACCGTTACGAGAGACGCCTCGTCCAACCGCGATCCGGCACTGTGCCTGCGGAAGGTGAATCCGGATCCGGCGGCGCGGATCGACTGGCACCCGCCATTCAACAGCGTCACCCACACCGCCGTGGCGATTCCGGGGAAACCCTACGTGCTGGTCGGCGATGAACGCAACGGCACCACGACCTGCCCGTGGTCATGGTACCGTGTCATTGACATTTCGTCTGAGGCCAACCCCAAGATCGTCGGCGGCTTCATGCTGCCGGAGGACAGACCGGAGAGCTGCCGGCTCGATGCGTCAGGCGATCCCAAATACCTCCGGGAGTTCTCTTCGCACCAGGCGACGGTATTTGCCAACGTCGGGTTCTTCACCTGGTATGCAGGCGGGCTGCGGGCATGGGACCTCTCTACACCGGCGGCGCCGCGCGAGGCCGGCGTCTATGTGCCCAGGCCGCCGAGTGCGGTGCAATTCGGATTCCGCGACAGCCCGGACGTATGGGCCTGGAGCTTCCCAGTCGTGAAAGACGGGCTTATCTATTTCAACGATACGCGGAATGGCTTGTTTGTGGTCCGGTACACGGGGCCGCGGGCCAACGAAGTTCCGACCAGAGGCGTCTACTCGGGGGATTTCACGACCCTCCCACGTTGAGGGTGTATACTTCATGCGGAGCCGGGACGGAATCAGCGCCCGGCTCTCTCTTCTTTCCGCGCTATTTCTAACATAAAATAAGTAACTTGACAATAGGAAGTGCTGGGTTGTAGAATCAGGGGGAAGAGTAGGCGACTAATCAGGCACAGGTGGGGAGAAGTTATGCCGGCGCAGGTGCAGACAGAGCAGCAATTTGTGATTCACCCAGCTACGACGCTGGGGTACGTCCACCTGACCGCAGCGGACCTGGATCGTCAGATTGCCTTTTACCAATCCGTCCTGGGTTTCAAGCTGCACTGGAGGAAGGATACGACGGCCGGCCTTGGTGGCGGGAGCGGCGATCTGCTGCGGTTGACCGAATTGCCTGGCGCCCGGCGGGTGCGCGGCACAACAGGACTGTATCACTTCGCGGTCCTGGTGCCGACCCGCTGGGAACTGGCGCACTTGCTGCGGCGCATCGTGGACACACACGCGCACGTTCAGGGCATGGTGAATCACTACACGCACCTCGCGATCTACATTCCCGACGCGGAAGGCAACGGCATCGAGCTGGCCTGGGACTTTCCACGCGAACAGTGGCCGGCGCCAGAGGAGCTGGTTCGCCTCGGCAATGGACCGCTGGAACCGGAGGAACTCCTCGGCGAACTCGAGCGCAACCCGTCACCATGGACCGGGGCGCATCCCGAGACCAGGATCGGGCACGTGCATTTGCACGTCGCTGATCTCGACGCGGCTGGGCAATTCTATCAGGACGTGCTGGGATTCCAGGCAACCTTCCTGTACTCCATGGCCAGAGACTTCGGCGCGCTGTTTCTGTCTGCGGGCGGCTATCACCACCACATCGGGCTGAACATCTGGAAGGGTGCGGGAGCCCCGCCGCCCCCACCGGACGCGGTCGGCCTGCGGTACTTTACCGTCGTGCTGCCGGACCAGGCGGAGCTGGCTCGGGTGACAGCCCGGGTGCGGGCGGCTGGGATCGTAGGAGATCAACATCCTGAGGGGGTCCTGATTCGCGACCCGTCCCAAAACGGTGTGTTGCTCACGGCTCGTGCAGGACTCTAGCCTGACTGGAGGGTGGCCATGCTGGAACATTTCTTCTTGCCGATGAGTGATTGGGGCCCGTTGATTCTGCGCCTGGCACTGGGTGTCACCTTTCCCTTCCACGGGTGGCTGAAACTTAACCCCAAGGGAACGGTCAAAGGTCCGGCCGGCTTCGCCGGCTGGCTGAAACAGATGGGCGTGCCATTGCCGTTGTTCTTCGCCTGGGTCGTGGTGTTGCTGGAGACGGTCGGCGCCGCGCTGCTTATCCTCGGCCTGGGCACGCGGATCCTGGCCGCCGGCATCGCGATTGACATGCTGGTGGCGATCTGGCTGGTCAAGCGCAGGATGCAGAAAGTCGCCTTCATGGATCAAAAGGGTGGATGGGAGTTCGAGTTTGCGTTGATGGCGCAGGCCCTCGCCCTGGTGTTCACCGGGGCCGGCCGCATCGGGCTCGACCGCCTCGTCGGATTGTAGATTCTTCACGGATCGATGCGTCCTTCGAACATGGTGGCGGCCTCAGGCCGTACGAGTTCGTAGACGGCAAGGCGCTGGCCTCCGTGGGCTTCAAAACTGAAACACGGGCCATGCGGAATTTCGAGTTGCGTCCCCTTCACCCCATGTGATTTGAGATCGGTAACAGTTTTCTTGAAGTCGGCGACGCGGTAGATCAAGATCGGCACCGCCCCTTCGAGATGCTCGGACAGGAGCAGGGCCGGTCCGGAGCCGGCCGGTTTCACGTGGGCCACAACGGTTCCCATCCCGCGCACTTTCCAGACCAGCTCAGCCCCCAGCCGCTTCGTGTAATACTCCAGCGTGGCGTCGAAATCACGGCTGGGAAGATAGATGAAATCGAGTGAGAGAAACACGGCGCCTCCTTTGGCACCTGCTCAGTGCAGCCAACGATACTCCGCCCGGATTCTCCCTTTGTCCCCGGCCCTTCCTTCGAGGCAGCCGTCACGTTTCCGGCAGCCTCAGGGGGTTGAACGTGCGGGTGATCCGTTTTATAATATACGGGCGTTACAGAATCGGGTTGGGTCTGTGATAGCTTGCAGTCAAAGGAGCAAGAGCATGGCAACAGGGACCGTGAAGTGGTTCAACAGCGAGAAGGGGTACGGGTTCATCACCCCGGAAGACGGCACGAAGGACGTCTTCGTGCACTACAGCGGCATCGAGGGTGACGGGTACAAGTCCCTCACCGAGGGACAGAAAGTGGAGTACACGGTGACGCAGGGCCAGAAGGGTCCCCAGGCGTCGGGAGTTCGGGCGATCGGTTAACCCAAAAACAACTCCGTCTCGAGACAGGGGCGCAGGAGATCGTCTCCTGCGTCCCTGTTTTTTTGTCCAGCCCGTTTCCTGCAGGAAGCCCACTGATCGTATCGTACTGAATGAGTTCAAGCAGCCACCGACACTCCAGGAGCCACCGTGAAGCTGGCCATCGAAGACGTCTACAAGAGCTTCGATCCGTTTACCGCTTCGAGCCGCAGGTTCGTGCTCCGCGGGGTGACGCTGCAAGCGGCGCAGGGCGAATTTCTTTCTCTCCTCGGGCACTCAGGGTGCGGGAAGTCTACCCTGCTGAACCTCGTCGCCGGGTACATCAAGCCCGATCGCGGGCGGATCCTCATTGATGGGACGACCGTGGAAGGTCCTGGCGCCGACCGGGGCGTTGTCTTCCAGGAGTATGCGTTGTTCCCCTGGTACACGGTGCATGAGAATATCGCCTTTGGACCGCAGGTCCGCGGGGTCCCCGCCGGCACCGCGCAAGAGATGACGCAACGCTACATCGCCCTGGTCGGGCTGACCGGATTCGAGCACGTCTATCCTGATGCGCTCTCGGGCGGCATGAAGCAGCGGGTGGGCATCGCCCGGGCACTCGCCAACGAGCCGACCGTGCTGTTGATGGACGAGCCGTTCGGCGCGCTGGACGCGCTGACGCGCGAGGCCATGCGCCAGGAACTCCTGCGCATCTGGCTGCAGGTACGCCCGACGGTGGTATTCGTCACGCACAGCATTCCCGAGGCGGTCGCGCTGTCGGACCGCATTGCGGTGATGAACCTGCGCGGCACGCTGGAGGGGATCATCCCGGTGGATCTGCCCCGGCCTCGCGACTCGCACGCGGCGCAGTTTCTCGAGTACGTCAAAGCGCTTGAGCAGATGCTGATGGTGGACAGAAAATCGTCTGTCAGGCGTGAGCCGGCAGCCCTGTCGGAGGAGTAGGAGGAGACAACGATGCAGGACGTGGCACAGCTCGGGCGGTTGCGGCGGGTAGGTCCCGCGGCGGTAGATTACACCCGGTGGGTCACGATCGCCACGTTCTTCCTGGCGTGGCAACTCCTGGCTGCGTACAACGCGGTCCACCAGGTGTTCAACCCTGTCTTCCTGCCCTCTCCGACAATGGTGCTTCGGGCCGGCCGCGATCTCCTGGGCACGGGAGTGTTGTACCTCCACATACTACAGAGCGCCTGGCGGCTGCTGATCGGGTTCAGCCTGGGTACGTCCGTGGCCGTGGTGGTGGGGATCCTGGTCGGCCGCTCCCGGCGTTTGGAGAGCATTGCCGCGCCGCTGCTCGATCTGGTCGGGCCGATCCCGCCGTTTGCGCTGCTCCCGATCTTCATCATCTGGTTTGGGGTGGGCGAGCTTCCGAAACTGGTCTTTATCGCCTACGCGACCTTCCTGCCCGTGCTGGCCTACACCGTCGACGGTGTAAAGAGTGTGAACCCGTTGCTGATCCGGTCCGCCTACAGCCTGGGAGCGTCGGAGATGCAGATCTTTCGGCGGGTGGTGTTGAAATCGGCGCTGCCGAATATCTTCGTGGGGATGCGGGTCAGTCTGGCCTTGTCGTTCTCGGCCCTGGTCGTGGCGGAGATGATCGGCGCCGACGCGGGGCTGGGCTACTTGATCATCGACTCCCGTAACTTCTTCCGCATGGCGAACATGTTCCTGGCGGCCTCGCTGATCGGCGTGGAATACACGCTGTTCAGCCTGCTGCTGGGGCGGGTCGAGGCACGGTTATTCCGCTGGCGAAAGGGGGGATACGCGCACGCGTTGGAACGGTAGGGCCAGACTGGAGGAGGTGGTGGAGCGGTGGGCGAGTTCACACGGCGAGAATTTCTGGCGTACGTTTCGGCGGTCGGAGCCACGACCGTTCTGGGACTTCCGCATCTTCGCAACGGGCTCTGGCCTCAGCTGGAGTCGGCCCTGGCGGCAGCGCCGGAGCTCAAAGAGGTCACGGCCTGGGGTGTGATTGATGCGCAGATCTCCTCCCAGCAGGTGATCGCCGACAAAAAAGGGTTCTTCGCGGCGCAGGGGATGGGGATCAGGAACCGGCTGGTGCAATCCGGCCCGGACATCGGGCCGTTGATCGCCGGCGGCAGCGCGCCGGTGAGTTTTGAGACCAACATCACGGTGATCATCGTGCAGGCCAGCGGCGTGCCCGCTATCATCGTCACCCCGCTGGCAAACATAGCCGGGACGCAGGCCGTGGTCGGGCGCAAAGGGTTGACGCTGCGGAGCCCCAAGGACCTGGAGGGCATGCGCATCGGCATGGTGAACGGGGCCGGCGTGCTGATCGCCATCCGGAACATGGCCACGGAGCTCGGCGTCGACATCAATAAGATCAAGTTCATCAACATGGCTCCCGCGGACCAGGTCGCGGCGATCTCCCGCGGCGACATCGACGCCATGGCGGCCTGGGAACCCTGGGTCACCAAGGGCATCGGGGCCGGCGGGACGTTCCTGTTCAGCGGCAAGCTCTCGGCCCTTCCCGGCAAGACGGGGCCGGTGAACTGGATGGACTTCCATACCACCCTTCAGGTGACGCGGGACTTCCTGAAGAAGAACCCCGAGACCATCAGACGCATCCTGCGGGCGTTGAAGACCGCGACAACTTTCGTGAACTCAAACCGGGATGAGACGATCAACATCCTCTCCCCGGCCCTGAGCATTCCCAAGCAGGAACTGCGGGAGATGATGAACCGCAACACCTACTCCATGGTCGTCGACAACTCATTCGTGAAAGGCAGCGAGACGATCACCTCGTTCCTCCGGGAGTTGAAGAACATCGACAAGTCACCGAAGCTAAAGGACTACGCGGACTTCTCGCTGCTGGAACAAATCGACCCCAATCTGGTGAAGGTGAAGATCTAGCAATTCGCGCGGCGCGGGGACCGGGTCAAACCCGGCTCTCGCGCCGCGCTATCTCCTTTGAAGTATTCCTGAAACGACCTTACCGCCGCGGAGGCGGGCTGAGGACCTTGGACCGGGGACCAGAAGATCGGCTAAGGAGTGACTCAGTTACTGGTCCCCTCTGTCCGATGTCCTCATCCCGCCTGCTTGGATCTCCTGGTGCGTTCCTGGGTGAGACCGGACGGCCCTCGGAACCGGGACCCGTAACTCAATCACTCCATAGCCGCACTTCGCTTTCCCGGTCCGAGGGGCGTCCGGTCTCACCCCACCTGCTATCTTTTTGTTGGGGCGGCCAGGATATGAAATTGCGCTTTGGTGTAGGTCGCGACGTCCCCGCAGTTGGGGCAGGTGAGCTTGTGAGGCTGCTCGAGGGGGATCTCGTACACTGCGCCTGTCAGGGGCAGCCCTGTGGGGACCTGCGATGAACACGACCGGCAGGTGACGTACAGCAATTCCTGCGTCTCCATCGCCCGCGCCTCCCTGAGGAATGCCTCCGTGGAACTCTGGGGCGCCCTTCGGTGACGGATGAAGGCAGTCCTGCTTTATCGCTCGGCCGTCGCCAGGTTCCCGACCATGTACGCGTAGATGCCCGGCTCCACGGCGTCGGCGGTGCGGTGGGTCAGCACCGTGATGCCGCGATCGAATGGACACCGCAGCACTTCCAGTTCCTCAAATGAATATGGACTGACGATCCGGCCCAGCACCTGACCGCCCTTCACCTCGATGCCGAGTTCGGTCACCTCCGGCACCAGCAGACCGCCGTGGTGCGGCCGGAGCGTAGTAATTTCATGGAGCACGACCTGCGGCGGCGGGGGTGTTGGATCACCCGGCAGCATCCCCAGCGTCTTCAGGATGTTGGCCAGTCCCTGCAGACCGCGCGCCACGTAGGACGTTTGCTCGACATCGCCACCGCCCAACTCCACGACCACCGACGGGACGCTGCGCTCTCTGGTGACCGTGACCGACGTTCCCGCCAGCATCTCCTTCGCCCGGTACAGCAGCGGTGAGCCGAATGCCCGCGACAGCGGCTCGGCATTCAGGATGTACACGTAGTCCACCGTGGGGTAGGCGCCGCCGGCGTGCAGGTCCACATAGTAGTCGATTGTTCGCAGGAACTGCTCGGTCATGGCGAAGGCGAGCTGCTCAGTGAGCTGGCCGTCGCGATTCCCGGGGAACACACGGTTGAGATTGCCGCCGTCGATAAGCGTGTGCCGGCTGATCGTCGCGTATGAGAATGGATTGGCGACCGGCAAGACGAGCAGCCGGCCGCGCAGGGCGCCCGGGTCGTGCGTCTGCATGAAGCGATACACAATCTCCACGCCCACGGCCTCCTCACCGTGGATGCCGGCGGAGATGCCGAGCGTGGGGCCAGGCTGGTCTCCGATGATCTCGTGGAGCGGCAGGACGAGATCCATGCCTGAAGCCAGCGTCGCCACGTGAATGGGGCGGTAGGTCCGGGTAGGCATCACATCCTCCTGTGTCGATGTCACTGCGGGCGGAACCTTGGATCGAGCATGTCGCGCACACCATCACCGAGCAAGTTAAATCCCAGCACCGTCAGCATGATCGCCAGGCCCGAGAAGGTGGCGATGTGCGGGGCGTCACGGAGGTAGCGGGTCCCAAACGCCAGCGTCCACCCCCACGACGGTGCCGGCGGTTGCACGCCCATCCCCAGGAAGGACAGCGTCGACTCGGCGACCACGGCGGTTCCCATCCCCAGGGTCGCCAGGATGATCACCGGCGACAAGATGTTGGGCAGGATGTGGCGGATCACGATGCGGCCGTTGTCCGCCCCGATGGCTCTGGCGGCTTCGACGTAGACCTTCTGCTTTTCCGCGAGCACAGTGGCGCGTACCACGCGCGCGTACTGCGTCCAGAACACCAGCGTCAGCGCGGTCACCACGCTGGTGACTCCCGCGCCCAAGACCGCCACCAGGGCCAGGGCCAGCAGAATGGCGGGAAAGGCCAGGAAGACGTCGACGATCCGCATGACGACCGATTCTATCCATCCACCCAAGTATCCGGCCAGCAGCCCGAGCGTGACTCCGATGCAGACGGCGCCCCCGACTGATATCGAGGCCACCGTCAGCGAGATGCGGGCGCCGTGGACGAGCCGGGCCAGGAGGTCGCGGCCGATGTTGTCCGTGCCCAAGGGGTGCGCATGTGACGGCGGCGCCAGGCGGGTCAGGATGTCGACCTGATCGGGGCTGGCGCGTGTGAAGATCGAGGGCGCCCCCGCCGCCAGTGCGATCACGATCAGCACCGCGGCGCCGACGCGCGCCGAGGGGGTCAGATGACGGCGGCGCCCTGTACCATACGGTGCAGAGCGGCGTGCGGCCGGTCGCTTACCCGTAGCGGATTCGCGGGTCGATGAGCGCATAGGTAAGATCAACCACCATGTTGACCAGTGAGAAGATGAGCGCGAGCACCAGCACGGCCCCCTGCACGACCGGAAAGTCTCGCTGCCCGATCGCCTGCACGACCAGCCGGCCCATTCCCGGCCAGCCGTAAATCGTTTCAGTGACCACCGCGCCGCCGAGCGCATTGCCAAACTGCAGGCCGACGATGGTGACGATCGGCAGGAGCGCGTTGCGCAGCGCGTGCCGGTAGAGCACGATGCGCTCGCGCTGTCCTTTTGCGCGGGCGGTGCGCACATAGTCTTCCTCCAGCACCTCGAGCAGGGCCCAACGCGTGAGGCGGCTCAGCAAGGCAAGGTTGAAGAACGCCAGCGTGCACGCCGGCAAGAACAGATGCCGGATGCTGTCCGCGAGCGCGGGCAGGTCTGCCCTTATCACCGAGGACAGGAACGGGGCTCCGCGGCCGAATGACGGCAGCCAGTTCAGTTTGACTGCGAAGAGCAAGATGAGCAGGACCCCGAGCCAGAAGACCGGCATGGAGACCCCCAACTGGGCCAGCAGCATTGTCCCGGTGTCGACCGGCGTCCCCCGGTGGCGCGCCGCCAGCAGCCCCAGAGGGATGCCGGCTGCGATCGCCAGGATGATGGAAGAGATGGCCAGTTCCAGTGTGGCCGGCAGTGTCGAGAGGATGAGCTGCAGGACAGGAGCGCTCAGCGTGACGGACCGGCCAAAATCCCCGTGGACGATCCGCCAGATGTACAGGCCGAGCTGGATGGGAACCGGACGATCCAGCCCCAGCAAGTGGCGAAAGCGCGCCAGCTCAGCGCCCGATGCTTCCTGTCCCAGCAGCGCGACCGCGGGATCCCCAGGCAGGAGCAGCAACAACGCGAACGCGACGGCCGCCGCGCCCAAGACGACGGGGACCACGAGGAGCAGGCGGCGGACGGCGTAGCGGACCATGCGCAGGAAGAAGGCGGCGGCGGCCCCAGCCTCCCTCCGCCCAGTTCAGGGGACGCTCGTTCCCCAAAGCGATCGGAAGCTTCCGTTGGGAATCGGCACGAATCCCTGGACCCGCCGGTTGATGCCCACGATGTACCCCTGATAGGTCAGCACATAGTACGGCAGATCCGATGCGATGATGCGCGCCACGTCGCGGTAGGTTCGCGCCCGGTCCGCGGGGTCGGACTTCTGCCGTCCCTCGTCGAGCAGGGCATCGACCCGCGGGTTGTTGTATTTCTCCCAGTTCTGGCTCCCCTTGCTGTGAAACTGGTTGTACATGCCCCGGTCGGGGTCGACCAGGCCCAGCCAGCCCAGCAGGGCCACCTGGTAGTTCCCCGCGAGCAGCGCCTGGACCAGGGCAGGGAATTCCGTGATCTCCGCGCGCGCGTCGATGCCCGAGGAGCGAAGGATGCTCACCAGCAACTCGACGACCTGGACGCGGTTTGGATCTTCGCTGTGGGTGCGGATGACCAGAGAGAGTGGCTGTCCGTCCTTGTCCAGCACGCCATCGCGGTTCGAGTCGGTCCACCCCGCCTCTGCGAGCAGCGCTTTGGCTCGGGTGATATCGTGGCCGGGCTGGACGATCTCGTCGGTGAAGACCCCGGCCCAGGCCGGCAGGAGGACCGAGGTGGCAGGCTTGTCCATCTCGCGATAGATCTGGCGCACAGCGAGGCCAGGGCGCGGCGGATCCGGACGTCGCGGACGATCGAATCCACCGTGTTCATGTTGAGGTAGGTGATGCCCAGGCCGGTCATCTCGGTTACGCTGACACGCGGCGCGCTCCGCAGCCGGGCCACATCCTGCGGCGACAGCGGCGAGTGGATGAGGTCCACGTCGCCGGATTCCAGTGCCGCCGCGCGCGTCGTGTTGTCCGGGATGATGTTGAAGACCACCTGGCTCAAGCGCGGCTGGCCCTTCCAATACTCCGGGTTGGCCTCCAGCACGATCCGGCTGTTGCGCTGCCAGGAGACGAACTTGTACGGACCCGTTCCCAGAGGCCGGGTGGCGTAATCGGCCCCGAGCCGTTCTACGGCGGCCTTCGAGACGATGCCCATGTCCGCGTACTTCAGCAGCGGGGCGTAGGGAGCGCTGAGCGTGAACCGGACAGTCTCGTTGTCCACGGCCTCGACCCGGCTGATCGGCGTGTAGAGCCCTCGCAACGGAGCCCGTAGTCCCGGATCGAGGATGGTGGAGTATGTAAACACCACGTCGGCGGCGGTCAACGGAGTGCCGTCGTGAAAATGTATGTTCTGCCGCAGCTTAAACACCCAGACGGTGGGCGTGAGTTGTGTCCAGGACTCCGCCAGCGCCGGACGAGGTCGCAGTTGTGGATCGAGTTCGATCAGACCATCATAGACTTGCTCGATGACCCGGCGGGCCGTGGTGTCGTTGGCCAGACGGGGATCGAGCGTTCCCGCGTCGACGTCGATGCCGACGCGAAGGGTTCCCCCGCTGGGTGCCGCCCATCCCGGGAGCGCGATACCCAGGGCGGCGGTGAGCAGCACGAACAGCGTATCACGCAACTGTCGCCGGATCACGTGGTTCCTCCTTCGTCTAAACGACGGGACTGATGAGATGTAACTTGGCGCCTTCGAGCATACGCGGAATGAATCCTGCGTAATTCATCCCGCATGCATTCACATTCCATTCAACTTTCCCAGCGACAATGTGGTCGAAGTCAATTGGAGAAAGGGGATGTACCATGGGAACGAGAGGCATTGTCGGCATTGTGCTGGTGCTGCTGCTGGCCGCTGGTGTTGCGGGAATTGCCTATAACGCCGGCATCGCGCGCGGAGTCGCTGAGAGCGGGAAGATTACTCCACCGCCGTCGGGGGTCATGCCGTATCCATATTACGGTCCGTTCTACGGGTTCCACCCATTCGGCTTCGGGTTTCTCTTCCCGCTGCTGTTCTTCTTCATCTTCTTCGGCCTCCTGAAGGGGCTGTTCTGGCGTCCCTGGGGCGGCTACCACGGACAGTACGGGAAAGGTGTGCCTCCGATGTTCGAAGAATGGCACC
Organism: Candidatus Segetimicrobium genomatis; assembly: GCA_005882335.1. Classification (GTDB taxonomy): domain Bacteria; phylum Sysuimicrobiota; class Sysuimicrobiia; order Sysuimicrobiales; family Kaftiobacteriaceae; genus Telluricultor. Next base: position 18,972 of record VBAP01000069.1, read on the forward strand.
GCCGGGCGCACGAGGAAAAGCGAGAGACTGGAACCGTCTAGTGGGAGCGAGAGGGGTGGAGCCGCCCCTCTCTTCCACACGCGCAGGGCATGATGAGGACCGTACTCGTTGTGGATGACGAACCGAAAATCGTGCAGATTGCCCGTGATTATCTGCAGCGGGCGGGGTTTAGTGTGGTCAGCGCCTCGGATGGCACGGGGGCGCTGGCCACCGCACGCGCCGCCAAACCTGATCTGATCGTCCTGGACCTGAAGCTGCCGGGGATGGACGGTCTAGACGTGGCGCGCGAACTGCGGAAGGCAAGTAGCGTGCCGATTATCATGCTCACGGCGCGGGTCGATGAGACCGACAAGCTGATCGGGCTGGAGCTTGGGGCCGACGATTACATGACCAAACCGTTCAGCCCCAAGGAGCTCGTGGCCCGCATCCGCGCCGTGCTGCGCCGCACGGAGGCCGCGCGCCTGGGCGTGGAGACCATCCGCGTGGGCGAGTTAACCCTCGACGTGCCGCGGATGCAGGTCAGCGTCGAACGCCGCGCGGTGACGTTGACCTCCACCGAATTCCAGATCCTGGTGGCACTGGCGCGGCAGCCCGGGAGAATCTTTACCCGCGGGCAACTCCTCGACCAGGTGCACGGGGTCGCGTTTGAATCGTACGAACGCGCCATCGATGCGCACATCAAGAACATCCGTCGAAAACTCGAGTCTGATCCGCGCCGGCCGCGGTACATTCTGACGGTGTACGGCGTGGGCTACAAACTCGCCGAAGAATGACCTGGTCCAGACATCATCGTTTCCGCCATGGTCCGCCGCCGTGGTGGCCGGAGGGAGAGCCCTGGCCGCCGACGGGCCCGCCCTGGGCATGGCGGGGAATGCGAGGTCGGTTTTTCTGGCGCCTGGGTCTCTTCTTCGGCTTCGTCTTCTTGCTGCTGCTCGGCGCGTCGACCATCGCCTACTGGATCGCATCCGGCATCTCCGGTGGCGCGCATCCGTTCTTCCTGATCAGGCCGTTTGGCGGCCTCGTCCTGCTTCTGGCGGTGTTCCTGGCGATGCTGGCGGTGGGGCGTGGCGTGCGGCGCATGGCCGCCCCGATCGGCGACGTGATGGACGCCGCGCAACGCGTGGCGGAGGGCGACTATGCGGTGCGCGTGCCGGAGCGCGGCCCCCCGGAGGTCCGCCAGTTGACGCGCGCGTTCAACACCATGGTCGGCAGGCTGCGGGCGACCGACGAGCGGCGTCGCAGCCTGCTCGCCGATATCTCCCACGACCTGCGCACGCCCCTTGCGGTGATCCAGGGGAATCTGGAAGGGTTGCTGGATGGCGTCTATCCGCGCGACGATGCGCATCTGGGCCCGGTGCTCGAGGAGACGCGTCTGCTGGCGCGTCTGGTGGACGACCTGCGCACGCTGGCGCTGGCCGAGACCGGGGCACTGCGGCTCGAGCGCGAGCCCACGGACCTGGGCGCGCTCATCGCAGAAACCGTCGCCTCGTTCCAGGGACAGGCCGCCGGCGCGGGGGTGGCGCTGTCGGCCGACGTCGCGCCGGGGCTGCCGCAGGCAGCGGTTGATGCGTTCCGCATCCGCCAGGTGCTCGAGAATCTGGTGGTCAACGCATTGCAACATGCACCGCGAGGCGGCGAGATCGGGGTCCGGTGCGGCATCGCGCCGCCCGAAAGCGGCCCGCAGATCGAGGTGACCGTCAGCGACAACGGCCCGGGGATCTCGGCCGACGATCTGCCGCACGTGTTTGACCGGTTTTACAAGTCACGCGACTCCCGTGGCAGCGGGTTGGGCCTGACGATTGCCAAAAACCTGGTCGCCGCGCACGGCGGCGAGATCTCCGCGGAGAGTGAACCCGGCCGGGGGACGACGATGCGGATCTCACTCCCCGTTACATGGGAGGCCCCGCGCCTTCCTTGACCCCGTCGAGCTTGCCGAGGCTACAGGCGAATCGTCAGGGAGGTGCGCAGCCTTTGGCCGGCGCTGAGCTCGGCCGTGATTTGCAACTGCACCTCACCGCTGGGTAACGTACCCACGGCCGCGAAGTGGCCGGGGCCGAACCGGAGAACCTTCAACGTGGTTTGCTCTCCGCGCTGGGAAGTGGCCATCACAGTCAGCGGTCCAACCGAGAGCTCATTCCCTGCGGCGTCGAAGAACGTGACATGGACGTTTGTCGGGCCGGCTTGTTCCGGATCGAGATATACCTGCACCGCGGCTCCAGAGACTTTGACGGTGTACAGGGTAGGCTGGCCTGGCAGCCGCACCGTTTCGACTTCCGCAGGCGGACTCTTCAGAGCGAGCGCCAGGGGGATTTCCACAGAGTTCACCCCACGTTCCACTGTCACCGCAATCTGCCAGCGCCCGTCAATCGAGAGGTTGCTGCCCCGTCCTGCATACGCTCCATCGATCGAGGCGTTGAGGGTCAACGTTGAAGACCCGACGTCAGGATGGTCCAGTGACGAGAACCGTAAACCGATGCGTTGGGCTGTGATCGGTTGCCCCCTATCGTAGTCGGTCAGGCGGAGCACGAATGCGTTGAAGCCCGGCGTTCCAGGGGTCACTTCCAAACGGGCGCGCACGGTGGTTCCGAAATCACTTCCCGTCACGACCAGAGGTGCGGGCCGGGATGCGACCTCCAACAAGCTCGCCGGGGCCATCGAGGTGAGCAACCCTGTGACCGCAAATACGGCCAGGGCGATGGCGAGCTCGGTGGCTCCTACTTTGCGAAGTCCGGGCAGGCTGTGAGGTGCTCGGGGAACGTGGCGGTACCGGTTGACCGCGCCCAGCCCCGCCAGCGCCAGCAACAGAGCGCTCTTCACGAGAACCAGGCGGCCGAATGCCGTTGAGATCAGCAGGGTCCAGGTCCCCACTTCGTCGATGGCGCGCGCGACGCCGCTTGCGACGACCACACCCAGCGCGATGCCGGCGACCGCGGAGAACCGTCTGACCACGACGGCCTGCGCACTGTGAGAGACATCCCGTAGGCCGATCAACAGCGCCGCCAGACCGCCCAGCCAGACTGCCGCGGCACTCATGTGAGCCCACTGGAAGAGAATCTTTGCCCACCGCCACACGCCGGTGCTGGCGCCGGCGTGACCTGCCGTCACGTGTGCGAAAATCGCTCCCAGCACGCACCACGCCGCAAGGATCAGCGCCGCGCGCCGGCGCTTTGGTGGAACGTGAACGCCGGCCGCGAGGGCGGCACCCGCGAGCACGATGGCCCCGGCACGCCAGACCAGGGCTCTGCCCACCCCGGTGCCGAGGAGCTGGCCAAACGTCACGCCCGCGTCGGCACGCTGGGATTCGGCCAGCGCCACGAGCCCAAGCATCGAGACCAACCATCCCAGCGTAAGGACCCGCGCGCCCCCAGAGGGTACGGCGGGAAATGCCACACCCCAGACCCAGGCCGCGCCGAGGAGTGTGCTCAATCCGACGTAGAAGATCCAGCGCGCCGCCACGTCCAGGATCGACGGGGGAGGGCTGGCCGGCTGGGGGGTGGCCCCAGCCGGCGCGAGTCCTATGCCGAAAGCGAAGGCGCCGCCGGTCACGTGGCCGTCCACTCTCGACACGGTCCGCCATGTGACGGTGTAGATGCCCCTTGGCAGCGTTGGGATCTGGAGCTGCAGACTCAGGGGTTGACCGGCAACGGGCCGGGCCGGCTCACGTTCGACTTCACGGCCGGAACTATCTACCACTTTGATTAGTGAGAGCGCCGGCTCGGGCTCCTCGGTGAAGGTGAGCACGATGCGATCCGGCGGCGCATCAAGCACGGCGCCATCCGGAGGCTCCGACTGGCGAAGCAAGGCATGCCCGAGGGCAGCCGGCGCCGCTGCCAGCACCACTAGTAGACCCATTCCAGCGACGGCGAGCCCTTTCACGTCAGGCGGGCCGCCTCCGCCCTCTAGCAGCGAATAGTGAAACGACGCCGAGAACAACGGCGACAACGGAGAGAACCCTGGCCTGCGCCGCGGCCGCTTGTCCCGCAGTCGCCGCGGCTTGTGCAGTATCCACTCGAGGGCTGAGCCGCTCCAGCCGGGACGCCAGATCGGCGGTTGACGGATCCTTCGCCGGGAACTCTACCTCAGATGGGGCATGGGGGGAGTCAAAGGTCTTCTCCGACGAGGTGAATGTCTGGTCGACCTTTTGCCCCTTGATGGATCCCACGAAATGGAACGTGTATGTGCCCGGTCGCGTGGGTATGAGCGATGCCTGGTAGTCCCCCGGTGTGCCAAACCCCTCTTCGACGTCAAACGCGGGCTCGAGGGGCAACAGACCGCTCTTCTGATCGCCAAAGATGACTTCCACCTTGAGGGTGTCCCCGAGATTCAAGACCGGCTTGCCCTTTGCGTCCTTGAGTAATACCTCGACGGCGTTCTTGAACCCCACGTATGTGGGCTCATCGGCCCATCCGACGGCCAGCTGATACGAACCCACTTTTCGCTCTTCATGCGCTGTGGCCGTGTTCAGTATTATCAGCGGAAGCGCGAGTCCCAAAAACACGACGAATAGCGCGAAGGAGATACGCATCTTTGATCCTTCCTCTCGTATCTATTCCGTTCCCCGTGGTCGAATGAAACCGGGTGAGAGCGTACCTGAGCTGCAGAGAGTGGGCCTTAGGATCCGCGCGGTGGGGGGTCCGGAACAAGCAAGATGATCTCAAGCGTATCAAGAGGGGATGGAACGACCACCGGAGACGTGAGTGTTGGGATCGGCACGCCCGAGTGGCCGGCCGCCGCGATGGTATTCGGGAAGCCAATCACTGCCGAGCCGGCCGCGGAGCCACTGTGGACAGATACCACCTGAACGTTGTCCGTGCTTGGAGAGGCGCAGGAGCCCGTCACCATGCGGTTTGATGACTCTTGCCGAAGAGGAACGGAAAGGTGATGCAGGTGTGCCGCCAGAGCCCGAGCCCGATCGATGGGGCTTCCGCCTACTACGATGTGCTCGTGATACGGGTCGCCCTCCAGGGCGTGCGGATCAAGAAGGGGGAGCACTAGAGCAACGGCAAGCAAGGCCAATCCCAAAATCCGAGGGCTGGTTGTCACTTCGAATGGTCGGCGCCGGCGACTACTGCTACGAGCGCCATCCTTAGTATAGGATTATACACAAACGCGGCAGGACGCGAGCCGCCGACCATGAAATTTGATGCTTATTACAGCAGGCACGGCATGCTCCAACGAAGGGCCGGCAGCGTCACGGGCAGCGGTGGCTGCCGTGATGGGATTTGTTCTGGTAGTCGTCGCCGGCTGCGGCATGCGGGGAAAACCGGCAGCCGCTCCGGCGGTGAACCAGCCCCGTCCCCGCTCCACGGCAACACTGCAGATCCTGGAGCCATTACCCGGTTCCGTCCTTGCGGGCACCAAGGTGCGGGTCCGCCTGGCACTGAGCGGGGGCCGCATCATTCAGGAGACCACCACCCGCCTGGCACCCGATGAAGGGCATATCCACCTGCTGGTCGACGGGCAGATCGTGTCGATGACGTACGGCCTGGATCAGGAGGTGGAGGTGGCCAAGGGCGCGCATCTCCTGCAGGCCGAGTACGTGGCCAACGATCATTTCCCGTTCAACCCTCGCGTGATTGTTGTGTCGACGATCGTGGTGCAATGAGCACGCGTCCGCATCTACCCGGTGTAATCTGGGCCGTGGTCCTGGCGGCCGGGTGGCTGGCCCTATTCGTGCGCCCGGTGGCGACGACTGCGGGGTGGGGAGTGATTGTGGCTGTCGGTGCGCTGGGGATTCTCGCGCCGGCTGGACAAGACGGCCCCCGCGCAGGCCGCGTCTGGTGGATCGGAGCGGTGGCTGTGGGGGTCGCGGCGTTCACGGCGGCCAGGATGCTTGCCATGCACGCACCGGTTCCCGGCACGCTGCTCGCGCTTGTGGCGACCAGCATCGCCGCGGTGTCAGAGGAAGCATTTTTCCGCAGGGTCGTCTACGGCTGGCTGGCCCGGTGGGGCGATGGCGTGGCGGTCGCCGGTGCGGCGACGGCATTTGCCGCCGTGCATCTGCGCGGGTACGGGCTGTGGAGCCTTCCCGTGAATCTGGCCGCAGGTTTATTGTTCGGCTGGCAACGATGGGCCACCGGCCGTTGGTCATCGGCGGCGGCGACACACGCCATTGCGAATCTGTTGCAAACGCTCTAGCAGCATGGATGCAGACGCTGAATGCGCCGGCATACAACGATGATGGGAGTGGATGAGACTCGATGCGACACGCGGTCGCGGTAGTTATCCTGTTTCTCGGAGTAGGCGCCGTCGCTCCGGCTGCCGCGATCGCGCCTATCGTGATCGGCGCTGTCTATCCCACCGGCGGCGGGCAGGGGCCGGGTGGGACAGAGGAGTTTCGGGGTGTGGATCTGGCCGCCGAGTATGCGAATCGATCAGGCGGGTGGCAGGGACGACCCATCCACGTGCTTCTGGAACATGCGGATTCGTGGGACGCCGCACCGTTTGCCGTCCAGCGCCTGGCGCAGCATGGAATCACGATAGTGCTGGGAAGTTACGGGAGCACCATCTCGCGTCCTGCCGCTGAGATGGCCTCGCGTCTGGGCCTCGTGTTCTGGGAGACCGGCGCCGTGGGACAGTTGGGGATGGCGGTGGCATCAGGACGCCTGGTCTTTCGTTTTGCCCCAACGGGAGAGTCCCTTGGACGTGCCGCGGTGGCATTCGTCCGGGAGCAGCTGGCCCCCAGGCTGCGTGTGAGGAGGGGCCTGCGTTACTCCGTGGCCTATGTGGATGATGTGTACGGACGCGCGGTGGCGGAAGGCGCGCTGGAAGAAGTGAAAGATTCAGGGCTAACCCTGGCCGCGGCGCTCCCATACGCGCTTCCCAGTGCGGACTACGTCGCGCTGGCGACGCAGGTCGCACAGGCCCGGACCGACATCTTGATCGTCGCCGCCTATCTCGACGACGCCGTAGCGATGCGCCGGGCGCTGGTCCTGGCAAAAGTGCCGTTGCTTGCCGGCATCGGCACCAGTTCGAGCTATTGCCATCTCGTGTTTGGTGAGATTCTTGGGGACGACGCGGTCGGTTTGTTCGCCTCAGACAAACCCGATGGGGATGTGCTGCGGGCCGACGCCCTGTCGGCTGATGCGGCGGCGGGACTGCAATGGGTGAGGGAGGAGTATCGCCGCCGGTACGGCCAGGGGGTCAGCGCGCCCGTGCTTGAGGGTTTTGCCGGCGGGCTCGCACTGTTTCGGCATGTTCTGCCCAACGCGCCGGTTCTGTCGTCCGCGGCGGTGGCGCGGGCCGCCGGTCAGATCCGGCTGCCGCCCGGCGCGCTTCCCAATGGGAGCGGGTTGTTCTTTGCGCCTCCCGGGCATCCGGATGCAGGAGCCAATCTCAATGCCACCAGCGTGATCTGGGAGTGGGTTCGCCCAAAAACGCGAGCCGTGGTGTGGCCGCCGGCATTTTCCACGCATCCCATTGTCCTTCGCTAGCCCAACGTGATGGCAGCCCAGACGGAGCGTAGGAGTTCGTGAGCCGACGCGCGATTGCCTGGGGCGTTGCTGCCGCGCTGCTCTACGTCATTACCGCTGTGCTGGTCAGCCGCGTGATGCCGGTTAGGATTCTTTATGAGGGCGAGGCGCCGCCTGTTCCTTACCGGTGGGTCGCCCCGCCACCCGCGCTGGCCGGCAGCAACATGCCCCCGGAGACCGGCGCCACCACCGTTCCCGTTGGACAGCACCCGGGCCAGGTGATCACGGGAGACGGGCAATGTGTGGTGGTCTTTCCAGACGGATCCATCGCCCCGCGGGAAGGAGAGTCTCAGGCAAATGTCAAGATCACGCCGCTGGATCCCGGCAACGGCGCGCCTCCTCCGCTGGGAATGCGGTTCGATGGCAACTCGTACCGGGTCGAGGCCGTGTACTCGGTCTCAAAGACGCCCGTGGTGCTGAGCAAGCCGGCGACGATCGTGATGCGTTATCCGGTGCATGCCACCGACCTGCTGCGATACTCGGGAGGCTGGGTATCTCTGAAGGCGCAGGTGGTGCAGGCGACCCTGCAGGTGTTTGCCACCACAGACCGGCTGGGCGTGTTTGTCGCCGCCGCCTCAGTGCCATAGATGGTGGGAGGCCGCCAGGGGCGGCCTAATCCTCTTTTTCCTCTCCCTTGGGGAGAGGATGCAAGGTGAGGGGCTGTCAATTCACCGAAGCGGCGCCCCCGCGTCGATCCAGCGACGCAACAAATCGCGTTCCTCATCGGTGATATGGGTGATGTTCCCCGGCGGCATCGTCTGTTGCTCTACCGCGCGGACCCTGATCCGTCCTACCAGCGCACGGATCTGCTGGGGCGTGTCCATTTTCACGTTGACCGGCGGCGCGACGAATCCCGGCATCACCGGCGTCTCCGAGTGGCAGACGGCGCAGCGCTCCACGAGAAGGGCGCGGACCTGCGCAAAGGGCGGCGCGGGGCCGTAGGCCGCGGTCGGTGTGTTCCGTGCGGACAGCACCGGGCGCGCCGTCAGGTAGACTAGGATCACCAGCGCTGCCGCGGTGACCGCGGCCGTCGTCCGCCCGGCGCGGACCCCGACCAGCATGAGGTGCCGGGCCCCGGCGCCCAACACGAAGAACAGCCACAACGCCAGCCAGTTGGGCTGCGCGACGAACACCGCCGGAAAGTGCTGGCTGATCATCAGGAAGATGACGGGGAACGTCATGTAGGTGTTGTGCGTCGACCGTGTCTTGGCGTGCGCGCCGAGCGAGTAGTCGATCTCACGTCCCGCCCGCGCCGCCTGCACCATCCGGTACTGCGGCGGCAGAATGTGCACCCAGACGTTGGCGGCCATGATCGTGCCCAGCATCGCGCCGATGTGGAGGAACGCGGCCCGTGCACTGAGCACGTGGGTGGCCAGGTAGCCGGCCGCCGCCAGCAGCGCGAGCGATACCGGCAGCAAGACCAGAGGACGGTCACGCAGCGACGTACGCCAGAGGCCGTCGTACAGCAGCCAGCCCCCCACGATCATCCCCAGGCCGACCGCGATCGCCTGACCCGCCGTCACGCTCCTGACGCTGCGGTCGATCAGATAGGCATCGGCGCTCATGTAGTAGATGAGAATGAGTAGCAGGAAGCCGGACAGCCACGTGCCGGTCGCTTCCAGCCAGAACCAGCGCAGTCTCGGCGGGAGTCGCCCGGGAACCAGCAGGCGTTTTTCTAGCTGGTAATACCCGCCGCCGTGGATGAGCCAGGTGACGCCGGCCACGTCTCTGCGCCGCTGTGGGTCAGGGGAGAGGTGGCTGTCGATCCACATGAACAGCAGCGAGTCGCCGATCCACATGATGCCGGCGATGATGTGGATCCAGCGCAGCAGCAGGCCGAGCCACTCCCGCAGCGTGGCCTCCATGCCCTTCCGGCTTCTCGCCGTCCGGATAAGGCTCCTACTTGTGGGATATGTCCAAATACTTTGTGACCGCTGATCCGGATGGGGCAGGTGGAGGGCCGCTGCGCTCCGAGTCGGCTCGCCTGCTCACCCCAGAAATTCGCCAGAGCAAATTTCCGGGGGCCCCGAGCCCGAGCGTAACGCTCGCGCTCGCTGCTCCGGGCCCCCTGTACAACTCCGCTGGACTACGCTCCGTGTACAGGGCCCGACCCTGCGCGACGCGGCGCTCGCTAACGGCGGCCACGGCTCGCCTCCAGTCGCTCCGCGGCTCCTCCACCCGTCCCACTGGATTTAGTGTCATGGAAGGTCGGCCCTGCTTGCGGCGGCGAGCGGGTTCCTCCGAGCGCAGCTGCGCAGTCGGCAACTTGGTCGCAGGCCGTGAACTCGTAGACTGTGACAGACCAGCCGCAAGGAGGAAGCGGGAGGCCTGCGGGTCGATCGTGAGCCGGCGGAGCCGCGAGAGCGAGGGGGAACCCCGAGCCACCGCCACCAGGAACGACCCCGTCCTCTGTGACCTGGCAGGTGATGCGGAATACGATGGAGTACGCTGTATTACTTCACCGCGGATCGCTGTGCGGAAGCGTTGAGGGAGGGATGAGGATGGCAGTGTCCAGATTGCTCGCGGGGGTGGTGATCCTACTGCTCAGTCTCTGGGGCGCCGGGGTCATGAGTGCGACCACCAACGCCGTCGGCAAACCGCTCCCGGCGGATGCGGCCCCGCCAGAACAGCAGGTACTGACCGGCCTGACCCAGCCGGCGACCACGCTGGACTTCTTTGTGAGCGTGTACAAACGTCCGCAGAATGTCGACGGGAACAGCTGGAGCAATGTGCTATCCACCCCGCTCGTCCGGTTGGACAAGAACTTCAACCTCGTGCCTGCGGCGGCCAAGAGCTGGGAGGCATCCAAAGACGGGCTGACCTGGACGTTCCATC
>VBAP01000120.1 GCA_005882335.1 Candidatus Segetimicrobium genomatis
GATCCTGGGAGAGGCCCGTGCCCAGGCGGAACGGCTGGTGGCCGAGGCGAAGCAGGAGGCCCAGGAGTATCTGACCGCCCAGCGACAACAGCTGGAGGCGGAGCGTAAGGCGGCGGAGGTCAGAGCGCTAAGCGCGGCGCAGGTGCGGGCGTCCGCCCTCGTTCTCCAGGCCAAAGATGAAGCACTTCATGAGGTGCTCTCAGTCGCCGAGGAGGAACTCGCCCGCGTGCAACAGGACAAGGTCCGCTACGGGCCGATCCTTCGCGGGTTGATCAGGGAGGCGTCGGGCGCGCTGTCCGGGCGGATGACGGTCGAAACGAACCCCAAAGACCTGGACCTGGTTAAGCAGGCGGTCCGGGACCTGAAGCTGGACGCTGAGGTGAAGGCGGCCAACGATATCAGCGGCGGCGTCCGTCTGATCTCGGATGATGGCCGTTTTATCGTCGAGAATACCCTAACCTCGCGCGTCGAGCGTGTGAAGACGCTGCTGGCGCCGGAAATCGCCGCCCTGCTATGGGGATAACGACGCGACCGCGCGACCGCGCGACTGCCCGACCGCGCACCGATGCCTGACTTCCCCTACATCAACGCCCGCGTCCGCGCGATGCGCAGCCGCTTGCTCGATGCGGGCCGGATGGAGGAATTGCTCGGTCTGCCGGCGCTGGATGCGTTTCTGCAGGCGCTGGGTTCCACCCCCTACAGCCGGGAGCTGCAGGAGGCTCTCAGCCACACCCATGATGGGGTGCGGGCGGTGGACGAAGCGCTGGCCCGCAACTTCTCCCTTACCACCAGCAGGATACTTAGTTTCGCTGATGGGAAGGCGCGGGAACTCATCGAGCTCGTGCTGACGCGCTGGGATCTTGCCAATATCCGGATTATCTTGCGCGCGAAACATGCGGGCCGGCATAACGACGAAATCCTTGCCAACCTGATTCCGGCGGGTCGTTTGAACGAGCCCGCGCTCAAAGAGGTCGCCGGCCAATCTGATGTGGCCGGGGTCGTGGGTGCGCTGGGTGGTCTGGACTATCCACTCGCGTTGCCGCTGGCGGAGGGACTGGCGGCGTATCGGGAGTCAGGCGACCTGCTCAGCCTCGAGCTTCGACTGGAACGTTTCTACGCGGTCTACGGATTGCGGATCGCACCGGGACGGGGACACGATGAGCAGGTTGTGCGCGGCCTCCTGCAGTACCAGCTCGACGCCACCAACGTGAAGACGGCCGTGAAACTGCAACGGGTCGAGTCTCTGTCCCGGGAAGAAAAGTTGAAGTTCTTTATCCCGGGCGGCCGGCTGACTGAACATGTTTTTCTCAGGCTGACCGACCGCGCCACGGCAGAGCAGGGCCTCAACGCGGTTCGCGTGTTGGGTTTCTCAGTGAAAGCCTCCCTCGACGATCCCGTGGTCTTCGAACGCGAGATCGACGTGGCCCTGCTGCGGGCGCAAATCGATCTCTACCTGCAGGACCCGCTGGGCATAGATGTGGTCATCGCCTATCTGGCCATGAAATACAATGAGGTCGTCAACCTGCGGTTGATTGCAAGGGGCAAGGCGCTGGGGATCCCTCGCGACCGGGTGCGGAAAGAAATGGCAGTGGTGTAGGGGGCGGGAGTATGGCGTAAGACCGCGACCGGCTTCCGGCTGGCGGGCGTGGAGGTGCGGGAGGCCGCGGATCCCAAAGCGGCCCTCGAGCACCTGCGCGCGCTCGTGTCGCTGGACTACGGGCTGGCCGCGGTCAACGAGGATCTGCTTCAAGGCACCGAGGACGAGGTCTCTCGCCTGATGCGCGACCGCGATCTGCCGATCATCATTCCCTTTCCGGCGCCGAAGGCGCAGCTGGAGAGCGGCGAAGACTACATTGCTAGACTGGTCAAAGAGCATATCGGATTCTATGTGAAGTTGCGCTGATGGCAGAGTTAGAGAGTTGGAGAGTTGGAGAGTTAAAGACTGGACGTGAATTTTCGCCTTAACTTTCCAACTTTCCAACTCTTCAACTGTCCAACTTGCTTGCCATGCTACTTAGCTGGGAGTGGAGAAGATGACGATCAAGGGTTCTATCATCAAAATTGCCGGCCCCGCCGTTATCGCGCGCGGGATGACGGGCGCGCGGATGTACGACATTGTGCGGGTTGGCGCCGAGGGCCTGTTGGGCGAGATCATCCGGCTGGAAAGCGACACCGCCTTCATTCAGGTGTACGAAGATACGTCCGGTCTCCATGTGGACGAGCCGGTAGAGAGCACTGGCAATCCGCTCACAGTCGAGCTGGGGCCAGGATTATTGACCGGCATCTACGACGGCATCCTCCGGCCTCTGGAAGCCATCCGCAAGCAGAAGGGCGACTTCGTGGCCCGCGGTGCAGTCGTCGAGGCGCTGGATCGTCAGAAGAAGTGGGCGTTTGAGCCGACGGTCAAGGCCGGGGACCAGGTCGGTCCGGGCGATGTCATCGGATGGGTCCAGGAATTCGGATTCAAGCACAAGATTCTCGTTCCACCGACCAGCAAGGGCGGCGTCGTTGCCGAGATCAAGAAAGGTGAGTTCACTATCACCGACTCCATCGGCCGCCTCAAGGACGGCAGCGAGATCACGATGATGCACCGCTGGGCGGTGCGCGCGGCGCGACCGACCAGGCAGCGCATGGATCCCACGGAACCGTTCGTCACCGGCCAGCGCGTGCTGGACGTGCTGTTCCCCGTCGCCATGGGCGGCACGGCGGCGATCCCTGGCCCGTTCGGGTCGGGGAAGACCATCACCCAGCAAACGCTGGCGAAGTGGGGAGATGCCGACGTCATTATCTACGTCGGATGCGGCGAGCGCGGCAACGAGATGACCCACGTCCTGGACGAGTTCCCTGAGCTGGAGGATCCTCGCACCGGCCGGCCGCTGATGGAGCGGACCATTATCATCGCCAACACCAGCAACATGCCGGTGGCTGCCCGCGAGGCCTCTGTATATACCGGGATCACCTTGGCGGAGTACTGGCGCGACCAGGGTGTGAAGGTGGCCGTGATGGCGGACTCCACCAGCCGTTGGGCCGAGGCGATGCGCGAGATTTCGTCCCGCCTGGAGGAGATGCCGGCCGAGGAAGGGTACCCATCGTACCTCAGCAGCCGCCTGGCCGCATTTTACGAGCGCGCCGGCCGCGTGGTGTGCCTGGGGAACCCCGAGCGGCGCGGTTCCATCACCGTCATCGGGGCCGTCTCTCCCCCCGGCGGCGACCTCTCCGAACCCGTGACACAGGCCACGCTGCGCATTACCGGCACGTTTTGGGCGCTGGACGATAAGCTGGCCAGCCGCCGGCACTTCCCCGCCATCAACTGGCTGCGGTCGTACAGCCTCTACATGCAGTTGTTCAAGCCCTGGTATAAAGAGCACATGCCGGTCGACTTCGAGGAGCTGCGGGATCGAGCCGGTGCGTTGCTGCAGAGGGAGGCAGAACTGCAGGAGATCGTGCAGCTCGTGGGTCCCGACGCCCTGCAGGATGATCAGCGGATGGTAATCGAGGCCGGCAAGATGCTGCGGGAGGACTTCCTGCAGCAAAATGCCTACACCGATGACGCCCACTCCCCGCTGACCAAGTCCCACGGGATCCTGAAAGCCATCGTCGTCTTCTACGACCAGGCGCTGGCGGCGCTGAAACGGGGGATGCTCCTGGACGAAATCATCAACCTGAAGGCGATCGAGGAGATCGCCCGCATGAAAGACGTGCCGAAAGACCAGTTCGACCAGTACATCGCCGGGTGGCTGGAGAAACTGCCCGCGGCTTTCGGTCAGAAGGCCGCACAGCCGGCAGGGGCAACTACGAGTGACTAGTCACCAATCACCAGTCACCAGTCACGAATTGTGGGAAGACGGGAGGACGTGAGGATGGAACTCACCACAAAGCGTTACCAATCCATCTCGTACATCTCCGGGCCACTGCTCTTCGTCGAGGGTGCCAAGGATCTCGCCTATGGCGCCATCGTGAACATCCACCTCCCCGACGACACGATGCGGGGCGGGCAGGTGATCGAGGTCTCCGAGAAAAACGCGGTGATCCAGGTTTTCGAGGAGACCACCGGACTGGATTTGGCTAAGACCTCGATCAGTCTGCGTGAAGACGTAGCGCGACTCGGCGTCTCACGGGAGATGATCGGCCGCCGCTTCAGCGGTTTGGGAGATCCGATCGACGGGCTGCCGCCGCTCATCCCCGAAAAGCGGCTGCCGATCATTGGTGCGCCGATCAACCCCGTGGCCCGCCAGCGTCCGCAGGAGTTCATTCAGACCGGCATCTCGGCGATCGATGGCCTGAACACGCTGGTGCGGGGACAGAAACTTCCCATCTTCAGCGGCGCGGGACTACCGCACAATGAGATTGCCGCGCAGATTGCCCGGCAGGCTCAGGTCCTGGGCAGCCAGGAGCAGTTCTCCGTGGTGTTTGCCGCGATGGGCATCACCCAGCGCGAGGCGGCGTTCTTCATCGACCAGTTCGAATCCACCGGGGCTCTAGCCCGGTCGGTGGTGTTCTTGAACCTGGCCGACGACCCGGCCATCGAGCGACTCATCACGCCGCGCGTCGCCCTGACGGCCGCGGAATATCTAGCCTTCGAGCTGGAGATGCAGGTCCTGGTCATCCTTACCGATATGACAAACTATTGCGAAGCGCTGCGGGAGATCGGCGCCGCCCGCGAAGAGATCCCTGGGCGCCGAGGCTACCCCGGCTACATGTACACTGATCTGGCCACGATCTACGAACGCGCCGGGCGTATTCATGACCGCAAGGGGTCGATCACGCAGCTGCCGATCCTGACGATGCCGGACGACGATATCACGCACCCCATCGCCGACCTGACCGGCTACATCACCGAGGGGCAGATCCTCCTCAGCCGCGAGCTGCACCGGCTGGGGTTCTACCCGCCGATCACCCCGCTGCGCAGCCTCTCTCGATTGATGAACGATGGCATCGGCAAGGACCGTACTCGCGAGGACCACGGCGCGCTGCGCGACCAGTTGTACTCCGCCTACGCGAACGGCGTGGACCTCCGCAAACTGGTGGCCATCATCGGAGAGGAGGCGCTGACCGATCGTGACCGCCTCTACCTGAAGTTCTCAGAAGACTTCGAGCGCAGGTTCCTCAACCAGGGCCAGACCGAGCGTTCGATTGAAGACACGCTGACACTGGCCTGGAGACTTCTGTCCACGTTCCCCAAGGGGGAACTCAAGCGCGTGAAGCAGGACCACATCGACAAGTACTACTTTGGGGATCTCATGGAGGAGACGTGGCGGGACAAGACGCGCGTCTGACAACGCGCAGTCGAGCAGTCGGGCAGTCGCGTAGTCGTGGCACTACCACGGAGTGTATGACCGCGCGACCGCCGGACTGCGCGACCGCCGGATCGATCGCAGGGTAGATCTCGACGGGGAGGAGAGATGCCAGAGGCCGTCAGCCCCACCAGGATGAACCTGCTGCAGCGCAAGCAGCAGGCCAAAGTAGCCGTGCAGGGTGTCGACCTGCTGAAGCGCAAGCGCGATGCGTTGGTGGCGGACTTCTTCAACGTCGTGCGGCAGTCGCTACTGGCTCGGGAGCGCCTGACCAAGGCCTGCGGGGAGGCCTACGTCATGTTGGCGCTGGCCAAGGCGTGGGAGGGGCGCGAGGCGCTGGAGGCGGCGGCCATGGCCGACCGTCGCGAAGTGCTGGTTGACATCGATATCCGGAACGTGTGGGGGACCAAGATCCCCGAGGTCTCGGTGAAGGAGGTCCGTCGCAGTCTGCTGGAGCGCGGGCATAACCCGACCACCACCAGCGTGCGCACGGTGGAGAGTGCTGCTAACTTTGAAGAGGTGCTGCGCGCCATCCTCGAGGTCGCCGCGACGGAGGTCAAGCTAAAGAAGATCGGCCAGGAGATCAAGAAGACGACGCGGCGCGTCAACGCGCTGGAGCAGGTGGTCATCCCCCGCATCATGGGCGAGATACGCTTCATCACCGCGGTGCTGGAGCAACGGGCCCGCGAGGACGTCTTCCGTCTCAAACGCATCAAGGCGAAGCTGGAGGCGCGCGAGCGCATCAGCTGAACCTTTCTCGGCCCTGGCGTTTCCCCTATACTCAATTCGTATCTCTCAGGAACGTCGAGGTTCGTCCGGCGCGACCTGTTGGAGTGAACTGGAGAGGCGCAGGTCATGCAGAACCTGGATTGGTTACGCCCATCAAAAGTAACCAGTAACCAGTAGCCAGTAACCAGTAACTACGAAGCGCAGTCCCGTTGACTCGGAGGGCAGAAAGTGATGGGCACGGCGCGTGGCCGATCCTTACGGATACAGAGCACTAAAGGTATATCGTCTAGCATATAGGCTCGCGATGGAGATTTACCGAGCATCGAAGGATTTCCCAATTGACGAACGGTACTCGCTTACGGATCAGATTCGACGTTCCTCAAGAAGTATCGTGGCGGCGATTGTTGAGGGATATCGTAAGAGGTACTATCAGAGGCTCTTCCTGCTCAAGCTTGTAGATGCTGATGGAGAATGCGCTGAAACGCAGGTGTGGCTCGACTTCGCGAAGGACTGCGGCTACCTGACTGAGTCGCTGCATCGGGAACTTGCGGCTGGCTATTTCGAGATTGGGAAGATGTTGGCTGGAATGAAGTCTTATCCGGAGAAGTTCGCGCGGGGCAGTTGACTGGCTACTGGCTAGTGGCTACTGGTTACTCGGAGGAGGGGAACAATGACCACGCGAGTGGGAATCAACGGCT
>VBAP01000070.1 GCA_005882335.1 Candidatus Segetimicrobium genomatis
CTCTTGTTAGTCTGGTTTCTGTTCTTCCGCAAACCGTGACCTGTGTATAATGGGTACCGAGGTAGGCCAGGCGAACACGGGTAGAATTGTAAATGTACGCTAGCGGGAGTAGCTCAGTGGTAGAGCGTCTCCTTGCCAAGGAGAAGGTCGCGGGTTCAAGTCCCGTCTCCCGCTCCAATTTTTGTAGCGTCAGGGCGGCGTAGCCAAGAGGCAAGGCAGGGGTCTGCAAAACCCCCACTCCCCGGTTCGAATCCGGGCGCCGCCTCCACTTGCTAAGAGGAACATAACGCACACGGAGCCGCTTCTCAAGAAAAGCGGCTCGCGCATTCAGGTAGGAAAGAATTTCGCGGTCTGTGGTGCCCAGGGTGGGAGTCGAACCCACACCCCGCCTAAGCGGGAGGACGTTTTAAGCGTCCCGCGTATCCCTGGTTCCGCCACCTGGGCACTGACTTCGTCTTCCTATTCTACCTGATCGGTTTGCCCAGCCGGTGGTCTTCCCGTAAGGCAGGGAGGGATCGCTCCAGAAGCGCGAACCCGGCAAAGAGAAGACCGTGTTCCGGAAGAACGGAACCGCCGCCAGGTACGCGGTCGCGAGGCCGGTCCAGGTCTTCGGATACAGCGTGCCGGTCGCCCAGACGCCGAAGTTGGTGACGAGGAAGAAGAGGACAGAACTCGCCAGCGCTGCCATTGCTACCGTGAATACGGTCCTGCGCCCTCGAAGTCCGTACCCTATCAGCACGATCAGCGCAAAGCTCCCGTAGACGAATGGCGTCGTGCGATGGAACCCTAGGAACAGATCGCTCAGCACCATCGCCGCGAGGGGTACCAGGTACGCAGCGGCGCGATTAGAAAAGTATGCGCCTCCAAAGAGCGCCATCGCCGCGATCGGCGTCACGTTGGGAGGGTGAGGGATCAGGCGTGATACGGCGGCCAACAGAATCCCGGCGAAAAGCACAAGGGGTCGCGTGGAGACCATCGACAATCACCTCTCTTCAAGGTTTGCGCCCGGGGGCCTCAAGACCTCTTGCCCTCCACGATGGCGAAGAACTCCGCTCGTGTGCGGGCGTCCTCGCGGAATACTCCGCGCGTCGCAGACGTCACCACCTTACTGCCCGGCTTCTTGATCCCCCTCATGGTCACACAGAGATGCTCCGCTTCGATCACCACGCCCGCACCGGCGGCATTGAGCCCACCCTGGCAGAGGAAGTCGGCAATTTGCGTTGTCAGCCGTTCTTGAACCTGAGGCCGCCGCGCCAGGATCTCTACAAGCCGCGCCACCTTGCTTACGCCCAGGATACGCCCCTGTGGAATGTACCCGACGTGCGCTACGCCGTGGAAGGGAAGGAAATGATGTTCGCAATTGTGCGTCAGCACGCCTGCGATCGCGAATGTCGGGTATGGATCGCAGGTGAACGTGTAGACTGCATATGGCTTCGTGCCATCCGCATGAAGAGTTTCGACATTTGCAACACCCACCCACCGACTGTCGCGCAGATCGTAGGGCTGAGTCGTAGGCGCGAAACCGGGGCGACCATACCACCCTGGCTTGTGCCAGCGATCAGAGATGTACAGCCGCATTGTGCCGTTTCCCATTGAAGCCGGGCGCGAACCCACGACGGGCGCCAGCTCCCTGAGGAAGCGGCGGTTGCTAGAAATGATCATGCGACCCGTTCTCGGAAGGATGTAGCCGTCGCCGTCTACGTACCCGTCAAGGAACCCTTGCGTCATTTCCCGGCTGCGCAACACACCATGGGGCAGATGGAAGCGCTTCGTATGCTTGGTTACGCCTTCACATCGGAACCATTTGAGCATCAATCCAGCAATGTAACTGGAGACAACTCGGACCCTGTACATCTGAACAGGACGGCTCAGGAAACCGCTGGGGACCTTTAGGGGCTCAATCCCAGGTGTTCTGCCGAAGGCATGCCCGAAGGATCTCGCAAAACGTCGCGCGTAATCGCGATCCCGCACACACAAGCTGATACGGCGCCCATCCTGAATAGAGGCGTCCGCCGCGACGGCACCGAGCACATACCCCAGGTCATATCCTTCGACAATCGGATACCGCCGCTGTGCATACCGGCGGGGATGAGTCCTTTCAATCCTGTTGCCAACGTCGAGCTCGCCAGCCGATCGCCAGCCATCGGGGGTCATAATGGGATGCTCGGGGGTTACGAAAAATGGTGTGGAATCTGCCGGCGTAATCCGCACGAGCTCACGAGCTGGCCGGTGACTCACTGCGACGACCTTCGTCGTCCGGACCTCCCCTTGATCCAGCGTGTAGAGCCAATCTCCAACCGTCACGTCTGCGGCGCGCTTCTTGCCGCCAACAGCGTCGACCAGCTGTTTCGATGGAACGCACATCGAGTAGAATGGGATGTCCTTGACGACTACCAGCTCGTGGTGATCCTCGTCGTCGAACCCGACCTCCAACAACTCCCGCGGATCTTCCTTGAGGCCGGCGAAGAGCTCTTCGTACATCTCCGCGATGCGGCGCGGCGTGCCCAGCAGTCCTTCGCGCTTCGGATTCTCACCGATACTTTCAATGATCTGCTCCACTGCCTGCTCAATGGCCGGCTTATCCATCCGCTTCACCTCGGTGGCCACCCTAACGTCCCTCCCTATACGCTCTGCGAGTTTGGGCGGTAGTCTTCGTCGTCTCGCGCTGCGCTGCTACGCGTCCGCGTTTCGATGGATCCTGGTGGCCGCAAAAGTACTCCATCATCCGCGCCACCCGCACCATCGCCTGCACGTCATGTACCCGCAATATGTTAGCACCTTGGGCGATCGCGAACGCCACCGCCGCCGCGGTACCTTCCAGCAGGTCATCAGGATGCAATCGCAACAGATCTCGGATGTAGTCTTTCCGCGACGTCGCCACAAAGATTGGAAAGCCCAGGCTCCGTAGCTCCGGCAGGCGACGCATCAGCTCGATATCCCGCGACGGGTGCTTGCCAAAGTTTAGGCCCGGATCGACCAGGATGCGCTCCCGTGGAACCCCTGCGGCGATCATCTCCGTGCTCTGCCGCCACAAGAAGGCCGCCACCCAGTCCATCATCGAGGGTACGTCGATGTCTGTGTAGTGTTGCTTCGGGCGCCCGTGCAGGTGCATGATCACGATTCCGGCGTGGCCGGTCGCGATGACACGGGCCATCTCTGGGTTGGCGGCGCCGCTGATGTCGTTGACCAAGACCGCGCCGGCTTCGATGGCAGCGCTGGCGACCTCGGGCTTGTAGGTATCCACCGCCACCGGCCGGTCGTACCGCCGGACCAGCTCGGCGACCAGGGGCGCCACCCGCTCAATCTCCTCGCGGGCGGGGACCGGGTCGCCTTCCTGTGCTGTCTCGCCGCCAACTTCGATCACGTCCGCTCCCTCGCGGATCATCTCGTCCGCGCGGGCCAGCGCCGTCTGGGGGCCGTAGTAGCGGCCGCGATCGTAGAACGAGTCGGGGGTGTTGTTCAGGATCCCGGCCACATAAACGCGTGAGGCGAAGTGAAACTGATGCCGGCCCAGTGTGACGGCGGGCGGGGACGCCATCGTCGCGTGCAGGGTGGTGCGCACGGCGGCCGCCACCGGCGGGTCAGCTTCCCCCATGAAGCGCTCGAACTGGGCGGCCGTCCCCGCCAGGACGACCTGCAACCGGTCCTGCAGGGGGGGAGCCGCTGGGGCCAATGTGGACATAGCGACTCCGAGCCGCGCGAACTCCACGACGGCACGCCTCAGCGCGGCCTCGGGGGCTATCAGGCGCATCCTGATGAACGCTACCTCCGCTGGCGATCCCGGCGGGGGAAGCGGCGTCAGCGCCCAGGCCCAGTACAACTCCTTCTGGTCGGTCACGTTGTACCCAACGTCTGAAGATGAAACATCCATTCCAAGTATAACGGACGCGCGAAGCGACCAGCGGGAACTATTCTGTCGGGTCGGGGATGGCCTTGAGTGCACGCACCGGCGAGAGCGCGACCCACAGAAAAGCCAGCAGGCCGCCTACCACCGAGACAGCGATCGCCGGTCGCAGGCCCAACGCCTCGCCGAGGATACCGCCGGCCAGACCGCCCAGCGGCATGGTGCCCCACACCAGAAACCGCATCGTGGCATTCATGCGGCCCTGCAAACGGGACGGAGTGATCGCCTGACGCAGGCTGACCTGATTGATGTTGTAGACCGGGTTGGCGAAACTCGTCAGCAGCCCCGCGAGCACCAGGAACGGGAACGCCGTGGCGCGCGTCGCCAAGGCAATGGGGATGAGCCCGAGGCCATCAAGGGCCGCAGCGCCCACGATGATCCGCCCCACTCCGAACCTCGCCGCCAGGCGGCCCGCCGATAGCGCCCCCAGCAGGCCGGCCACGTTGCCGAGGCTGAAGATCGCACCAATTTTCGCGGGAGTGAGCCCCAGCGTGCGGGTCATAAAGAGGATGTAAAGCGCAAACAGCGCCGAGCCGAAGAAATTCGAGGTGCCGGTACATCCGGCAATCGAGCGGAGCAGGCGGTTCCCGAACACCACACGCAAGCCTTCCCGGACCTCAGCGGTCACCGGGGCTCTGGCGCCGCCGGCG
Source organism: Candidatus Segetimicrobium genomatis (assembly GCA_005882335.1). Taxonomy (GTDB): domain Bacteria; phylum Sysuimicrobiota; class Sysuimicrobiia; order Sysuimicrobiales; family Kaftiobacteriaceae; genus Telluricultor. The sequence goes on from VBAP01000070.1 coordinate 4,555, forward strand.
ACCGGCTCTCGCCCTCTGATGCGGCTGATCAATCCGCCGGAAATTACAAATGAGAGCGCGTCCAGAATGATCGCGATGGGTGCCGATAGCGCTTGAATCACGACGCCCGCGACACTGGGGCCCGCGAGATTCGCCAGCGACCGTGTCGCCTCCAGTTTGCTATTCCCTTCTACCAACTGCTGCCGTCCGACTAGAGCTGGGAGAAACGCCTGGTAGGCAACGTCGAAGAACACCGTGAAGACGCCGACGAGGACGCCGACGGCATACAGGTGCGGCATGCCCAGACCGCCGAGCAGCGCGGCCAGAGGAATCGTAAGGAGCACCGCCGCACGGCCGAAATCTCCCGCGACGAGGATTGGCCGCCGGGGCAGCCGGTCTACCCAGACCCCGGCGAATAGTCCAATCAGAAGAAAGGGCGCGCGTTCGACCGCGGTCAGGACCCCCATCTGACCGGGGGTGGCCTGCAGCATGAGCGCGGCGATCAGGGGGATCGCCAGCCCCGTGAACTGGTCGCCGAAGACCGAGATCGTCTGTGCCAACCACAGCTTCATGAAATCGGAATGGCGCCACAACGCCGCGGGATCGCGGGAACGCGGGATCGCGGGAATGCGAGGTTCCCTGACACTCGTCGCGGTCGATTCCATCCGGTTACCGTCGTCCAATTCGTTGCTCGTCATGCATCACTCCGCCAATATTGCCGCGTTCCCGGCAATTCAGTCACGCAGCCGCCTGCCGGTCAACGCAATGAAGACGTCCTCGAGAGAGATGTCGAGCAATTGGAGATGCCGCACCCGCAACCCCTGGCCGCTGAGTATCTGGACAGTTCGCGGCAGCGTATCGTTCACGTCGGTCAGTTCGACGGTGACTTCCCAGGTGCTGTCCGCCGGCTGCGCCACCACAGCGACGTGCCCGACACCCGGAAGGGCCTGGAGCATCGGGGTCACGCCCAGCACGGGACCTTCCACCTCTACACGCAACGCCGTCCGGTGCTGCTGGGCACGCTTCAGGGCCTGGGGGCTGTCCAGGGCAATGATGCGCCCCTTGTCGATGATGCCGACCCGTTCGCACAACTGATCTGCCTCTTCCATATAGTGCGTGGTGAGGATGATCGTCTTGCCCTCGTCACGGTGGAGGCGGCGGATGAGATCCCTGCCGTTCCGTGCGGCCTGAGGATCCAGCCCCGTCGTGGGTTCATCCAGCAGTAAGACCGGCGGGTCGTGCAGCAACGCTTTGACCAGCGCGAGCCGCTGGCGCATCCCGGTACTGTACCGTTCCACCAGATCATCGGCCCGCGGGGTAAGCTCGACGAGATCGAGCAGCATGGCGATGCGCCGGCGGGCTGTCTCCGTCGGCACCTGGTACAACGCGGCGAAGTACTCGAGGTTCTCGCGGCCCGTGAGTCGCCAGTATACCGACCGTTCACCGGTCAGCACCGTGCCGATGTGCCGCCGAACCTGCGCGGGATCGCGGACGACGTCAAACTCCCACACCCGCGCCGTCCCGGCGGTTGGAGCCAACAACGTGCACAGGATCCGGATGGTCGTGGTCTTCCCGGCGCCGTTCGGCCCGAGCAGGCCGAACAACTCTCCGCGCCGGATCTCTAGCGTGAGTCCGTCGATCGCGGTGACGTTAGTGGCATCCGTGGCCGATCCGATCCCGTTGTCCCCCACCGCGCGCGCGCGAAAGCGCCTGGTCAGGCCCTCCAGCTGGACGGCGTGTTCGGGTGGGGCAGTCACTCCACGACGACCCCTAGGAGGCGCGAAGCGCGGTGAGATCGATGCCCTCCCCCTCTAGGAGTCGACGCTTGAGTGCCGTTCCGCCGCGCAGCGAATAACCGCCGAGACCTCCATCGGTTCGGACCACACGATGGCACGGCACGATCAGCGGCACAGGGTTCTTCGCGCAGGCGTTGCCCACGGCGCGTACGGCGCCGGGGTGACCGATCTCACGGGCAATATCGCGATAGGTGCGAACTTCCCCCTTCGGGATCCTGCGGAGCCGCTCCAACACCACGCGCTCAAACGGGCCGACCATGGAAAGGTCCACCGGTCCCGCAAAGCTGTCCAGGGACGTGAAGAACCGTCGCAGATCCTGACGCAACGCCTGGGGCGGGTGCTCGTCGCGGACCGCCGGCCTCCGGTACTTCCGAGACAGGGACCGTGCAAACGCCTCGTCGCTGGCGGCCAGATCGACGGCGTTCACCCCACGATCGGTATACGCGACATAGATGGTCCCGAGCCCGCTGGTCATAGACGTGTACCGCAGCATCTCCTCTGCCCTCCCCGGCCGGTTGGCCTTGTGTTGTGCGTACTGCAGGACGAATGCCTCCAGACCGTCTTCGGACAGCGGCGTCAGCGCCGCCGCCGGCTTCCCACGGAGCGTGATGATGACCGGCTCCCCGCCCATGGTGTAGCGCAGCAGTTCGTTGGTCTTGTTCTTCAGCTCCACGGTGTTGGCCACGCGCATCACGCCCGCCCTCCCCGGAATTTCACATGGCTATTTTTATAGCCATATGATACACGCGCCCCGTCCGGCTGTCAACTGCGGGGAGGGGGGAAGGGCGGTGCACTTGACGACCGGACCGCTAACGGACTACCTCGTCCTTGTACCGGATATCAGGATGCTCACGCAGGTAGTCGAGCACCGTCTGCGCCATCTTCGGCCCGACCACTTCCGCAATCTGCTCCGCGGGGGCCTCGCGCACGTGGCGCACGGAGCCGAACCGGCGGATCAGGTCGCGCTTACGTTTTTCACCGATCCCTTTGATCTCATCCAGGACCGAGAAGACGATCCGCCGCTCGCGCAGCTTCTGATGGTAGGCGTTGGCAAAGCGGTGGGCTTCATCCCGGACCCGTTGCAACAGCCGCAGGGCGTGGGAATCGCGCGGCAAGGCGATAGGCTCCACGCGCTCGGCGGTTACGATCAGCTCCTCGCGTTTCGCCAGGCCGATCGCGGGGATGGGGACGTTGTATTCGAACAGCACGCCGCGGGCGGCGTTCAGTTGCCCCCGACCCCCATCGATGAGGATCAGGTCGGCCATCACCGACCACTTTACCGGCACCGGCTCGTCGCGGTCCAGCTTCTCCTGCTCCTCGCGAGCCATGGCAAACCGCCGGTGCAGCATCTCCTGCAGGCTGGCATAGTCGTTGGGGCCTTCGGTCCACTTCATCTTGAAGCGGCGGTAATCGCGCTTCAGCGGCCGCCCGCCTTCGAACACGACCAATGACCCCACGGTCTCACCGGCCTGGAAATTGCTCACATCATATGCTTCAATCCGGAACGGCGCGTGCTCCAGCCTCAGAATCTCCTGCAGCTCCTTGATGCCGGCGCCGTCCAGGCCTGCCACCCGCGCCCGCTCCTGGTGGAGGAACAATGCGGCGTTCTCCGCGGCCATGTCCGCCAGCCGCTTGCGCTCTCCGCGCTGGGGAACCACGACCTCGACCTTGCTCCCTCGCTTCCGCGTCAGCCACTCGGCGATGAGCGCGCCATCCTCGACCCCCTCCTGCAGGATGACTTCGCGGGGGACGCTGGGCGCCTCCTGATAGTACTGGGAGAGAAATTCGCCCAGCACTTCACTTCGCGTCAGGCCGCCCGTCCCCTCAAGCAGAAAGTGCTCCTGGCCCTGCAGGCGGCCGGCGCGAATGTAGAACATCTGCACGCAGGCCATATTCCCGGCCTGTGCCGCCGCGGCAACGTCACGGTCCTCGAGCCCAACGCTGGCGGTGCGCTGGCGCTCGTTGATCGCTTCCATCGCCTGGATCTGATCGCGCAGCTGCGCGGCCCGCTCGAACTCCATCGTGTCAGCCGCCTGCGCCATCTCCTTGCGCAGATCGTCCAGCAGCGACGCCTGCTTGCCCTCCAGGAACATCGCGGCCTGGCGCACCTGCCCGGCGTACTGCTCCGCGGTGGCTCCCCAGGCCACACACGGGGCCGTGCACTGCCCGATGTAGTAATCCAGGCACGGCCGGGGCAGGTCACGGGTGATCTCGATGTTGCACGACCGCAGCTTGAACAGTTTCCGGATGGTCCGGATCGTGCGGGTCACCAGTTTGGGTTCGTGGTATGGATAGGGGCCAAAATAGCTGGCGCCGTCGCGGAGCACTTTCCGCGTCATCAGGATCTTTGGGTATGCCTCGTTCGTCAGCTTCACGTAGGGGAAGGCTTTGTCGTCCGCCATCCGCACGTTGTAGGGCGGCCGATGCTGCTTGATGAGGTTGGTTTCCAGGATGAGCGCCTCAACCTCATTTTCGCAGGCCACGACCTCGAAATCGGCGATCCTTGTCATGAGGTGACGGATGCGCGGACTCTCCAGATGGCCGCTGTCTTGAAAGTACTGGCGGATCCGGTTCCGCAGCGAGGCCGCCTTGCCCACATAGATCACCCGTCCGGCGGCGTCCTTCATCAGGTAGACGCCCGGGCGAGTCGGCGCCGCCTTGAGCTTTTCCTCTAGATTGTGTGACACGTCCGAAGTCGCCATCTCACAACGTTCGCAGGAACTCCCCTGTCCGCCGCAACCCTTCCTCCAGCAGCCGCTTCTCCCCGCCGTAGCCGATCCTGACGTGCCTGTCCAGTTGGAAATGGTCGCCCGGGACGACCAGCACGTCGTGGGCCTTCCGCAACTGCGTGGCCAGCTCGGTGGAGTTTACCGCAGGCCGGTAGCGCAGAAAGGCGATCGCGCCGGCCTTCGGCGCGATCCAGTCCACCAGGCCACCCATCCCCTCGACCCAGCGCGCCACCGCCTCCAGATTTTCGTTCAGGATGAGCCGTGTCCGGGTGGCGAGCCGCTGGAACACGCGCGGGCCCAGGGCGACGCGCGCCAGGTGATCGGACAGGACGCTGGGCGCGATGGTGGTGTAATCATGATGACCCCATAATACCTGGATGACCTCATGCGGGGCGACGATCCATCCGATCCGCAGGCCGGGCAGCCCGTAGGCTTTGGAGAGACCGCCGGCGACGATAACCTTCGAGTATCGACCCCAAAACGACCCTGTCAGGTGTCCGTCCAGCTCCGCGCCGCGATAGACTTCGTCGGCGACGACCCAGGCGTTCACCCTCGCGGCCGCCGCGCAGACGGCGTTCATCGCCTCCACAGACAGTACGGCGCCGGTAGGGTTATTGGGATTACAGACAAAGATGGCCTTTGTCTTCGGCGAGACCAGCCGCTCCAGCTCCTCGAGATCCGGACCCCACTGCGCCGGCTCCCGCAGCCCGGTTCCGGGGCCCATCAGGCCCGGTACGGGGCGAAGCCACCACGACACCGTCTCGGCCCCCCAGGCCCGCGCCAGGGAGGGAATTTGCATGTAGTTGGGGAGCATCACAACAGCCTCGTCGCTGCGGTCCAGCAGCGCCCAGGTGATGAGGAAGTTGGCCTCGGCGGCGCCGGTGGTCACCAGGACGTGCTCGGGCCCGGCGGCGTGGTACAGGCCGGCGATCAGGGTGCGCAGTTCCTCGCTGCCGTTGGTGTGACCGTACCCCAGCTGCTCCCGGGCCAGCACTTCGCGAATCCAGGAGTGGTCGACCAGGGCGGCGAGGGTGATGGGGTGAACCCCGCTGTCGGCCAGATTGAACTCGACGGTCGTCTCCCACGTAGATTGATACCGCTCCATCTCGAAGCGCTCAATCTTCATGGGAGGCACCTCGCGGGAACGCGTAACTGCCCTAACTCCGTCTTTCCGCGTTCCCCCGTTCCCGCGTTCCCCTGTTCCCGTTATTTCGCCTTCGTCCTGCATTTCCCGAGAGGACGAACTCGGGTTGCTTGGCCAGCACCCGCTTGAGGAACTGCCCGGTGTACGAGTGGGACAGCGCGGCGACCTCTTCCGGTGGCCCTTCGGCGATGACCTGCCCGCCGAGCTCCCCGCCCTCCGGGCCCAGGTCAATGATCCAGTCCGCCGTTTTGATGACGTCCAGGTTGTGCTCAATGACCACCACGGTGTTGCCGGCGTCGACCAGGCGGTGCAGGACGCTCAGCAGTCGTTCCACGTCCGCGAAGTGCAGGCCCACCGTCGGTTCGTCCAGGATGTACAGCGTCCGCCCGGTGTCGCGCCGCGACAGCTCGGTGGCCAGCTTTACGCGCTGCGCTTCGCCGCCGGACAGGGTCGTGGCCGGCTGGCCGAGCTGGATGTAGCCCAGGCCCACGTCATACAGGGTCTGCAGCTTCCTGCGGATGCGCGGCACGTTCTCAAAGAACTGCAGCCCCTCGGCCACCGTCATCTCCAGGGCGTCGGCGATGCTCTTCCCCCGGTAATGCACGTCCAGCGTCTCGCGATTATACCGCTTCCCCTTGCAGACCTCGCACGGGACGTACACGTCCGGGAGGAAATGCATCTCGATGCGGACGATGCCATCGCCCTCACAGGCTTCGCAGCGCCCACCCCGCACGTTGAATGAGAATCGCCCGGGAGTGTAGCCGCGGGTCTTCGCGTCCGGCGTCATCGCAAACAGGTCTCGGATCAAGTCAAACGTCTTCGTGTACGTAGCCGGGTTGGATCGCGGCGTGCGGCCGATCGGCGACTGGTCGATGTTGATCACCTTGTCGATGTGCTCGATGCCGTCGATCCGGGTGTGCGCGCCGGCGCGCACCCGCGTGCCATGCAGCCGCGATGTCAACCCACGAAAGAGGATCTCGTCCACCAGGGTGGACTTACCCGATCCGGACACCCCCGTCACGGCCACGAACATGCTCAGCGGGATCTTCACGTCGATGTCTTTCAGGTTGTGCTCCCGCGCGCCCCGCACGATCACGTGCTGACCGTTCTGCGGCCGGCGCCGCGGAGGAATGGGGATGCGCTTACGGCCCGACAGGTACTGGCCGGTGATCGAGTCGGGATGCCGCGCGATGTCGTCCGGCGTGCCGCTCACCACGATCTCGCCGCCGTGCGCGCCAGCCCCGGGACCGATGTCGACCACCCAGTCCGCCGACCGGATGGTCTCCTCGTCGTGCTCGACGACCAGGATCGTGTTGCCCAGGTCGCGCAGATGCATCAGCGTGTCGATGAGACGCCGGTTGTCACGCTGGTGCAGCCCGACGCTGGGCTCGTCCAGCACGTACAGCACGCCCATCAGGCCGGAGCCGATCTGCGTGGCCAGCCGGATGCGCTGCGCTTCGCCGCCGGAGAGCGTGGTCGCCGCGCGGTCCAGGGTGAGATAGTCCAGCCCCACGTTGACCAGAAAGCCCAGCCGGCCCTTGATCTCTTTCAAGATCTGCGCGGCGATCATCCGCTCGCGGTCAGAGAGCGTCAGGGCGTTGAAGAAGTCCAGGGTCTCCCGTACGGTCAGCGCGGTGAGTTCGGCAATGTTCTTGCCGCCCACCCACACGCTGAGCGACTCCGGCCGCAGGCGCGCGCCGTGGCACGCGGGGCAGGGCAGCGTGGTCATGTATTGCTCGTACTCCTCGCGCATATAGTCGGAGTCCGTCTCCCGGTAGCGCCGCTCCAGCTGGTGGAGGACGCCCTCGAACTTCGTTTCGTACACCCGCAGCGCGCCCCACTTGTTGTGGTACCGGACCCGCATCGACTCGGTGGATCCATGCAGCAGCACGTCGACAAAGCTCTTCGGCAGATTCCGCAGCGGCGTCTTCATCTCCACGCGGTAGTGCGCGGCCACGGACTGCAACAGCTCGTAGTAATACTCGCTGGTGGACGCCGCCCATGGCAGCACCGCACCGTCGCTCAACGACTTCTCCAAGTCCAAGATCAGGTCGGGATCGAACTCCTGGCGGAAACCCAGCCCGGTACAGGTCGGGCAGGCGCCGTGCGGGCCGTTGAACGAGAAGATCCGGGGCTCGATCTCCGGCAGCACGGATCCGTGGTCGGGGCAGGCAAACAGCTGGCTGAAGACCAGCAACCCCCTGGTGGGATCGGCCACTGCCTTGCGTTGCGCCCTCCCGCGGTCGCGCGGTCGCGCGGTCGCCTCTTTCGGCAAAACCTCCACATACATGATCCCCTGGCCCAGTTTCAGCGCGGTCTCGACCGAGTCGGCGAGACGCGTCTTGACGTCGGCCCGGGTGACGATGCGGTCGACGACCACTTCGAGCCAGTGTTTCTTGTTCTTGTCCAGCGGGATCTCTTCGCCCAACTCGTAGACAAGACCGTCCACCCGCACCCGTGCAAACCCCTGCCGGCGCAGGTCCTCGAACAGCTGCCGGTACTCGCCCTTGCGGCCGCGGACGATGGGCCCCAGCACCTGGATGCGTGACCCCTCGGGACGCTCCAGGACCTGATCGACAATCTGCTCTCGGCTCTGGCGGCTGATCGGCTTGCCGCACTTCGGGCAGTGCGGGATCCCCGCGCGCGCATAGAGCAGCCGCAGATAGTCGTAGACCTCGGTGACGGTGCCCACGGTGGACCGCGGGTTGCGGGGGGTGCCTTTCTGATCGATGGACACCGCCGGCGACAGCCCGTCGATATGATCGACGTCGGGTTTCTCCATCAGCCCCAGGAACTGGCGGGCGTAGGCCGACAGGGACTCCACGTACTTCCGCTGGCCTTCGGCATAGATGGTGTCGAATGCCAGCGAGGACTTCCCGGAGCCGGAGATGCCGGTCAGGACGACAAACTTATCCCGGGGGATCTCGACGGTGACGTTCTTGAGGTTGTGTTCGCGTGCCCCGCGAACAACGATGCGGTCAAGTGGCATGTCTTACTCCGTTACCGACGCCCCCACCGGCCGCGCCCACCGGGGCGGCCGCGGCGGCCTCCGTTCCCCCTCCCCCGGCCGGCGCCGGCGAAGAATGGCTCGCCGAGTCCTTTCTTCAACTCGGCGATCTGGTCACGCAACACGGCAGCCTTTTCGAACTCCAGGTTGGCCGAGGCTTTCCGCATCTCTCGCTCCAGGGTCTCGATGGTCTGCTCCAGTTCCTGGGGGGACAGCATCAGCAGCCGCGCAATGTCCCAGGGCACCTTGGCCCGTTGCTCCTCAGCCAGCGTGATGAGCTCCTGCGCGGTCAGGATCTCCGCGGACGGCTTGTAGCTTGTGACCTCCTCGGCGACCTGCTCGAAATCGCTCAGATCGCGGATCGGCTTGGTGACGGACTGCGGGGTGATCCCATGCGCCTCGTTGTACTTCACCTGAAGCTCGCGGCGGCGATTGGTCTCATCGATTGCGCGCCGCATCGAGTCGGTGATTTCATCCGCGTAGAGGATCACATGGCCGCTGAGATGCCGCGCGGCGCGGCCCATCGTCTGGATGAGCGAGATGTCCGACCGCAGGTAGCCCTCGCGGTCGGCGTCCAGGATGGCGACCAGCGACACCTCCGGCAGGTCCAGGCCCTCGCGGAGGAGGTTGATCCCGACGATGACGTCGTACGTCCCCAGCCGAAGATCCTTGAGGATCTGCACCCGCTGCAGGGTGTCGATCTCGGAGTGCAGGTAATGCACTTTGAGCCCCATCTCCTGGAGGTAGGCGGTCAGGTCTTCCGCCATGCGCTTGGTCAGCGTGGTGACGAGCGTGCGCTCGCCCTTCTCCGCCTGCGCCTTGATTTCGGCAATGAGGTCGTCGATCTGCCCCTTCGCGGGCCGCACCTCCACGTGGGGGTCGATGAGACCGGTGGGACGAACGATCTGCTCGACGATCTGCTGGCTGACCTGCCGCTCGTACTCTCCCGGAGTGGCGGAGACGAACACCACCTGGTTGATGAGGCCGTCGAACTCTTCCCACGACAGCGGACGGTTGTCGTACGCCGACGGGAGCCGGAACCCGAAATCCACCAGGTTCTTCTTCCGGGCGCGGTCGCCTTCCAGCATGCCGTGCACTTGTGGAACGGTGGCGTGGCTCTCGTCGATGAACATGAGATAATCTTTCGGAAAGTAGTCCAGCAGGCAGCCGGGCCGCTCTCCCGGGCGGCGCCCGTCCATGTGGCGGGAGTAGTTCTCGATGCCGGGACAATACCCGACCTCGTGCAGCAGCTCCATATCGTACTTCGCCCGGAACTCCAGCCGCTGCGCCTCGAGCAGCTTGCCCTGACCCTTGAACCACTCCACCCGTTCGCGCAGTTCGTCTTCGATGGTCCGGAGGGCCCGGTCCAGGCGTTCGTCGGTCGTCACCCAGTGCTTGGCCGGCCAGATGGCGATCGCCGACTTCTCTTCCAGAATCTCGCCGGAGACCGGATTCAATTCGATGATCCGGTCCACTTCGTCGCCGAAGAGCTCGACGCGCACGGCCCGGTCTTCGTACGACGGGTGAACCTCGATCACGTCGCCCCGGACGCGAAACCGGCCGCGGGCGAAGTCGATATCGTTGCGCTCGTACTGAATGTCCACCAGCCGCCGCAGGATCTCCTCGCGAGAGCGGCGCTCGCCCTTGCGGATGAGCACCATCACTTCTTTGTAGTCCTCGGGCCGCCCCAACCCGAAGATGCACGACACCGAGGCGACCACGACGACATCCCGCCGTTCCATCAGCGCCTTGGTCGCGGCGTGCCGCAGCCGGTCAATCTCGTCGTTGATGGAGGCGTCCTTGCTGATATACAGATCGGTCTGCGGGACGTACGCCTCCGGTTGATAGTAGTCATAGTACGAGACAAAGTAGCGGACGGCGTTGTTGGGAAAGAACTCCCGGAATTCGCCGTACAACTGCGCGGCGAGGGTCTTGTTGTGGGCCAGGACCAGCGTGGGCCGCTGGACGGCCTCGATGACCTTTGCCATCGTGAACGTTTTGCCGCTGCCGGTGACCCCCAGCAGGGTCTGATGGCGGTGCCCTTGCTGCGCGCCGGCGATGAGCCCCGCGATCGCGGCAGGCTGATCGCCACGCGGCTGGAGGTCGGTGAGCATTTCAAACGCGGGCACGAGACACGCTCCGGGGGGAGAAACGCATAACGACAGTATAACATTGGGGTCAAACCGCAGGCTACCGGTCCCCCTCAACGCGCGAAATGAGGGTGTTCGGCGTCTCTGACTGGGAAGACCGGGGAGACTAACCTCATCGCATCTGGAGTTCTTGCCAGAGGAGCTCGACCTGCCGGCGGGTCTCCTCGAGCGATCCGGAGTTGTCGATTACCCAGTCAGCCTCCGCTTCCTTCTCCTCGGACGGCCGCTGGGCGTCGAGACGCTGCTCGACCGCCTCCGGGGAGAGTCCGTCCCGGGCCTTTAACCGTTCGATCTGCTGTTCGCGGTGGGCAGCGACCACGATGACGCCGTCTAAGTTGAACGCCTCCGGGCCCGTGGTATCCAGCAACAGTGGAATGTCGATGATCAGGATAACGTCAGGGTTGGTGCCGCGAAGGCGCTCGACCTCCTCCAGGATGCGCCGGCGGATTTCGGTGTGGGTGATTGCGTTGAGCCGGTGGCGGGCGGTGGTATCGCGGAAGACGAGCTCACCAAGGCTCTTCCGGTCGAGCGTCCCGTCGCCGCCGATGATCTTCTTCCCAAAGGCCCCGACAATCTTCTGGTACGCCTCGGTCCCGGGTGCGACGGCCTCCCGCGCGATGTGGTCGGCTTCGATGACGATGGCACCCAGGTCGCGGAACATCTGGGCAACGGTCGTCACCCCGGTGGCGATGCCCCCGGTCAGCCCGAAGACCTTCACGCCAGCGGCTCCATGTCTCGCCAGTTGGGTCCGGCGTGTGTGTCTACCCGGAGGGGGACTTTGAGCGGGAAGGCCTGGGCCATGACACGCCTCACTTCGGCCGCCAGGTCCCCGACGGCAGCCCGGGAGACTTCGAAGAGCAGTTCGTCGTGGACCTGCAGGGTCATCAGCGCGTTCGGGAAGCGCGGCAGGACGTCACGAGCCAGATCGATCATCGCCTTCTTGATGATGTCCGCGCTGCTGCCCTGGATGGGCGTGTTGATCGCGGTGCGCTCCGCAGCCTCTCGAATCGGCCGGTTGCGCGTGTGCACCTCGGGGATGTACCGCCGCCGGTTCAACAATGTGGTCACGAACCCCGTCCGGCGAGCCTGCTCCACGATGTCCAGCATGTACTGGCGCACCCTCGGGTAGCGCTCATAGTACCGGTCGATATACGCTTTCGCCTCGGCCTTGCCGATGCCGAGTTGCGCCGCCAGGCCAAACTCGCTCATGCCGTACGCCACGCCGAAGACAATCGTCTTGGCCCGCCGCCGCAGGTCGGGCGTGACCTCCGCGCGGGGCACACCGAAGACCTCGCTGGCCGTGACGGCATGGATGTCGTCATCCCGTGCAAACGCATCAAGCAACCCTGGATCGTCGGTGATGTGCGCCAGCACCCGCAGGTCGATCTGAGAGTAATCCGCGCCCAGCAGCACTCGGTCGGGAGCGGCGATGATGGCCCTGCGGATCTTCCGTCCTTCCTCGGTGCGGATGGGGATATTCTGTAGGTTCGGATCGGTCGTGATGACCCGGCCGGTGGCGGCAACGGTCTGATTGAACGTGGTGTGGAGACGACCGGTCCGCGCGTTGACCACCGCCGGGAGGACGTCGACGTACGTCGTTTTCAGCTTGGTGAGCTCGCGGTGTGCCACGATGTTGGCCACGATCTCATGGTGCGGCGCCAGGTACTCCAAGACCTCGGCGTCGGTGGAGTAGCCGGTCTTTGTCTTCTTCACCGGCGGCAGCTGCAACTTCTCAAACAGGACAAATCCCAGCTGTTTGGGCGAGCTGATATTGAATTCCATCCCGGCCAGCCGGTAGATTTCCGAGGTCAGCTCTTCCAGCCTGCGTTCCATCTCCTCCGCGAGTGTCCGCAGGTACGGCACATCGACGGCCACGCCCGCCTCTTCCATCGTCGCCAGCACGGCGACGAGCGGCATCTCGATCTCGGTAAACAGCTCGTACACCTGCTTGTCCCGCATGCGATCAACCAGCACCGAGCGCAGCCGGCGCAGCACATCGGCGGCCTCACATGCTTCCGCGACCTCGTCCCGGTTCAGACCCAGCCCCTGGCGGGCCTCTTGCTCCTCATCCATCCGCAGGCGCCAGCCCAGATATTCCCACGCCGCCGTGCCTAATGTGTGAGTCCGCCGTCCTGGGTTCATGAGATAGGAGGCGATGCCGACGTCGACATCGAACCCGCGCGGCTGCAGCCCCCCACGCCGCAAGACGAGCAGATCGGCTTTCACGTCGCCGCTGACTTTCACGGCCGGGCCTTCGACCAGCGGCCCGAGCGCATCCGGGAACCGATCATCGGCAAGAGGAAGATAGAGCGCCCTGCCCGGGATCGCACACACGGCAATTCCCGTCAGGCGGGCCGTCAATGGGTGGCCCTCGCCTCGGGCCAGGTACAGACCGAATTCCTCCGCCTCCCCGGCGGCGGTCGCCAGTTCCGCGGCGTCGGCGGCCCGTCGATACTGGCCTTCAGGCTGCGCTTCCACCACGCCGACGCGTTCAACGAGGCTCTTGAACTCCAGATCCGCGAACAACGCCTGCAGCCGGTCCCGATCCGCCGGTCTCCGGCGCAATTTTTCCCATTCCAATTGAACGGGAACGTCTGTCACGATCGTGGCGAGGTGTTTGCTCTGCAGAATCTGTTCGCTGCGCGCGTGGAGCGCGTCCTTGAACTTGGCCGGAACGGGATCGAGGCGTTCCAGCAGGTCTTTCACTGTGCCGAACTGCTGGATCAACTGGCTGGCGGTCTTCTCCCCGATCCCGGGGACGCCGGGGATGTTGTCGGTCGTATCGCCTTTCAACCCCTTGTAGTCAGGCAGGCGGCTGGGATCAAAGCCAAACCGGGCCAGGAATTTCTCACGATTGTAAACGGTGGTCTCGCTGATCCCTCGGCTGGTGATCATCACTTTGATATTGGTGTCGATGAGTTGGAGGACATCGAGGTCACCGGTGACGATCAGCACCTCGAACCCTTCGGCCGCGGCCCGGCGCGCCATGGTCCCCAGCACGTCGTCGGCTTCGAAGCCCGCGACCTCGAAGATGGGGATACCGAGCGCCTCCAGGATTTCCTTCGTGGTCTGGATCTGCGGCCGCAGGTCATCGGGCATCCGCTGCCGGGTCGCCTTGTATTCTTTGAACTGAGTGTGGCGGAAGGTGGGGGCCGCCTTGTCGAAGGCGGCGGCGATGTAGCCCGGCTGCTCCTCGTCCAGAATCTTCAGCAGCATGTTGATGAACCCGTACACGGCGTTGGTCGGCCGGCCGTCGCTGGTCGTGAAGTACGGCAGCGCGAAAAAGGCCCGGTAGACCAGGCCGTTGGCGTCGATGAGGACGAGCTTGCGGGAACCGGCGGTCATAACGACACGTGACTGATCAGTTCGCTGATCCGGCGTACTGCCCCTACAGTAGGCACCACGCCTATGCCGCCAGGGTGGCGCTCTCCCACGGTGCCGACGTCAGGCGGATGGGCGCAGACTTCAGAACGGGCCCGTGAGGCCTAACTCGGAAAGGACCGCTTCAGCTTCGTCAGGGGTCTTCCGTCGCCAGGTGGGCTCCCGGCGATCCGCACTGTACCAGGCTTTCGCGAGCTGCCACTGCTGATCAACTGTCAAGATACCGCCGCGTTCCATACGCCAGGCCTTGCACCAACACGCCACTGTACCACTCGCTGCAAGACGAATTATGGCGTCGCCATGTACCGCGCACCACTCACCCTGTTCGGGTGCACGGCAGGCCCGAGCGAGTCTAAAGGTAGCCCTGAACCACTCACTCTGTTCGGGTTCAGGGCATGCACCACGCGGATTCACTTCCTTGAGAAAGAACACTCTGGCGCCGCCATGCACCCAAGCGAAGCGCGTGGTGCATGGTGCCGGGGGTGGGAGTCGAACCCCCACGGGTCGCTCGGCCAGAGCCTCGCTCCTCAGGGGGGCCAGCCCCCCTGATCGCTCGCGCGCTTGTCCTGGCTCGACGAGGTCGTAAACCCTGTGCGCTCGCTGCCCCCCACGACCGGGGGAGTACCTCCCCCGATCCCCCTCCCCGTGTGGGTTCGACCAGCTTCATCTGACTTCAGGATGATGAGGGCAGACCAACATACGGGTCTGCCCTCATCATCCTGGTGCCGGGGGTGGGAGTCGAACCCACACGGGCCTTGCAGCCCACGGGATTTTGAGTCCCGCGCGTCAGCCAATTCCGCCACCCCGGCCAGCGCGTTCCTATTATAAGCGTCCGGAGTGGACGGGCAAAGTCTCGTCAGTTGGCCGCACACTGGGATAGGTAAAGACATCCAGATAGTGGGCCAGCAACGGCTCGAGAAGACCGGGCCTGCCAAGTATCTTTGCAGTGGTCACAGCAAGACGCGGCAGCGCGAGCAACGCCAGATTGGCCCATGCCAATGCGCGGAACTTGCGCCGCGACTTTGCAAGAAATGCCTGATACTCTTCCGCCGCTTGATCTCGCGTCAGTTCGCCATCAAGCACCTGCCGCAGCAGCTCCCCGCACCGGAATCCGGCCAGCACCGCCGTCCTGATCCCCTCCCCTGTTAGTGGAAGGCATTGGCCCGAGGCGTCGCCGGCGACGAACACCCCATCCACGACCGCTGGACGCAACCCCGATGCCAGAAACCCGCCGTGCACGGAGCGAGGCCGCAGTCCGAAGCGGCTCATAAACTGCGCGAGCGCCGCCCCCAGCTTGCTCCGGCCCAGGTAGCTGAGCACTCCAAACCGGACGATACCTCCAGTTGGAAACGCCCAGGCATAACCATCGCGCACTTCAGGCAGAAAGTAGAAATGCAGCCCTGGTTCGAACGCGCATTCCACTTCAGACTCGATGCCAAACGCCATCCAGCGCCGGTTCACGTACGGCGAGCCGGGCCCTCCGGCGAGAACAGCCCGCCATCCGGTGGCGTCCACAAGCAATGTTCCAGAGAAGTCTCCCCTCGAGGTGCGAACTGTGGATCCCGATCGCCCGGTAACCGCAGCCTGGATGAACTCGACCCCGGCGTGCGCGAACGCGAGTTCACAAAAGCGCCGGTAGTCGAATGTGCAGAACGGCTCCGGCAGCGGCCAAACTGTCTCGCCCGCCCGCGTATGCAGGACCAGCCGGTCATGGATCAGTTGGATCGACGCTTCCGCACCCATCGCGCGCACGATCGATACCGGCGCCCCGCAGGCCGACGTGACCCCATCGCCCACCGGCGCGCGGTCCAGCAGGACCACTCGCCGACCTCGCAGTTGGTGGGCCACTGCCAGACCGGCAAAACTGGCGCCGGCGATGATGACATCGTAGTGACTGGTGATTGGTGACTGGTGATTGGTAACAGCCAGAAAGGCGGAGCAATTCCTTGTGTCGATTCCAAGACCGGCAGCTGGTCTATGGACTCCCTGCCAGTCACCAGTCACTAGTCACCAGTCACCTTTACCCCGTCGGTCTTGCCTGACACGCGCAGGGCCGGCATCTGGGACTCAGTCGCGCCAGACGCTGCCGGCGCCCAACAGATCTTCAATCTCTGCCTGCAGCTCGGCGGTAGCAGCCACGCGCAGGTCGCGCCCGCTCATCACTACTTCGCGACCGGACGCGAGCAGATGCAGGAACACCGGCAAGTCGCCACGGCGCCGGGCCAGCAATTCCTTCAACCGATGCAGCCCAGCTTCGCCGAGCTGCGCCGTGTCCACCCGGAGGTGCAGCGCTGGTGCCAATTGACGGGCCTCGGGCTTGGGGCCTTGGGCCTCGTCAAGGTCAGTTGTTGCGCCTCTCTCGTCAGAATCCGCCTTCTCTCCGTTCACCGACACAGGAGGGCTCAGGATGGAGAGCGGCTCCACCTCTTCCGCTTCCTCCAGCGTCATCACGCGGTCGGCCAGAATCTTGGCCTGTTGCTCCATGACGTCGACTTTCCCTCGCACCACCAGGACGGCATCCCGCTTCAGCAGGAAATGCACCTGCTCGTAGGCTTTGGGAAAGATGATGACCTCGCAGCTGCCGGTGAGATCCTCCAGCGTAACGAATGCCATCGCCGACCCGCTTTTGGTCGTCGTGCGTTTGACCGCGGTGATGAGACCGCCGACGGTGACTTGCGTTTTGTCCGGCAGCTCCATCAACTGGTTGAGCGCGGCGTTGATGCGCGGTGCCAGCGTGGCGTGGACGTGGCGGAGGGGATGGTCGGAGATGTAGAGACCCAGCATCTCCTTTTCCATCGCCAGAAGTTCTTCCCTGGAGAACTCCTCCACCTGACTCGCGGGAACGGCCGTCTCTGGGGGCGGGGTCTCCCCGGTCACGTCAAACAATCCAGTCTGCCCGGACGCCCGCGCCCGCTGCACGCGCTGGCCCGCCTCCATGGCCTCGTCCAGCAGTTGCAGCAACTGTGCGCGCGGCATGCCCAAAGAGTCCATCGCGCCCGCCTTGATCAGGCTCTCCAGCACGCGCCGGTTCACCGCCCGCGGGTCGACCCGCTCCACCAGATCGGCCAACGAGGTGAAGGCTCCGCTCTCTTTGCGCGCCTGTAGAATCGCGTCGACCGCCCCGAGGCCGACATTCTTCACCGCGGCCAGACCGAACCGGATCGCCTCTCCCACCACCGTGAAATCTACGTACGATTCGTTTACGTCGGGCGGGAGCACCCGGATGCTCATGCGCACGGACTCCGCGACGGCCGCGGCCACTTTGTCTGTATCCCCGGCCTCACTGCTGAGCACCGCGGCCATGTACTCAGCCGGGTAGTTGGCCTTCAAGTACGCCGTGTAGTACGCAATCAATCCGTAGCAGGCTGCGTGGGCGCGATTGAATCCATACCGGGCAAAAGGCTCGAACTGCTCGAAGATCTGCTCGGCCACGTGCCCCGAGACTCCCTGTTCCACGCACCCGGCCATGAACTTCGCGCGCTGCTGCTGCAGTTTATCCCTGATCTTCTTGCCGATGGCATACCGCAGCACGTCCGCCTCGGCGGGCGAGAACCCGGCGACGGCCTGAGCCACGGCCATCACGTCTTCCTGATAGACCATCACCCCGTAGGTCTCGCGCAGCACCGGCTCCAGCGCCGGGTGCGGGTAGGCGATCGGCTCCTGACCGTGCTTCCGGCGGATGTAAGTGGGGATGTTGGCCATCGGTCCCGGCCGAAACAGCGCTACCATGGCCATGATGTCCTGGATGTTGCTGGGCCGTAGTTCCTTCACGTAGCGCGTCATCCCCGCGCCCTCCAACTGGAAGATACCAACCGTCTCCCCCGCGGCGAGCAGTTCATAGGTCTTTCTGTCATCCAGGGGGATGCGCTGGAGGTCGACCCGGTGGCTCCGGGTCTTTTCGATAATCTTCATCGCCGTGTCGAGAATCGTGAGGTTGGCCAGCCCAAGGAAGTCCATCTTCAGCAGGCCGATCTTCTCGACCGCGATCATGTCGTACTGGGTCATCACCAGATCGCCCTTGGTCGCCTTCTGCAGCGGGACGTGCTCGATCAACGGGTCTCGAGAGATGATTACCCCGGCCGCATGCGTGCTGGCGTGACGGGCCACCCCCTCCAGCTTGTGGGCCAGGTCCAGGACCCGGTGAATCTGGGGGGAGTCCTCTGCCGCGCGCTGCAACTCCGGCTCGCTGCGCACAGCATCGTCCAGCGTGGCATTGAACGGGATAAGTTTCGCGATCCGGTCCACGTCCCCATAGGGCAGCCCCATCACCCGGCCGACATCTCGCACAGCCTGGCGGGCGCCCATCGTCCCGAAGGTGATGATCTGGGCCACGCGGTCCGCACCGTACTTGTCAATGACGTAGCGGATGACCTCGTCGCGCCGGCTGTCCATGAAGTCCACATCGATGTCTGGCATCGTGTATCGCTGGGGGTTCAGGAAGCGCTCAAAGGGCAGGCGGTATTGCAGCGGATCGACGTCCGTGACCCCCAAGGTATAGAGCACCAGGCTGCCGGCGGCGGACCCCCGGACCGTAGTGAGAATGCCGTGACGCTTGGCAAACGCCACGAAATCTTGCACGATGAGGAAGTAGGGCGCGTAGCCCATCCGCTCGATAATCGACAACTCGTAATCCAGGCGCTGCCGCGCCTCCACCGGCACCCGGCCAAAAATCGTCTGCAGTCCCTGCGCGCACAAGTGGCGCAGGTACGACTCTGGCGTTTCGCCGGCGGGGACGGGGAAGTGTGGGAGCTTGACGGCATCGAGCTCCAGTTCGAGCGCGGCGCGCTCAGCCACCTCCGTTGTGGTCGCCAGCGCACTGGGTAGCTCCTGGAAAGCCCGCGCCATCTCCTCAGCCGATTTGAGGTAGAACTCCGGGGTCTGACCCATGCGCGGCTTGTCGGTGGCGTCGAGGTTCACGTTCATCTGGATACACATCAAGGTGTCCTGAGCGTCGGCGTCGCCGCGCTGCACATAGTGCACGTCGTTGGTCGCGATCAGGGGCAGGCCCAAGCTCCGGGACAATTCGATCATCCCCGTGGCGCTGCGCTGTTCTTCGGGGAGCCCGTGAGATTGGACCTCGAGGTAGAAGTTTCCAGGACCGAAGATCTCCCGGTACTGGCCGGCGGTCTCTTTCGCCGCCGGCAGGTCCCCCCGCAGGATGGCTTGGGTGATCTCGCCCCTCAGGCACCCCGACAGGGCGACGAGCCCGCTGCTATGGCGCGCCAGGATGTCCCTGTCGATCCGGGGCTTGTAGTAGAACCCGTCCAGGTGAGCGACGGTGGTAAGGTTGATGAGGTTGCGATACCCCTGGAGGTTGGTCGCCAGGAGCACGAGGTGAAAGGCGTTCGCGTCAAGCTTCGGGTCACGGTCCACGAGCGTCCGCGGGGCGACATAGGCCTCTACGCCGATGATGGGGTTGATGCCGGCCTCTTTGGCCCGCAGGTAGAACTCGATCACCCCATACATCGTCCCGTGGTCGGTGATGGCCACGGCCGGCATGCCCAACTGCTTGGCCCGGGCAATGAGGGCGGGGATCCGGCTATGACCGTCGAGGAGGCTGTACTCGGTGTGCAGATGAAGGTGGACGAATTGACCCATGCGGCGAGTCCTCAGTGAGGTTCCGGAGTCATTGTATCAGGCCGCATGATGGCGCGAAAGGACGGGATCGCGGGAACACGGGAACGCGAAATATGTTAACTCAATGGGCCCGTTCGCGCTCCCCCGCTCCGCCCCGAGCCGGCGAAGCCGGCGTGGGGGTTCCCGCGTTCCCCTGTTCCCGTTATTTTGTTGTTTCCGCCGTCACCTCCATGACCGTTTCTTCAAGCACGCCCAGGGCCTGATCCAGCTGCGCGTCGGAGATGACCAGGGGCGTCAGGATGCGGATCACGTTGCTGTAGATGCCCGCCCGTAGGAGCAACACCCCCCTGGTCATGGCGCGGCGGATCACCTCCGCGGTCTCGCGCGCGGCTGGTTCTTTGGTCGCGCGATCGCGGACCAGCTCCATGGCAACCATGGCCCCCAGCCCACGCACGTCTCCGATCAGCGGCGATCGGGCCTGGAGGTGCCTGAATCGTCCCAGCATGCGCTCACCCAGCACCGCGGCCCGCGAGACCAATCGCTCCTCTTCCATGATGTCGAGGACGGCCAGGGCGGCCGCACACGCCACCGGGTTCCCCACGTACGTGCCGCCCAGCGAACTCTCCGGCAGTTGGTCGATGACATCGCGCACCCCGACCACAGCGGAGATCGGCAACCCCACGGCGATGGACTTCGCCACCGTCATCAGAT
>VBAP01000121.1 GCA_005882335.1 Candidatus Segetimicrobium genomatis
GTGCCCCCGCATATGAAGCGGGGTAATGACCATTAACATCACCATGACCAGCTGCCCGCACACCATGGCTGCGGTGGCCACCTGGGTGGGACGCTCGCTATAGATCTCTACCATGGAGCGGGCGGAACGGGAGGACACGGCCGGATCGCTCGTCACGCTGCCAATGGCGCGGCCGAGGTCGCGCGGCTCGGGCCGTAGGAAGAGGAAGATGACGGCCGCCGCGGCCACGAAGAGCCCGGTCGACGCGCCGTACGGACCCGCCAATTCGTCCAGACCCCGTCCCGCGGCGATGCGGCTCATCGGCCCCGCGATCAGGGGCCCAACAATCGCTCCGAGGGTGCCGCCCACCACGACGGTGGAGATCGCGCGTGCCCGCTCGCTCGCCTGGTGCACTTCCGCAGCGACAAACCGGGACAGTTGCACAGCGGAAATCGCCACGCCCACGAGCGTCGATCCCAACAGAAACGACCAAAGCGATGCCGAGACGACCGCCGCTGTACTGATCAGCGCTCCGGCGGCACCGGCAAGCGCGCCCAGCACGAGCATGCCCCGTCGCCCCAGCGGGTCCATCGCATAGCCCCACCCGTACGCGGCAGACGCCTGTCCCAGCTGATAGCACATCGCCGGCACGCCGGCCCAGTCTGGTCGCCCACCCAGTTTCGCCCCGACGATGGCCATAATGGGGAAGAGGGCGACGACGGCAGCCTGTCCCAGGCCCTGGACGGCAAGCAACGTCCGGGTGATCTTGCGGGCAGTCGCCGGGATGTCGATGGCCACGATCTGTTCCTCCCTCTGGGCGTGTCAGAACGCCACGCGATTCGATGTGCGCTGCCAGGCATCCTGCCCCGGATGAGGCGGAAACGTCTCGGGGTGAGACCCGACGACCCCCGAATTCGGGGACCCGAAGTGCGGCTAAGGAGTGACTTAGTTACGGGTCCCGCATTCGGGGGTCGTCGGGTCTCACCGTGAGTCGAACCAGGGGATTTAGAAGTCTGGCGCCTAAATCCGCAAACCCTGGAATGCATCCCGTCCTGCCGGGCGATTTGACTCCCTTGACCTCCCCTGTATAATGAAGAATGCGACGCGGGGTGGAGCAGCCAGGTAGCTCGTCGGGCTCATAACCCGAAGGTCGCAGGTTCAAATCCTGCCCCCGCTACCAACGTAGTTCCATAGTCCACGAGGCCTTGCGGGCAGCACCCGCAGGGCCTTTTGGATATCTCCGCAGTTCAGCCTCCAGATGGGGCCTGCCGTTGCCCTCCATCGGGCGCAAGCGAATCTCCTCGACGAGGGCCCCGAGTGCGAGCTTGCCCTGATCGACGTTCTCGGTGTCTAGAAGTGATCGCGCAGGGCGTCCACGAGGAGAAGGCCGGGAGGCCCCGCCGGTCGATCCATTCGCGCGGCTCCGCCGCGGAGAAAGCCCTTGACAGATTCCAGGCCACCGCGTAGTATACTATCTAGTTAATTAACCAATTAGGAAAACGATAATGCCGAGACACAGGGCCCGCCCCGACCACCTCAGCGCGACATTCGCCGCTCTAGCCGATCCCACGCGGCGCGCCATCCTGGCGCGCCTGGCCTCAGGCGAAGCCTCCGTCACCGAGCTCGCCAAACCGTTTGACGTGACCCTTCCGGGGATCTCCAAGCACCTCAAGGTCCTCCAGCGTGCGGGACTGATCACCCAGGGCCGGCGCGCGCAGTGGCGGCCCTGCCGGCTCCGGGGCCGTCCGCTCAGGGAGGTCGCCGACTGGGTCGAGCGTTACCGCCGGTTCTGGGAAGAAAGCTTCGATCGGCTTGACGACTATCTCCGTGAGGTACAGCGAAGGGAGAAGAGACATGACCGCAAATCGTGATCGCACGACGGCACAGGTTCAACAGGCTATCGTCATCACACGCGTATTCGACGCGCCGCGCGAGCTTGTCTGGAAGGCATGGACGGAGCCCGAGCACTTCGCGCGTTGGTATGGGCCGAAGGGCTTCACCACGCCGGTCTGCAGGATCGATCTCCGAGTAGGGGGCAAGTATCTCAACTGCATGCGATCGCCTCAGGGACAGGACTTTTGGAGTACAGGCGTCTTCCGTGAAGTCGTTGCGCCGGAACGGCTGGTCATGACTGGTTCTCGCGCGGATAAAGACGGCAACGTGGATGCAGACTGGCCTATGGAGACGCAGATCAGCGTGGCATTCGAGGAAGACGACGGCAGGACGAAAGTCACCCTGAAACATGTCGGGATGCCGGCGGGCAAAGGTCGCGAAATGGCCGAGGCCGGCTGGAACGAATCGCTGGACAAGCTTGCCGACGTGCTTGCCGAATCGCGGCGGGCATGAAAGGAGTCAGGATGGGACAGGCCACCTTTGCGGTCAAGCGGGATCAGCTGCAGGCCGTGATGGAGCGCGTCTTCGACGCGCCGCGGGAGACGGTGTTCAAGGCGTTCGTCGATCCCGGGGCGATCCCGAAGTGGTGGGGGCCCCGGCGCCTGACGACGACCGTGGAGAAGCTGGAGATGAAGGTCGGGGGCGTCTGGCGGTTTATCCAGAGGGACCCTCAAGGCAACGAGTACGCCTTCCACGCCGTCTGCACGGCGATCGATCCGCCGAAGCTCCTCTCCTCAACCTTCAACGTCGAAGGCATCCCCGGCGACCATGAAGTGCTGCAGACGGTGACCTTCGAGGATCTCGGCGGCCGCACGAAAGTGCCGAGCATCGCCACCTACAAGACCGCCGACGACCTCGAGGGGATGGTGGCCTCGGGCATGGAGTCCGGTGCGGTTGAAAGCTGGGATCGCCTCGCCGAGCTCGTGGAGAAACGCCGGGCACCGGCCGGACGCTGACGATGCCGTCGCCCGCGTTAGCGGAGCGCAGCGGCAAGACACCGCTCGCCGGAGCGGCGTTTGCGAGACCACGCTCGCCCTGCATCTGTCGGTGTGGGGTCAGTCCCTTTTTGGCCGCTTGAGGGTACCTGGTACCTTTTTGGGTACCTTGTTTGTGGGTCAAGTTCCAGCTGGTGGGGAGGTGTGTGTTTCATAGCCCAACTGAGTCATTTGAGACTAGTCTGGCCGGGCTGAAAATGGTACCAGGTACTATTTCGTCACGCAATCGCTGTTGCCAGCGAGGTGGACCAAGATCAAATCTAAGATTCTCTCCCTGCTGGCCGTGATCGTTGCCATTGCGGCAGCGATGACGGTTTTCGCAATAGTCCGGTCTGGCGGACTATTGCGGGAGAGTCCTCACCCCACGACCGAGACTCAGCAATCTCAGCAACCGCGCCCATTGAGCGGGCCTGATCCGGCTGCGGCTACGGATCCGGCAAAGCCAGCCTACAGGGGGCCGTTGGGAGATTTCTTCGTGACGGGGAGCCCGAACGAGGGGGCAGCTTACCCACCCTGTCCACAGCCTAAGAGGCCAGCCCGGAACTATAAGGCTTCGGAGCTCTACTCCCCCGTTTTCGGTGATCCTGAGGTTGGGGAGTGCGCTAACGGTTTAATTCCCGCCATTTCGGTTTATGGGCGACCGAGCATGGGCAAACGCTACTTCGTCGGGCCAGCGAAAGTGAAAATGAATTACATCGCTCCGTTAGACCGCTTCAGGTTGTTGACAGTGGCGGGTCACCCTGTATTAGCGCAGTTGCCAACGCCTGACGATCCCCGGGGCCTACGCCTCGTCGTCATTCAGCGATTTCCCAGCAACATCAAACCTGGAATCATGGTCTGGATTGACTTCACCGACAAGAGCGTGGAAGAAACCGCGGCATTAGCGGCCAAAATCATGGGGGTGCGACCATGAGAAGATTGGTGCTCCTCTTCAAGTTTTTGGCATTATTTTTGCGGGCCAGCAAGCCCTGACTTGGTCAAAATCGTGTCTTCCGATTTCGGGGTGCCAGCCTAACTGGTTTGTGAAACTAAGAGCTTGTTGAGCGCGGCACTAGTTTGATTGTCGCGGATCGTGCCTTAGGGCTCACGATGCTGCTGATGATGCTTGCGGCGTAGCGGCGGTACTTGGCGCGGTACGCGGCGTCGATCTGGTCGTTGTTGCCGGGGTCGGCGTCCACGAAGGTGACGTCTTTCTCGACGCCGCCGGCCCAGATCCGACCTTCGTGGCGCACCTGGGTGCCGCGGAACCAGGTGCCGGTGGACCCGTTCACGGATCGGACGTAGAGGTCGTCGCCGTGGCGGACGACCCAAATCATCACCCGGTTTCGCGGCCTGCCATCGCGTCTGACGGACGCGATCTGCAGTTCTTCTGCTACTCCGATCTTCCTGAGCTCGTCGCTCGTCCATGCGGTCATCGGCGCGCTCCTTTTGCGCTTCAGAACTCGATCAGGACTTTGATCGTTTCTCGTTCGTTCATCGCCCGGTAGCCGCCAGGCACCTCGTCGAGGCGCACGACCCGATCGAAGACTCGACCAGGTTCGATCCGGCCTTCGAGGACGTCCGACAGCAGCTCCTCGATGTACGCGCGGGCCGGCGCGGGTCCGCCGCTCACGGTGACGTTGTTGTAGAATACCGGCCGCGACGCGGGCATCGTCTCGTCCTGGGGAACACCAACGCGGCCGACTGCGCCACCCGGACGCGCGATGCTGAGCGCCGTGCGCATCGACTGCTCGAGTCCGACGCACTCGAGGACGGAGTGGACGCCGAAGCCGTCGGTGAGCTCGCGCACGCGCTCAACCGCCTCGTCGCCTCGCTCGCTGACGACGTCTGTTGCGCCGAACTCTCTCGCGAGTGCGATCCGGTTGGGATGGCGGCCCAGGAGGATGATCTGCTCGGCGCCGCGGCGCCGGGCGGCAATCACACCGCATAAGCCGACGGCCCCATCTCCGACAACGGCCGCTGTCCTCCCAGGGCCAACTTTGGCAGCAACCGCTGCATGATGGCCTGTCGCCATCACATCTGAAAGTGTCAGAAG
>VBAP01000117.1 GCA_005882335.1 Candidatus Segetimicrobium genomatis
ACGTCCAACGAGGTGTTGTTCTCCACTTCGAGGATGGCGCCGTGCTGCCCCTCTGGGCTCTCCTGCTCCCCGGGGGAGCCTGCCTGCACTCCGCCGTGGGCGCACGCCGAGATCAAGACGGCGAGCGTCGCGAGCGTGAATGACAGCCTATGCTCCCGCGTCGGCAGCCTCCTCCCGAGAAGCTCGATCCCGCGGACCCACCATTGACACCGCGCCCACGCGGCGATATGTCAGGGTCAGCGTCACGGTCTCGCGGACAATATGCACGCAACCTCGCAGCACCGCACCCCGGCCGGCGTCCCGCCATAGCGGGATCGCGTAGCCCACTCACAAGCCACAGCGTAGGCCGTCCCACGTTTCCTGCCCGTCCTGGAGGTATTATGTCCAGAGGTTCGTGGTATGCTGCGACGTTGCTGTCCCTCTGCGCCCCGTTCCCTGTGCAGGCGCAGAATCGAGAAGTCACAGGGAAGGTGGTGAACGCCACCACGAAGGAAGCCGTACCGTACGCCACTGTTTCGGTGGTGGGCGGCATTCAAGCCGCGCAGGCCAACGAGCGCGGTGAGTTTCGCATCGTCGTACCCCCCTCCGCCTTGACGCTCGGTGCGCGCGCGATCGGGTACAAGGGCGGCCAGGCCCGCGTCGCGCCCGAGCAGCCGAGCGTCGAGATCGCCCTCGAGCGAGACATCCTCCGGCTCGAGGCGGTGCTCGTGACCGGTGAGGCTACGACCGCCGAGAGCAAGAACGCTCCGACGGCGGTCCGCAACATCACCGCAGAGCAGCTGAACACCGTCCCAGCGCAATCCGCCGAGCAGGCGCTCCAGGGCAAGGTGCCCGGCGCTTTCATCAACATGAACAGCGGGGCTCCCGGCGGCGGCGGCCAGATGCAGATCCGCGGGGTGACGACCATCCTCGGCAACGGCCAGCCGCTCTTCGTAGTGGACGGCGTGATCATCAGCAACGATCAGATCGCCTCGGGTGCCAACACGATCACGAACGCTGCGTTCTCCACGAGCCGCGCGAACATCGCCAGCAACCAGGACAACGGCACCAACCGGTTGTCCGATCTTGTGATGGGCGACATCGAGTCGGTCCAGGTCCTGGAGGGCGCCGCGGCCGCGGCCGCGATCTATGGCTCCCGCGCGACCAATGGTGTGGTGATTATCAAAACTAGGCGCGGCCGGGTCGGCGAGGCGCAGTTCCACGTGACGCAGCGCCTGGGCGCGTACGATGCGATCCGGCTCCCCGGGTCGCGACGCTTCGCGAACAAGGCCGCCGCGTTCGATGCCGCCGAAGCCAATATCGGAGACTCGGCGCGCGCCGCGCAGATAGTGGACTCCGTGTACGCGGTCAATCCCAATCCCTTCTTCGATTACCAGGGACAGCTCTACGGGCAGCACGATCTCTCGTACGAAACCGGCCTGACCGCGAGCGGCGGCACGCAGAGCGCGCGGTATTTCCTGTCTGGACTGGCCAAGAGGGACTACGGCACCATGATCAACACGAGCGCGCAGCGCCAGGCGCTCCGCTTGAACGCGGATTTTGACATCGGAAGCCGGGTCACTCTCGGTGTCGGCGCGACGGTGCTCCGTTCCGTTAACGACCGCGGGATCTCGAACAACGACAACACGTTCACGAGCCCGATCTACGCCCTCGCGTATACGCCGGCGATCCTCGACCTGGCCCAGCCGGACGCCCAGGGCAATTACCGGGAGAACCCGTTCCCGGGCGGCGGGGGCACGAGCGCATCGAACCCCTTTCAGACGATGGCAAACATCACGAACCGAGAAGACATCTGGCGCCAACTCGGCTCGGCCACCCTCCGGTGGAACGCGGTGATGACGGATCAACACCGGCTGGAGCTGAGCGTGATCGGCGGCGTCGACCGGTTCAACCAGGACAACCAGGTCTACTCGCCGAACTTCCTCCAGTACGAGGGGGCGGACGGCTTCCGGGGCCACGCGGTTCAGGGCAACTCGAACAGCCGGTTCGCGAACGGTTCCATCAATGCCGTGTGGACCTTCACGCCCGGCGCAGCCCTGCGGGCCACCACCTCTCTTGGACTGCAGGCCTCGAGCCAGGAGACGAACACGTTTCGGGTGCAGGCGAGGGGTCTCCTTCCCAGCGTCACGCTGATCAACCAAGGCACGCAGACTTCGTTCCAAGACAAGGCCAGGATCAATGACCAGGCCCTTTACGGACAGGAGGAGGTGCTCGCCCTTAAGGAACGGCTGTATGTGTCTGCTGGCATCCGCGCCGACCGAAGCAGCGCCAACGGCGACCAGCACAAGTTCTTCTTCTTCCCGAAGGGCGCGGCCTCGTACCGCTTCCTGTCGCCGATCGCGCACGTCGACGAGGTGAAGCTCCGGGCCGCCGTGGGACAGTCGGGGAACCGTCCCCGCTACGGCGACCGCGACCTAGTGCTCTCGGTGCTCGGTTTGATCGGCGGGGCGAACGGCGTCGGAGTGCCGCTCACGATCGGCAATCCGAGCGTCGAGCCGGAGCGGATGACCGAGCAGGAGTACGGCGTGGACGCGAGGCTGTTCGACGAGCGGATCGCCCTCGAAGCCACCTACTTCAATCGCCGCATTACGAAGCTGCTGTTGCAGGCACCACTCGCTCCGACAGCGGGCTTCGGGAATCAGATCTTCAACGGCGGCAAGCTCGAGAGCAAAGGGTGGGAGCTCGGCCTCACTGCCAACCCGATCCGCGGTTCCCAAGGGCTCAATGACCTGTTCCGTGCCACCTTCTATACCCTCGACCAGAAGATCCTCGAGCTGCCCGTGCCGCGGTTCGTCGTCGCGAGCTCAGGCTTCGGGACCGCATTCGGCCGGAGCCGTATCGCCCAAGGTGCCTCCACGACGGCGATTTGGGGGAATGCGCCCATCGGCCCGGGCGGGGCAAGGGTCGACACGATCATCGGTGACGCCACGCCCGACTTCGAGATGCAGTTCTCGAACGACTTCACCTGGAAGGCGTTCTCCGTCGGCGTGCTCGTAGACTGGCGCAAGGGCGGCGACGTCTCGGATATGACCCAGACGCTGTTCGACGAGGGACGCACGTCGCGAGACTATGACCAGCCCTCCCCTAATCCGACGGTCGGCGCGACGTTGGGCGCGTACCGCTACAACACATGGGGCCAGGGGAATGATGCCAGGGTGTACGTGCAGGACGGGTCGTTCGTGAAGTTGCGCGAGGTGACACTGAGCTACACCCTCCCCCAGCAATGGATCGGCCGGGTGTTCGGCAACACCGTGCGCACCGCGCGCGTGAGCCTGAGCGGGCGCAACCTCGCGATCTGGTCGCACTACTGGGGCATGGACCCCGAGGTTAACAACTTCGGTAACCAGAACGTCAGTCGGTTCGTCGACCTCGCGCCGTATCCCCCGAACCGCAGCTTCTTCTTCAGCGTCGACGTGGGGTTCTGAGCCATGCGACCGCACCCACACGCCCCCGACCGCACAGCTTCGAGGAAACCCGCCATGGCCAGGACCTTCTCCGTCGCACTCGCCGCCGCGCTGCTCGCGCTGGGCTGCAGCGACTGGCTCGTCGTCCCGCCACTCAACTCGCCATCGCCGGGCGGCGACCCGATCACCACCGCGCAGGTTCTCGCGTCCGGCATCCTGTTTCAGAACCGCACGACGTTTTCCGACTACATCAGCGACGTCGGGATCTTCGGACGGGAGAGCTTCAACTATTTCCCCACCGACGGACGCACGCAAGGGCACTACGTCGCCCAGAATCCGCTGGATGCGGCTGGATTCACGAACGGCGGGTGGACACCGCGTTATCGCAACCGCCGTAACATCCAGACGCTCCTCGACCTCCTGAACGGCACCACAGCGTTCCCGGTGGCTCGCGTGGCCGCGGCCCGCGGCTTCGCGAAAACGATGGACGCGCTCGAGCTCTCGTACATCACGGCGCAGCGGCACGACTACGGCGCAACGGTCGACGTGATGCCCGATCCCAAGGTGCTCGCACCCTTCGTGTCGCGTGACTCGGTGGAGAACTTCATCATCGCCCGGCTCGACGACGCGCGGACCGACTTGCTGGCAGCCGGCGGCGAGCCGTTCCCCTTCACCCTGACCGCCGGATTCACAACGAATGGTTCCTTCGACGCGCCAGTCAACTTCCTGCAGTTCAACCGGGCGATTTACGCGCGCGTCCAAGCGTGGCGGGCCGCCTTGGGCAATCCCGCGTGCGGCGCTCCGCCGGGGGCGGCGTGCTATAGCGCCGCGCTGACCGCGCTCACCGAGGCCGGGGTGGACACGACCGCCTCGCTCGGCCGCGGCGTGTACCACGTGTATTCAACCGCCTCGGGCGACGCCTTGGACGCGCTCAATGCCGCGGTGAACAAGGACTTCCTGGCGCATCCTTCCGTCGAGCCGGATGCCCCACTCGACACGCTGGGGCAACCGGATGGGCGCTATCGCGCAAAGATCCGAACCCTCTCTGCTCCGCGCTGCCCCGTGGGGGGGGCCGGAACCGCTGGCATCTGCACGTCCCTAGGGTTCCAGATCTACCCGACCACGACCTCGCCGGCGCCGATCTTCCGCAACGAGGAGTTGATCCTGCTGCAGGCGGAAGCGCTCTACTTCACGGGCGACGATGCCGGAGCGCTCGCCGACATCAATTTCATCCGTCGGCATTCGGGCGGGCTCGCGGCGCGCGGCGCGTTTGTGGACGCGAACGACTTCACCACGGAGTTGCTGCTTCAACGGCGTTACTCGTTGCTGTGGGAAGGTCACCGCTGGGTCGATGTGCGGCGCTTCGGCCGCATCACCACGCTGCCGCTCGATGCGCCGTCGCACTTTCGGCAGATCGAGCAGCCGGTCCCGCAGGCCGAATGCCTGCAACGGGAGGCCTACACCAGCGGCCCCCTGCACTGCCCCGCCCCGGTGCCCGTGCCCTGAGCACCGCAGGGGATCCCTTCGCAGAGGGAGTAGCAGGCCTCCTGCTACTCCCCTCGCGTGGTGCGTGTCTCCTCCCCGCGCGCAGCTAAATTGGCGATGATGCCAGAGCTCGTAACCAACGGGCCCCTCACCAAGCTCTCCGAGGAAGAGGAGCTGTTCCGCGATACCGTGCGCGACTTCGCGGAGCGCGAGGTCCGGCCGCGCGTGACTGCGATGGAACGGGCGTCCACTGTGGATCCAGCCCTGCTTGCGAAGTGCTTCGAGCTCGGGCTCATGGGCATCGACATCCCGGAGTCCCACGGTGGCGCGGGCGGCAGCCTCCTGATGACGGTGCTCGCGGTGGAGGAGCTGTCGGCAGTGGACGCCTCGGTGGCGATCTTCGTCGACGTCCAGAACACCCTCGTGAACACGCTGCTGCGCAAGTGGGCGAGCGACGACGTCAAGCGACGCTATCTCCCACGCCTTGCCACCGACTTGCTCGGCGCCTACGCCCTCTCCGAGCCCGAGTCGGGGTCGGACGCCTTCGGGCTGCAGACGCGCGCCACGCGACAAGGAAACTCCTGGATCCTCGAAGGCCGGAAGCTCTGGATCACGAACGGCGCCGAAGCCGGTGTGTTCGTGATCTTCGCAAACACCGATTTCACCAAGGGTTACAAGGGGATCACCGCGTTCGCGGTGGAGCGCGGATTCAAGGGGTTCTCGGTCGGCAAGAAGGAGGACAAGCTCGGCATCCGCGCGTCGAGCACGTGCGAGCTGATCCTCGACGGCTGCGAGGTCCCGGCGGCCAACGTGGTGGGCGAGGTAGGCATCGGATACAAGGTGGCGATCGAGACGCTGAACACCGGCCGCATCGGGATCGGGGCCCAGATGATCGGCGTGGCGCGCGGCGCCCTCACGGCGGCGCTCAAGTACGCGAAGGAGCGGAAGCAGTTCGGCAAGCCCATCCGGGACTTTCAGGCAGTTCAGTTTCAGCTGGCGCAAGCCGCCACCGAGCTTGAGGCGGCCCGGTTGATGGTGTACAACGCGGCGCGGCTCGAAGCCGCGGGCGAGCCGTATACCACGCAGGCGGCGATGGCCAAGCTGTTCGCCTCGCAGGTGGCGGAGCGAGTGACGTCGCTCGCGGTGGAGCTGTTCGGCGGCTACGGCTACACCAAGGAGTATCCGGTGGAGAAGTTCTACCGCGATGCCAAGATCGGTGCGATCTACGAAGGGACGAGCAACATGCAGCTGAACACGATCGCGAAGCAGATCCTCAAGTAAGGGGGAAGCCATGGTCAAGCAGCTGGGGGTGCTGCTCGTTGCGGCGCTGCTCCTCGCAGCCCCGGCGGGGGCGCAGGGGAAGGGGCCGAAGAAGTACGCGGTCACGAACGACCGGGCCCTAGTCGTGACGCGGGAAGTGCTGGTGAAGCAGGGCTATGAGGTCGTGCGAGTCGAGAACAGCGGCCGGGATTACATCGTCTGGTATCGTCGGGGTAACCGGGGACGTGGCAAGGGAAAAGGCCCGCCGGCGAAGATGGTAATTCACCGGACCGAGGACCGGGTGGTGTTTCTCAGCGTGCCGAGCGCGGTGCTCGTAGATATCGACGTCCGGTTGAAGCTGTAGGGACAAGTAGGCCGGCATAGGCACCATTACGACACTATGGCGTCGCTGACGACGCACATAGCAGGTAGAGATGTGCTAGTTTATGCATTAAAACGGGCGTTCTGCAATACAAAGCCGACCGATGATGCCGGCCAAGTGACGTGCTTTAATCGCACGTGCTGATGGGCACCGTTCTTGCCCCATGCCGGCTCCAAGACTAGTAAGTGCCATGTGCACTTGCCCTTAGGTGACTGGGTGATATGCCGCACGGCCCGCCGGCATCGCGTGAGCGACATTGGGCGGGTCGGGTCAATGGTGCAACACTGGACAGGTTCCGCTGAGGCCGCAGCGCCCCTCCTCAGCCCTAAATGAGCTAGGAGTCACACGATGCGAGCCTTCACAGTTCTGCTTGCCTTGGTCGCCACGCCGTTCCTGGCGGGCGTCTCCCAACAGGTGAAAACGAACAGCGGTGTGGGGCACGACGCCGCGCACTGCGCGATGCGTGCGGCACTGCGCCCCGGCACGGCCATCAACAAGTGCGATCCAGCACCCACTCAGCCGCCGGTGGTGAATCCGCCAGTGGTGACCCCGCCAGGGGGCGACCCGCAGCCACCCCTTCCGCCGCCTCCGCCTCCGTCGCCCACAGGCTGCGTGAACTCCGGCCCGGCCGGCGGGACCGCCTCGATCGACGGCCAGGTGTTCGTTGATGCATCGCCGTGGCCCGGTCTCCAGGACTGGTGCGTTCAGCTCAGCGGTCCGGTCAGTGCCACCGCAGTGACCGACGCCTCGGGCAACTACCTGTTCTCGGGTCTGCCCGCGGGCACCTATACGGTCTGCGAGACGGTGCAGACTGGTTGGCACGAGACGTTCCCGACGAGCGGGCCGACATGCGCGACCGGTTTCGGCTGGACGATCACCGTCACGGACGGTAGCGGCGCCAGCTTCATCTGGTTCGGGAATCTCACCCCGTAGCGTACGGGCGCAGGACGAGAAGGGCTCCTAGAGGCCCCGGGCGGTTTCGCCGGGGCCTTCCTCGTGTAACTTCCGCCGAGTGTAGCTTCCGCCGACGTTTTCATGCCGCGACAGTGCCGCTAGTCGCGTGCTCACCTTATGTTGCGCGCTCGCGACACCGCGCATTTGCTTGTAAATCGCTGCAGCAATTGATCTTACAGAACAGCGTGATGAGCCGCACAGTTTTCCCCTGCCGCCTGGAGCGACTTTCAATGTGCCCAGTAACAGGGGGGTAGTGCGGGTCGAGCGTCCGCCCGGCTCCCCAATGCTGAGGCAGACCCGCTGAGGTCGCAGCGCCCCTCCTCAGCCCTACGAGCGAGGGGTGATACCATGCGAGCCCTCATAGTCGTGCTTGCGTTGGTGGCTACACCATTCTTGGCAGCCGTATCCCAAAGTCCGCAAGGCTCCAATTGCGACAACGGTCTGGGTGACGAGCATCGCTCGGACTCAGGGCAGGTGCATGCCCATAGGGGGCTATGCGCACCTCAGCCCCCACTTCCCGACGCCGATCAAGACGGGGTGCCGGACAATCTCGACCAATGCCCCGACACGCCCCCCGGAACCACCGTGGACGCCTCTGGCTGCCCAGTCACGCCCCCGACCGGCTGCGTGAACTCCCCGGGCACAGGGGACGCGGCCGTCGCGGGGCAGGTGTTCATTGATGATCAGGCCCAGAATTTTCCCTATCTCGCGGGCTGGTGCGTCGAGGTCAGGGACTTGAGCGGCACGGTCATCGCGACGACGGTAAGCAGCGGCGTAGCCCTTGACTTAGATGGGAGCAACTACGTCATCACTGGTGTGCCGGCCGGCACCTACACTGTCTGCGAGGTGCTGCCGCCGAATAGCACCTGGCACGAGACCACCCCGACGAGCGGGCCGGATTGTGGCGGCGTTTTCGGCATCACGACCATGGTGGTGGCCGGGGGCACCTCGGGCTTCATTTTCTTCGGGAATCTCCCGTAGCGTGAGGACGAAGGGCTGTCAGGCAGATCGAAGGCCCCGGGCTATTTCGCCGGGGCCTTTGTCTTGTAACTTCCGCCTCCATGCACACAGCCCGACGCACCCACTCGTTCACGGAGTCGGTGATCCGCGGAATGACCCGGCTCGCGAGCGAGCACGGCGCCATCAACCTCGCTCAGGGGTTCCCGAACTTCCCAGCCCCCGACGTCCTGAAGGAGGCTGCGGCGCAGGCCATTCGCGACGACGTGAACCAGTACGCCATCACCTGGGGGGCCAAGCGGCTGCGGGACGCGCTCGCCCAGAAGTACGCGGATTGGTACGGGATGACGGTGAACCCGGAGACCGAGATCACCGTCACCTGCGGCGCCACCGAGGCGATGGCGTCGGCACTGCTCGCGATCGTCGACCCTGGTGATGAAGTGATCGTGTTCGAGCCGTTCTACGAGAACTACGGGCCGGACGCGATCCTGTGCGGCGCGAAGCCGGTGTACGTACCGCTCGCGGCGGCCCAGGAGCTCGACCTGGACCGGCTGGCGGCGGCGTTCTCGGCGCGTACCCGCGCGATCATCGTGTGCACCCCGAACAACCCGACGGGCCGGGTGCTGTCCCGGCGCGAGCTCGAAGCGATCGCCGAGCTGTGCCGCCGGCACGACGCGTATGCGGTGACGGACGAGATCTACGAGCACATCTATTACGAGGGGGAGCACCTTCCGATCGCGACGCTCGACGGGATGCGGGAGCGCACCATCACGATCAGCGGGGCGTCCAAGACGTTCAGCGTCACCGGCTGGCGCATCGGCACGATCGTGGCCCCGTCGGAAGCGACCGACGCGATCCGCAAGGTGCATGACTTTCTGACCGTCGGAGCCCCGGCGCCGCTCCAGGAGGCCGTTGCCGTCGGGCTCGAGACCCTGGGGGACGACTACTACGAGCGGCTGGCTCACGAGTACCGGGCGCGGCGGGACCTCCTGTGCCGGGCGCTGGCGGACGCCGGGTTCCGCTGTACGCCTCCCCAAGGCGCCTACTATGTGCTGGCGGACTGCTCCGCCGTCTCGGAGCTCCCGGACGACGAGTTCTCCTTCTGGCTGACCAAAGAGATCGGCGTGGCACCGGTGCCGGGCTCGAGCTTTTTCAGCCGCCCGGAGCTGGGCCGGCGCCTGGTGCGGTTCGCGTTTTGTAAGACGGAAGAGA
>VBAP01000071.1:0-21541 GCA_005882335.1 Candidatus Segetimicrobium genomatis
CGGGTGTAGGCGAAGACATAGACCATTGTGGCGGTGTAGAACCCCACGAGATAGATCAGCACCAGCATGCCGATCCCGGACACGGTCACTTTCAACACAGACGCCAGCCCGGTCCGACCCTCAAAAAATGCGTGAAGAGAAGGCTTCTCGCTCAACAGCACCTGACCCAAGACGATCACGCCGCAGATGCCCAACAGCAACCCCAGCCAGAACGGTAAGAATCCTGGCTGGGGCTGTCCCACCGACCAACCCGATCCGACGGACCTCGCCTGCACTACGATACCAATCGCAAACGCAATGAACCCCAGCGCCGTGAGGATCTCCGCGCGTCGCATTGGCGTCTCTAAAGATCTTTACCGCTTGCTGATGGGACTGAGCAAGCCGCCCTTGGTCATCAGGTCTCTGTGGAGGGCGTTGGCTTCCTCGAGCCACTTGATGAACGGCGGACCCGTCATGAACTGCCCTTTCAACGCATTGTCATCGATATACTTCTGCCAGTCGGCCGACTGCGTGACACGCCGGAGCAAATCGATGTAGTAGTCTTCTGCCTCCTTCGGGATCGCCGGCGGAGCAAAGATACCCCGCAGCATCAGGTACGACACGTCCTTGCCTGCAGCTTCCTTCATGGTGGGGATCTCCTTCCAGTCAGGCAAAGGAATCCGCTCATTGTACAGCACCGCCAGGGGCCGCACGCGGCCGGCTTTCCAGTGGCCGACGCACTCCGAGGGATTGTTGACCGTTGAGTCGATCTGCTTGCCCACCAGGGTCGCGCACACCTGCCCGCCACCGGAGAGAGGCAGATAGGTGAACTTGACTCCGAAGGCCTGCTCAATCTGGATCGTCAGAATCTGATCCTCCTGCGCCGAACCGGTTCCGCCCATCTTAAACTCGCCCGGTTTCTGCCGCACGGCGTCCAGGTACTCTTGCGCGGTTTTGTAGGGGGTGTCCGCGTTCACCCAGAGGATGAAGTAGTCCAGCGCCATCATGGCCAGCGGCGTCAACTGGTCATACTTGAAGGGGATGCCGGTGTTCATCGGTGTGGTGAACAGGCTGGAGAGGGTGATTACGATCACATGTGGATTCCCGCGCGCGAACTTCACATACAAGAACGCCTCTGCGCCTGCCCCACCCGCCTTGTTGACGACCAGGAAGTTCTGGGGAGCCAGGTTGTTCTTTTGGAGAACGGCGGAGACGAAACGCGCCATCAGATCGGCGCCGCCTCCGGTTCCGGCGGGGACGACAAACTCCACGGGTTTCGTCGGCTGCCACGCTGGCGCCCCGGCTGCCGGCAAAGCAGACAGCACCGTGATGCCCAGGCCCGCGGTGAAGATCCATTTGAGCCACCTGCTCATCTTCTGCACCCCCTCAGCCATCACCTCAAGTTCGCGTCAGGAACAGTTCGGGCCTGCCCTTGCCCGTCGCGCGGAGAAAGCAGGCCCGTACATCATTGACACCGCTCACCAGCTACGCCGGCGGCTGGTCCTTCTCCAGCTCCTTCCAGAAGGGAATGACGCCCGGGATCAACCACTTCTCCCACATATCATCGATCTTCGCCTGGAAGTAGTCGATGTCGTCGTCGGTGAAGTGCGCGAACCGGCCCTGCCGCAGCAGGTAGTCGCGCACCGGCTTGCGCTTGGAGCGCTTCTCGGCGATGCCCTTGCTGCGGCCGTAGAGTTTCAACACGCGGTTTTCGACCTCGTACAGCGGCCAGATCCCGGTCTCCACGGCCAGCTCGCCCAGTTCGTGGGACAGCATCGGATCGTAGTCCCATCCTTTCGGGCAGGGATCCAGCGAGTGCACGAACGTCGGCCCGCCGATCATCAGCGCCTTGCGCACCCGGTTCATCATATCCACGGCGTACGATGCGCAGACGGTGCCCACATACTTGGTCTCGGGGTGGCCCGCCGCCAGCATCCCCGCCATGTTCTTCTTCCAGCGCGTGTGCATGAGCCGCTTCGCCTTGCCCGGCGGGCTGAACGTGGTGTGTGCCCCATAGGGCGTCATGCCCGACAGCTGGATATCCGTGTTGGCGTAGGACTCGTTGTCGTACAGGAGGATGAGCACGTTGTACTGCGGGTGGGTGAGTGTGGCCGAGATGGCCGACAGGCCCATGTCCGCGCCGCCCCCGTCACCGCAGAACGCGATGACGTTGATCGGTTCCTCTTTCATCTTCCCCTTGCGCATCAACGCTTTGAGGGCCGCCGCCGTGCCCAGGCCGGCCGATCCGCTGCTGCCCAGCTGGGTGTGCATCCACGGCACGACCCAGGAGGTGCTGTAATAAGTCGTGTTGGCCACGTACATGCAGCCGGTGCTGCCGAGCACGATGGTGCGCGGACCGGCGGCTTTGACCATCAGTTTCATGACCAAGGCCGACTCGCACCCCTGGCATGTCCGGTGGCCGGAGGTGAAGTACTCCTCTAGCGGAACCTTCTTGACCCCCTTGAACGCGTCCAGTTGCTGTATGGGGAGGGTCTCGATGGCGTCCATCTCATTTCACCTCAGTCTTCTTCTTGTCATGCCAGCAAAAGGTTTTATTCTCGAATTCCCATCCACGTAATGAACGGCTGGGTCTCGCCGCCCGCCGCCTTGAACACCATCTCGCTCACGCGCCGCACGTCGGGCACGGTCACTTCGCGGCCGCCCAGACCGCAGATGAAACCCACCACCGGCGGGCGCTTGGCCGCCGGGTACAGCGCGGCGCGCACTTCTGTGGCCAGCACACCGCTGAAGTGCGGCGAGCCGAAGGAGTAGTCGCGGTCGATGACGC
Organism: Candidatus Segetimicrobium genomatis; assembly: GCA_005882335.1. Lineage (GTDB taxonomy): Bacteria > Sysuimicrobiota > Sysuimicrobiia > Sysuimicrobiales > Kaftiobacteriaceae > Telluricultor. Next base: position 2,768 of record VBAP01000071.1, read on the forward strand.
CCACCGCCCCAAAGCGCCCTAACGTCTCGGCCAGATCCTCGGCCGGGAACGGCCGGAACCAGCGCACCCGTACAAACCCGACCTTCTTACCTTCCTTGCGCATCTGCCGGATGGCGACCTTTACCGGCATCGACAGCGTCCCCATGCCCACCAGGACGATGTCGGCATCCTCGGTCTGATACTCCTCGAAGAACGGATTGCCGTACGAGCGGTTGAAGATGCGCTCGAAATCCCGGTAGGCCTCAGGGATCACCGCATTCTTGGACCGCTTCATCGCCTCGTCGTTGTGCTTGCGCAGTTCCATCAGCCAGTCCTCGTTCACCTGCGGGGCCACCGTGATCGGGTTGTCGGGATGCAGCAGCAGGTCGCCGCGGTTGTACGGCGGCAGGAAGGCATCCACCCATTCCTGCGGCGGGATTTTGGTCAGCGCCTGAGAGTGCGTCAGGAACGCCCCATCGCAGGCGATCGCGCAGGGCAGGAAGACGCGGCGGTCCTCCGCGACGCGATAGGCGATCAGCGCGGTGTCCAGCGCCTCCTGCGCATTGTCGACCCACACCAGCTGCCAGCCCAGGTCGCGCACCGCCAGGGCGTCGTTGTGCTCCACGCCGAATGCCCCGGGGTCGTCCAGGGCGCGGTTGCCGACCATCGCCACCATCGGGATGCGCAGCGCCGGGGTGACGGTCAGCGCCTCGAATGCGTACATCCAGCCCACCCCGCTGCTCCCGCAAAACACCCGCGCGCCGGCGGCCGAGGCGTGCTTCACGATCTCAAACTGCGAGTGCTCCGACTCGGCCACGATGTACTCGCAGTCCAGCTCGCCGTTGGCCACCAGCTTGGCCACGTACTGCATCACCGTGTCGTACGGCCGGATCGGGTACGCGGTGATGACGTCGACGTCGGCCAGTTTGCAGGCGACCGCGATCGCCTCACTGCCGCTGATGAGGGCTTCTTTCTCTTGCTGCGCTTTCTCGACGACCTTAGCCATACGCAACCCCTTTTCTTCCCGTCATCGTGAGCGGAGCGAAGCGATCTCCTGGCAACGTCTGCGAGTGCTTCGGCCCTCCGGGCCCCGCAATGCCACGGGAATCAATGCGTCCTAGCCTCCCGCGCCGCTGGTGCCCGTATCGACGATGCCGTCCTTCACCATCGTGCCGATCTGCTGCTCGTACTGTCCGCGGATCCTAAAGCCGTGCGATCGCTCCGGCTTGTGCTGGATCTTCTCCTGAAGCCATGTCTGGTATCCCGCCTTGTCCTTCTTCCACATCTCCCACTGGCTGGCGTTGTCGGCGAACGCGGTCTCGTTGACCATGGTGATGCAGTTCGTCACGGGGCACACCGCCTCGCAGACCCCACAACCACAGCACGCTTCCATATTCGCGTCGTAGTACGCGTCGGGCGTGACGTCGAAGCAGGAGTCCGGGCACTGCAACCAGCACAACGTGCACTTCACGCAGGTGTCGAAATCCACGACCGGCCGCATCGTGCGGGTGGCATACTTCTTGAAGGTGGGGTTGCGGTCGGGGCGGAATCCGCCGGTCTGCTGTGTGGTCGGGTCAGCCATCGCCTTGCCCGCGGGGATGCTGGGAATGGCCAGCCCCTCGCGCAGCTCATACCACTTCGGGAGCTCAAACTCGTAGGGTTTCTCGGGGTTGCCCTCCGCCGGCGAGACCACGCGGGTCGAGATCCGCTCGTACGCCTTCTGCGCCGATTTCACCTTCAGCTCATCGTGCCATTCTTCTCTGATGGCCTTCTCGACCGATGTCAGGCTGAACAGATCGGGCAGCACCTTTGCGATCGCCCCCAGCAGACGGACATCCGTATGGTCATCCTTGTAGACCCACAACCCCGAGAAGCTGGGGATGCTGGTCAGGAGCGCCAGCCGGTACGGGAATTCCTTCCGATGGCACATCGTTATGATCGGGTCGGCGCCGTGCATCGTCGTCACGATCAGCGTGCCGCCGGGCTTCAAGAGGCGGTTGATCGGCTGGAGCCCGTACCAGGCCCACGACTCCACCCCCTTGCACAGGGTGTCGTCGACGGAGATGGAAATATCCACTTCCTTGGGCTCGTACTTCGCCATCCCTTCCTGCAGCGTCTCGTCGTCCGTGGCGACGATGGCGAAATTTTTTGCGGGAATCCCGTTGCGCTCGGGGCTGTCGCCGTAACGGCCAAACGAAATCCCGACCTTGCCGTCGTGTTTGGCGGCCAGCGCAATTCCGCGGCTTATATTCTTGGCCAGGTTTTTCTGAAAGATCCCGCGGTAGACGATCTCCACTGCAAAGAGGCGGCCCACTGGCTATCCTCCCACCCGTGATGCCTTCGATTTGAGCAAAACGTCTTCGATCTCTTCCAGATGCCGGCGCATCGCCGCTTCGGCGGCGTCCCCGTCGCGGCCCCGGATGGCGTCCAGGATGCGCCGGTGGCCCTGCAGCGATCGCTGCAGCCGCCCGGCAACCTGGAGCGAGCGTTCCCGGCTCTCGCGTAGAAGATCCATCAGCACGTCGAGCACCCGCAGGACGACCCGATTCCTGGCCGCGGTGGCGATTGCATAGTGGAACTCGGAGTCCTCGTCGATGGCGAGCTGGCCCTGCCGGACCTTATCCTGCTGCCTGAGGAAGATCTGCTCTAGCGCGGCCAGCTCCTCGTCGGAGGCATGCACCGCCGCGCGGGCCGCGAGCGACGGCTCGATCATCTTGCGGACATCCAGCAGGTCGGCGAGCAGCGTCCGGTTGCGGACCAGCAGCGAGGCGAGAGGGCTCACCAGTGAGTCGGGGCTGAGGTCTCTGACGACAGTCCCCTCACCCTGCCGGGGCTCGAGGAGCCCCATCAGCTCGAGGACTCGGATGGCGTCGCGGACTGAGGTCCGGCTGACCCCGAACCGCTCGGCCAGTTCACGCTCTGGCGGGAGGTGGTCCCCCGGCCGCAGGCGGCCGTCGGTGATCAGCCGCTGGATCTGTGAGGCCACTTCTTCATAGATCCGGGTTTTGCGGACAGGTTCGAGTTCGTCTTTGACAGCGCCTGGGGAAGGAATTGTTGACCCCTGAACTGAGGAATGGTCCATTGGTCAGACCACTCATACTGTCGCATGGCGGATAGGGCCTGTCAAGGAGGTTCTGCCACCAAGGGACCCAGCGACCAGGGAACCAGGCATGCTTGGTCCCCTGGTGACCTGGTCCCCTGTTACGTCAGCCTCCAGGTATCCTTCCAGCTCTGGGGGAGGGGCAGGTCGGCGATCTTCGCATAGAAGGCCCACATTCCATGATGCAACGTCTCGTGCTGAATCAGCCACATCAGGTGTTGCAGCAGAGTAGGTTTTGCCGCCCCCCAATCAATGGACCTGGCCAGTTGTTCCGGAGTAAGGCCGTGCAGCGCCGCGACCAGTTCCTCGTCAACGTGCCGCATATAGCCCTCCAGATTCTCCTTGGATTGCTCCAGGGCGCGGCGGCGAGGCTGGCCGGCGAACTCCATCTTCCCGCTATGGATGGCCGCGACGTAGGCGGACTCGATGTCGGCAGCATGCCGAATCTGCCGCGCCAGCGTGCCGAACTCCGGGTGAGGGGAAAAATTCATCACGGCGTACGGCAGCGCCCGCAGAAAGTCATACGTCAGCCCCCGCGTGTGCCGCCACGCCTCCACCCACTGGGCGATCTCTGGCGTTGGAAAGTTGTAATCGCTCACGACAGCCTAGGTAGCCAGTAACCAGTATCCAGTAGCCAGTCACAACTAACAGGTTTTGCCACTGGCTACTGGCTAGTGGCGACTGGTCACTGTAGTTGCTGCGCCTCCCGCAGCGCGGCCCGCCCCTCGCGCACCTTCTGGAAGAACGCGGCATCCTCTTTCAGCGCCGCCGTGCGCGGCCGAGGGAGATCCACCCTCACCTCGCGCACGATGCTGGACCCGGTCCTCGGGGAAGCCCCCCGCCCCATCACCACGACCCGATCGGACAAGAACACGGCTTCTTCGATGGAGTGCGTGACGAAGACGATGGTCAGCGCGCGCTGTTCATAGAGGCGCAGCAGCTCAAGGTTCATCCGGTCGCGCGTGATCTCGTCCAGCGCTCCGAACGGTTCATCCAGCAGCAGCACCTGCGGGTCCAAGGTCAGCGCCCGGGCGATGGCCACACGCTGCTGCATCCCGCCGGACAGCTTCTCCGGATAGTAGTGGGAGAACGCGTCCAGCTCCACGGTCCGCAGGAGCTGCCCGGCCCGCTCTAGATACTGCCCCCGGCGGCCGGGCCACAGCCACCATCGCGGGTCACGCAGCCGCAGCGGCAGCAGCACATTCTCCTCCACCGATAACCACTCCAGCAGGACAGGCTGCTGGAAGATGACTGAGCACAGCCCGTCGCGCACCGCATCGCGCGGCGGCCGCGCGCACACCTCAATGCGACCTGCCGACGGCGTGCGGATGCCCGCCAGCAAGAAGAGCACCGTCGTCTTGCCGCACCCGGACGGCCCGATCACTGAGACGAACTCACCGGGTTGCACGTCCAGGCTGAAGTTGACGACGACATCCAGCGCCTGCTGGATCCCCCCACCCAACAGGCCGCGTGGTCGCCCGACCTCGTAGGTCATCGAGGTCTGCTCCATGTGGACGATGGGTGGGGGCATCAGATAGCTATTTCACGCCGCTGGGAAACTGAGTGGTGTAGGCCGCCGTCACGTTGGGCGGCGCCGCCAGGATTTTCGCGGCCGCCAGATCCTTCACCAGCCGGTTCCACGCCGCCGGATCGACGAAACCGAGCCCGTACTGCCCCGTGTCCGGCGTCATAATGATCGACGCCAGGAATTCCATCCCCTCGACTTCATGCGTCTTGTCCAGGTTCTTGTTGTACTTGAGGAGGATGCCGGCGGCCTCGTCGCGGTACGAGAGCGCGTACTGCAGACCCTTGTAATGGCCGGTGACAAACTGCTGCACGATCTGCGGATACTTCCGGACGATGTCCTCCGTGGTGAAGACCACGTTCTCCGGCCATCTCATCCCGAAGTCATTGGCGTAGGAGTAGACGTAGTACTTCTCCTTCACCACACGTTTGGCGACCAGCACCTCGTTGTAGCCCATGGCATGGGCAAACTGGTACTGCTTGTTGACCCAGGCACCAAGGGTGGCGGGATCCCCCTGTTGGTTGACGACCTTGATCTGCTTGTCCCACCCGGGCCCAATCATCGCCTTGATCTGTTTGTCGTACCCGATCCAGGTGGCGACGGTGCCCTTGACATCCTTGGCGGACTTCAACGGCACCCAGGAGAGCAGGTGGATCGCCGACTTCTGGAAGTCGTGCGCGATCACTACCAGCGGGAGCTTCTGTTTCTCCCGGGCCTCCAGGATGTTGTAGGGATAGTCCACGCCGAAGACGATCTCGCCGGCGCGGGCCTTGGCCATGACGCGGTCGATGGGAGAGAGCCCCGGTCCGCCGCCGATCACCTGCACCTGCAGGCTCCCGAAGAACCCCTTCTCGACGCCGACCGGATCGCCCATCGACTCATTGTGGATGAACCAGGCCTCGATGATCGAGGCCTTCTGTCCCGCCGCACCCGCCCCGGTGGCGATCGCGAGCGCCAGGGCCAGCGCGACGATTACGATACGGTGCATCATCCGCATACTTCACCTCCTCGAGGTCATATCATGCCGCCCGTCATCTGTCGCTACGGCCTCTCTTGTACCATACTCACGTGCCACGGCAGCAACAGCCGCTCCGCCACCGTCACGATCCCCAGCAGCACCCATCCGATCATCGTGCAGAACACCGCCGCCAGGAACACCCGCACGGTGTTACCCACATAGCGGGAGTCCAGGATCATATAGCCCAATCCCTCGAAGGCGCCGAATAACTCCCCCACGATCGCCCCGTTCACCGCCGCCATCACCCCGCCCTTGAGACTGGTGAAGATAATCGGCAGCGCGGACGGCAGCTTCAGCAGCAGCATACGCTGCAGCCAGGACGCGTTGTACACGTCCATGAGGTACTCGCGCATCGGATCGACGGAGATGAATTCCTTGTGCGCGTGGTACAGGACGGCGAAAAACGTGTACAGGCCGGCGATCACGACCTTGCTGGTGATACCCAGGCCGAACCAGACCACGACCAGGGAGGCCAGCGCCACGAACGGTGTGCTGTTGAGCGTCACGACGGCGCGGTACAAGAAGTTCTCCAGCGCCCGCGGCAGCCACACGAACAGCATCGCCCCCAGCAACGCCAGCACCGAGCCGGCGACAAACCCCAGTACCGTCTCCTGCGTGGTGATCCCCGCGTAGAACAGGACCAGCGGCGCATCCTCCCGCAACGCCGCGATGATCTGCGACGGGGCCGGCAGCAGGTACGGCTGGTTGTACGCTCGGGAGCCGATCTCCCACGCCACGATGACGAACACGGCGAATGCCGTCCACGACCCCAGGTCGGCAAACGGCGTGCGGCGCGGGGCCGCACGGGCCGGCGGCACGGAAGGCGCGGTATCCTGGACCATCAGAGCACAAACCGGACGGCTTCATCCCGCCCATTCCAGCGCACGGTGGATCGCGCCGGCTGCGTCTCCGCGACGACGCGGCCGCGGGAGATGACCCAGCGCCGGGCGGCCATCGTTCGTACCGCATCCACCGCGGTCGGCGCGTCGAACACGACGAGATCCGCCCGCTTCCCCGCCTGCAGCCCGTAGTCGTCGGCGCCGAAGCACGCCGCGGCGCGGGTGGTAACCAGGTCCAGCATCATCTCCAGTTCGTCGCGGCCTGACATCTGGCCGTAGTGCACCATGACGAAGCACCCCTGCAGCGGATCTCCCACGCCCAGCGGGTACCAGGGGTCCATGATGGAATCGTGACCGATGCAGACGTTGATCCCGTTGGCCAGCAGCTCCTTGACGCGCGTGAATCCGCGGCGGATGGGATAGCTGTCGAAACGTCCCTGCAGCACGGAGTTATCCAGTGGATTCGTGATGACGTGTACGCCGGCCTTGCGGATCCAGCGGATCAGCCGGTAGGCATAGGCGTTGTTGTACGAGTGCATCGCTGTGGTATGGCTGGCGGTGACGCGGCCCTGCAGGCCCAGGCGGACGGTCTCGGCGGCCACCAGTTCCAGGAAGCGGCTCTGGTCGTCGTCGGTCTCATCGCAGTGCAGGTCGGCCGGCCGGTCATACTCCGCCGCCAGCCGCAGGACGGTGCGCACGTCGCGCTCGCCATACTCCCTCGTCCACTCGTAGTGCGGGATGCCCCCCACCACGTCGGCGCCCATCTCCAGGGCGCGGACCATGAGCTGCTCACCGTCCGGAAACGAGTAGATGCCCTGCTGGGGAAAGGCGACGATCTGGATCGTGATGGCGTCCCGGACGTCCTCCCGCACCTCCAGCAGCGCCCCGAGCGCCGTGAGGCTCGGATCGCAGACGTCGACGTGCGTGCGCACGTGCGTCACGCCGTGGGCCAGCATCCACTTCAGCGCGGTGGTGGCCCGCCGCTTGACGTCCTCGGGGGTGAGCGTCTTGATGCGCTCGCCCCAGATCTCGATGCCCTCAAACAGCGAGCCGGTGCGGTTGTGCCGGGGCTGCCCAACGGTAAGCACCGCGTCGAGATGGATGTGCGTCTCCACCAGCGACGGCGTCACCAGGCTCCCGGCGGCGTCGAGTTCGACCGGGGCCCGCTCGCCGAGGTGCGGCGTGAGCGCGTCGATGCGGTCGCCGCGGATGCCGATGTCGTGTAGGCTCTCGCTGCCCTGGATCGCCGCGCGGCGAATGATCAGATCCATGCGCTATCCCACCCGCCGGAGGTGTGTCCGGAAGTGCACCTCGACCCGCTCGCGCAGGACGACCGGGTCGGCCTCCGGGTCGGTCACATCATCGCGGGCCACGGCGAGCGGCACGCCCAGCTCCCACGTCCCGGACACCTCCGCGTGGATGGCCTGCGCATCCTCGGTGAGATCCACGGCTGCTCCGGGGGCGAGTTGCGCCGCGACGGCGAGGACCTGATCATAGAACCGCTCAATCCCCAGCAGGTTGTGCATGACCTCCAGGGCCCGGTCGCGCGCATCGGCGGCGCTGCGACCACGCACCGGATTGCGCGTCAGCGGACGGCCGGTCGCGACATCGGTCATGATCGCGCTGAAGCGCCGCAGGCCATCGGGGCCCTCGATGGTCAGCTGGAACGTGCGCCCGTGGACCGTGATCTCCTCCGACACCGGCGGCACCCCGTCACCTAATCCCCGCGCGACTCCACCTGCTGAGCCGCACCCCCCTGCACGCGGGCCAGCAGCTTCGCCAGGGCTTCACCACTCCGGCGCGCCCACTCCACCAGCATCGGCAGCATCGGCTCGACCGACCCCAGCGCCTGCGCGCCCCCCTCAGGGAGCAACCGCATCGTCGCCCGCGTGCGCCTGCCGTCATCGAGGGGCGTCAGTTCAGAGGTGAACAGCGCCACTCCGCCCGGCGTCGTGGCACGCTCCGTGAAGTACTGGAACGGCTTCCAATCGAGGATCTCTTCGTCCACGGCGTACTCCCCATGCACGCAGTGGTTGGTCGTGCCTACGCCCGGCAGACCTCGAGGGTTGCGCTGATCCACGCGCCTGGTGTCGAGTTGCCACAGCGGCCGCTTCGCCGGAGAGGTCATATAGTCCCAGACGAGGGCGGGCGGAGCCGGCATCTCGTATTCCATCAGCGTGACGCCCTCCCCCGCGCCGATGTAGACAGTGCGCCGCTGCTGCTCCTCGAGCCACCGCGCCTCCAGGTTGAACACGTATCCGGTGATTTCTCCAACATCGTCATAGGCCTCGGTGTGCTCAGCCATCCCCAGCGACACCGCATCCAGGCCGAAGCGCTGCACCGCAGCCTGGGTATACAGCGCGTACCCGCGCAGCCCCGTCTTCTCCTTCACCGAGTTCTTTAGCAACCGGTGCACCACGATGACGTCACGGCCCATCAGTTCGCGACTGCCGGCCACGTCATGGGTGACATACTGGCCGTAGTGCGTCGCGAACTTCAGGTTCAGCCGCGGGATCAGGCGGCAGGCGTCGCACTCGCAGGTGGTGCGCAACCGGATGTTCTGCTGCCGCCGGGCAAAGGCGAAGTAGCACGACTCGGCCATGGTGAGCAACATGGGGCCGGTCGCCTCATCCTCGCGGTTGTAGCAGAAGACGGCGTCGCCTTCCAGCTTGGCGAGATGCAGCAGGCCGCGCATCTGCGTCACGACCACGCCCATCAGGTCGGCCAGCACGTCCTGAGAGTGCTCCAGCTCCACCCCGGCCAGGTACGTCGTGTATCCGGTGATGTCGCCGATGGCCAGGCACCCTCGTTCGACGGTCGCCATGCGCGCCTCGCTTCCCGCCCGCAGGGCGGTGGGGCTGCTTTCCACGAATCGGGGAACAGCCCCTGCGCATGGAGCGTGTAGAATGGAATTCATGGATGCTCCTGTGGTGGCCGTTACAATCGGTGACCCTGCGGGAATTGGTCCGGAGATCGTTGTGCGCGCGCTGGCGGACGATCCGGTGCGACGCGCGGTGCAGGCCGTGGTGGTCGGCGACCGGTGGGTCGTGGAGCGGGCGATGGAGGTCACCGGCACGAAGCTGGAATTCTCGCCGGATGGTCCGCTGCGGCTGCTCGATCTCGCCAATGTCGACCATCGCCTGCAGTGGGGAAAGATCCAGGCCACGGCCGGCGCGGCCGCAGGCCAGTTCATCGAACGCGCGGTCCAGGAAGCGCTGGCCGGCCGGGCAGATGCGCTGGCCACCGCACCCATTAATAAGGAAGCACTGTGGCGGGCGGGCTACCGGTATCTGGGGCACACGGAGATGCTCGGCGCTCTCACGGGATCAGCCGACCCGCTGACGATGTTCGCGGTGCGCAACATGCGCATTTTCTTCCTCACCCGCCACATGTCCCTGCGGGAGGCTCTGGCAGAGGTGAAGAGGGACCGCCTCGCCGCGATGCTGCCCCGGATCGTGGCCGAACTGCAGAAGTTGGGATTCGACCGGCCGCACGTTGCCGTCGCCGCCCTCAACCCGCACGCCGGTGAAGGCGGGAAGCTGGGTAAGGAGGATCTCGAGGAGATCGCGCCGGCGGTGGAGGACGCCCGCCGGCAGGGATGGCAGGTGGACGGTCCGGTCCCCGCGGACTCGGTCTTCGCCCAGGCGCTGGAGGGCCGGTATGACGCGGTGCTGTCCTTGTATCATGACCAGGGGCACATCGCCGCGAAGACCCTCGATTTCCACGGCGCCGTGAGCGTCACGCTGGCCCTGCCGTTCATCCGCACCTCTGTGGATCACGGAACGGCGTTCGACATCGCCGGGAAGGGCATCGCCCGGGCCGACAGCATGGTGGCGGCCATCGTGATGGCCGGGGATCTCGCGCGGCGCATGCGGACGGCCGCCAAAACATCGTGACTAGTGACTTGTGACTGGTGACCGGCCACAGCAGTCTTCGAAAACGTCTCCCGCGCACGTTGAGACAGCCGTGGGCCGCGGTGGCCTTCCAGTCACAGGTCACCAGTCACCAGTCACGTCAGGGCGCGTCGATCTCGCCATGCTCGCTCTAGTGATCGTGTGGGGCGTGAACTTCCCGATCGTGAAAATTGCGTTTCGCGAGATGACGCCGATGGTGTTCAACGCCCTGCGCTTCGGCGGCGCGACACTCCTGCTGCTGGCGGTCCTGTGGCGAACAGGCGAGCCGGTCCCCCCCAAAGCGATGTGGCTCAAGCTGGTGGGACTCGGCCTGGTCGGTCACGCCATCTACCAGGTCTCGTTCATCAACGGCCTGGCCAGGACGACCGCGGGCAACTCCTCCCTCATTCTCTCCATGGTTCCCTTGTTCGTGGCCATGCTCAGCGCCGCGCTGCGGATCGACCGGGTGGCCCCGCGCACCTGGACCGGGATCGTGCTGGCGCTGGCGGGCCTGCTGCTGCTCATCATGGGCCGCGGCGGTCTGCGGCTCAGCGCGGCAACCCTGGGCGGTGATGGGCTCACCCTTCTCTGCTCGCTGTGCTGGGCCGTGTACACCGTCTTCTCACGCCCCTTCCTGCAGACGATGTCCCCGCTGCAGCTGACGACGGTGACGATGGCAGCCGGTGCGCCCGCGTTGCTCGCCGCCTCGGTGCCGCAACTGCTGCGACAGTCGTGGGCAGCGGTGAGCTGGCAGGCCTGGGCTGCCCTGGCCTACTCCACCGTGCTGTCCATCGCCGTCGGCTACGTCGTCTGGTATGCCTCGGTGAAGGCGGTGGGAGGTCCTCGGACCGCGGTCTATTCCAACCTGATTCCCATCGTCACCCTGGCGTCGTCCTGGCTGCTGCTCGGCGAGACCCTGGGCCCGGTACAGGCTGCAGGCGCGGCCGTGGTGCTGGCCGGGGTTTCTCTCGCGCGCACCTAACCGCGCTCCCTCGAGGCCGAGTCTGCGCGCTCACGCAGGCGGGCAGAGTCATCAGTGCAGACTTCCAGTGCGGGTCGCAGAGGAGGGGCAGCGGTGACGTTTCGACGAGTGGCCGTTGTGGCCATCCTCACCATCATGGTCGCAAGTGCCACCCCGCTGGCCGCCGCCCCGGCCTGGCTGAAGTTCACGCACCCCGAGCTCGGTTTCTCCGTCAGGTACCCGGGAGACTGGATGCTTGCCGGCGGCGTCGCGGGCGTGGACTTCGTGGCGCTGGGCCCAGAAGTGGCCGGCGTCCAGGGCATGCGCTTGAATGTCAACATCACGCACGACGGGGTACCGGCGGGAACGTCCGTCGACGCGTACCATACCAAGAGCGAGGAAGTCTTGAAGTCAACGTTCAGCGCCTACCGCCTGGTGCAGACCGCACGCATCAACATTGGAACCTTCCCGGCGGTATTCCGGCAGTACACCTGGACACGCAACGATGGCATCGCACTGTATCAACTCCAGCTCCTCACCATCGACCGCGCCCGCGGCTATGTCGTGACCGGGACAACGCTCGCCGTCTCGTCTCACCTCAAGGGCGAGGCACAAGCCCTGGCCAACATCATGCTGACATTCCGGCCGCGCTGACGGAGGCGTCATGGAGCGCGCGTCGCACATGCGGAGATTTCAACACACGGCAACCGGCCTCGCAGTTCTCCTCGGGGTGCTGCTCCTCGTCCCTCCGAGGACCGCGCTGGCCACCGAGGGATGGCAGACCTTTACCCATCCCCAGCTGGGTTTTTCGCTGAGCTACCCGGAGAGCTGGGCCGAGACAAAGGGACCGAGCGGCGTGGTGTTCATGGCGTTGGGGCCTGCGCCGGCCGGGGTGCAGGGCTTCCGCATGAATGTCAACGTCACGTATGAGGAAATTCCCTCCGGCATGAACGTCGAGGACTATGAGGCTCAAAACGAGTCCGGGCTGGGCTTGTTATTCGCCGGATACCGCCGGCTGCGCAGTGACAGGTTGATGATCAGCTCCTACGCCGCCGTGGTGCGCTACTACACCTGGAAGCGGAACGATGGGGTCGAGTTGTATCAAATCCAGCTCGTCACCGTGGCCGGGAGCCGCGGCTACGTGGTGACCGGCACGACGACGACCGCGTCCACCCGGCTGGCGGACGAAGCCAAACTGCTGGTCAGCATCCTGCTGACATTCCGGCCGAAGTAACCGCAGGCCCGCCCATGCGTCTCCGACGGCCCGCCCACCACTTCCCAGTCCACCCGCCACCCAAATTTGCCGGACCCATCCGGGAGGACCGCGCCACCGGCGTACGCATCGCCACACTGGCCGCGGCCGCGCTCACCGTGGTGGTGGGGGTGCAGCTGATACTCCCCGTGCTCTCCCTGCGCCAGCCCCTCCTCGTCTCCGCCCCCGTCGTGAGTGCGGAGATCGCCTCGACGCAGACTGTGCCGTCCCTCCGGTCTCACGCTCGCCGCGACGTGCGCGCGATCTATCTGACGTCGTGGAGCGCAGCGACGCCCAGCCGCCTGCTCGAGGCGATCCATCTGGCGCAGACCACCGAGGTCAACGGCGTGGTCATCGATATCAAGGACTACACCGGCACGGTGGTCTTCCAGACCGACAACCCGCTAATCAGGGGGCTGCGCGCCGACGTCTCCCGTCTCGACTTGGCGGCGCTGGTGGACCGGCTCCACAGCGAAGGCATCTACGTCATTGCCCGGATCGCCGCGTTTCAGGACCAGCATCTGCTCAAGGTGAAACCCTATCTGGCCGTCCGGGATCCCCAGGGCCGCATCTGGTCCGATCGCAAAGGCCTGGGCTGGGTGGACCCGGCGTCGCAGGAGGTGTGGGAGTATCTGGTCGAGATCGGCCGTGAAGCGGCGCGGGCCGGAGTCGATGAACTCAACTTCGACTACATCCGGTTCCCGTCCGACGGCGACCTCTCCGAGCTGCGCTACCCGGTCTACGAAGCGGCCCGGGAGACCAAGCGCCAGGTCATCCGGCGGTTCTTCGAATATCTGACGGCGCAACTGCGGCCCGCCGGCGTGATGCTGTCGGCCGATCTCTTTGGTCTGGCGACGGTCCGGCCGGACGACCTGGGGATCGGCCAGATGATCGAGGACGCGTTCTTGTATTTCGACTACATCTCGCCGATGGTGTATCCGTCGCATTACGCCCTGGGGTTCATGTCGTTCGCGAATCCGGCCGACCACCCGTACTCGGTCGTGCGCTACTCTCTGCTACGGGCCGAGCAGCGCCGCGCCGCCTACGCGCGAATGCTCGCCGCGATTTCTGCGGGAACCGATGCCCCGGCTCCGCTGGACCGCATCGCCAGGATCCGGCCCTGGCTGCAGGCGTTTGACCTGGGGGCCCTCTATCCGCCCCCGGTCATCCGTAAGCAGATAGAGGCCGTCCGTGACGTGGGACTCACTGCAGGGTGGATGCTGTGGAATCCGTCCAATCGCTACCAGTCCGCCACCTTCGAACCCGAACCATCCGAGCGCACCAGCTCTCGGTAACCTCCGCAGGAACCACGGCATCGGCTGCGGAACTTTTCGCCCCATTTGGTCGCGCACGCCTCGGGGGGATCCACGTTGCCGCACCGCGCAGCTCGGCCGGCCATCATAGTACACCTGCTGTGGCTGACCGCCGGCGTGATGACTGCCCTGCTCGTCGCCGGGGGAATCGCCGTCGCCGAGCCCCCATTTCCCGTGATCCACAAACCCGCGCCCGACTTTGTCCTCACCGATCAGGATGGGCGGCAGATCCGGCTGACCCAGTTCCGTGGGAAACTGGTCCTGCTGACCTTCTTCTACGCGAACTGCACGGATGTGTGTCCGCTCACCACCGCCGCGCTGGCCCGCGTACAGCGCGAGTTGATCCGCCGGGGCTGGTGGGCGACTGACGTCGTATTCGCCTCGGTGACCACAGATCCGCTCCGAGACACCCCGGCCGCGTTACGAGCCTATGCGAAACGGTATCAGGCCGACCGGCGCGGCTGGCATTTCCTCACGGGGGATCCGCAGGCGGTCGCCGCCGTGCACCGGCGCTACAGCATCGACGTGCGGCCTCTCGCCGGGGGCCTGCAGGACCACGCCGTGCCGACGTTCCTCATCGATCGCACCGGGGTGGTGTTGGGAGCCTACGGCGCAAATCCGGATCCGGCCGATATCATTCAGGATCTCACGAGGCTCCACTAGAACTTCCGCGGAACACCCGCAACCTGTGTGCGCACTGGGATGCCTTGCCAGCGCCGGGGCACTTTGGCGAGCACTGGGCTGGTCTGCTCCACCACCATCACTACGATCTCATACTGCCCCGTGCCGCTCGTCGAGATGCCGGCCCCGACGAATCCCAGCTCGCCCGCCAGCCGTTTGACCAGCGCGCTCTTCGCGCGCTCTAGGCGAACCGGCAGTTCTGTGGCCATCGATCGCACCTCAGGTGGCGATGTCGACCCGGAAACGCTGTAGCACGCGCCGGATGGGAATGGCGAACGTCACCGTGTCGCTTCCGGCGAACAACAGCCCCACAACTCTTCCTTGTGGGTCGACAATGGCCGAGCCCGAATCCCCTGGGCGGCTGAAGCTGCCCTTGACCCCTTCAATGACCATCACGTCGTCCATCCGGACCGTCCCCTGCTCGTAGACCACGTTGAAAACGTCGAACTGCACGGTACGCACAATTCCCTCAGTGACACCCGTGGTCCGGCCGGACTTCCGGACGAGCAGGTTCAGCGTCGGATCTCCAGATCCGGTCAGCGCTCCGATGGCCAAAATCTCCCTGGTCACGGCGATCCCGGCATCGAACCGCGCGATGGCCGCATCCATCTGATTTGGTTCGTTGTTGTAGACCAGCGGGACGAAGCGGTCTAAGGCTGCCACCCGGTCGACGGGTCTGCCGCCGTCCAGGGTCGCCGGTTGCACCGTACCCGCGCCGATCGCAGCCCGGTTCTCGTTCGCCAGCACGTGATTGTTGCTCAAGGCATACAGGACGCCGGGCTGCTGCGTGTCGACCACAACCACCCCGAGCGTGCCCGCGTACTGGAACCCGACCGCCTCGAAGGTCAGGCTACCCGAAACGCCGGCGGGCACCGGCCGTTGACGCTGTTGGTTGGGAAGAAGAAACTTCTTTGGGTACCCGACCCCTTCGATGTCGATCGGCACTCCGCCGATTGCGGCGGGAATGCGGTCGGTGCGGTTGATCTTGCCTCGCGGGTACTTCCTGGCCACCAGCACCTTCACACACAGCTCGCTGGTCGGCCGGTCGTCGACGATCTTTTCTCCGATTCCGATCCCGACCAGGTTCACCCCAGGGGAGGGATGATACTGGCGCCGCTTGCGCAGGGCCAGCGCCCGCACGGCCTGACGCTCGAGGCGCGTCACCAGCCGGTCGCGCAGCTCCATTTTAGCGGCCACCATCTCCGTCGGCACGGGCTGAAAGAGGGACTGCGTCACCTGCGCCCTCCGGTTGTCGTGGAGGGGGTCGCCATTTTCTTAAAGAGCTGGATCTGGCCCAGGTGATAGGCGGTATGCTGGATGGAATGCACGATCGCCCACGCCTTGGTGAGCCGGCGCGTGCCGCCCCGCGACTCCACCTCGATTGACGCGGCGAGATCGGCCGCGGTGAGGGACCGCAGCAGCTCCTGCACCTCCGCGTGCGCGCGGCGCAGATTCTCCACCAGCGGCGCCTTCTGCAGTTGCTCGTGCTCGAATTCCGTCTCTCGCTTGCGGTGCAGAGGGCGGCCGCCCACGACCTCACCGATCCAGTAGCGCTCTGACGCGGCGATGTGCCGGAGGAGAATGCCGATATTATTGGACAGTTGGGGGTGGGTCCAGTTGATCTCCGTCTCCCCCAACGGCTCGACGGCTTTGAAGATGTCCTCGTGCAGCAACTCCACGACCTGGCTGATTGGCTGAGTTATGGTATCCATGGATACGACCTCCTTGAGCCGGCAGTAGGTAGTTCGGCGTCGTCTGTCCGCCCTCCTCAGAGGAGGAGCCTTTCGGTATATAGCGAACACTAGTTCGCATACGTTACCGGGAGGTTCCCTATGACCCTTCTACAACTCCTCAACCGCCTGCAGTCGGACCCGCGGCTTTCCTCCCGCATCGCCGCCTGGAAGACGATTCCCGCAAGACCTGCAAGCTCGTCACCCTTCCCAGACGCGGTCAATCGGGACCTGGTGCGAGCCCTCCACCATCGCGGGATCGAGGCGCTGTACACGCACCAGGCCGAGGCGTTCAGCGCGGTGCACGCCGGAGAGCACATCGTCGTGGTGACGCCGACCGCCAGTGGGAAAACCCTCTGCTACAATCTCCCGGTCCTCAACCGCGTCCTCGAAGAGCCGGGCGCCCGCGCGCTGTATCTGTTCCCTACCAAGGCGTTGTCTGCCGATCAGGTGGATGAGTTGCAACAACTCGTGAAGGCGCTGAACGCCGACATCAAGACCTTCACCTATGATGGCGACACGCCGGCCTCCGCCCGCCGCGCCATCCGCGCCGCCGGCCATGTCGTCGTCACGAACCCGGACATGCTGCACACCGCGATCCTGCCGCATCACACCAAGTGGCTGCGGTTGTTCGAGAACCTGCGCTACGTCATCATCGATGAGCTGCACCAGTACCGCGGCGTCTTCGGCAGTCACGTCGCCAACGTGATCCGCCGCCTCTCGCGGATCTGCCGGTTCTACGGCAGCGATCCGCAGTTCATCTGCACGAGCGCCACCATCGGTAACCCGAAGGAGCACGCTCAGCGTCTGATCGGCCGCCAGGTGACGCTGGTCGATCGCACCGGGGCGCCCGCGGGTGAAAAGGTGATCGCGTTCATCAACCCACCGGTGGTGAACCGTGAGCTGGGCATCCGGCGCGACACCCTGATGGAAGTCCGCGATCTGGCATCTGAACTGATCCGCAACCAGATCCCCACCATCACGTTCGGACGCAGCCGCCTGGCGGCGGAACTGCTCACCACGTATTTGAAGGACCTCGCCACCCACCACGGGCGCGACCCGGAGATGGTCCGGGGGTACCGGGCCGGCTATCTGCCCTCCGAACGCCGGGCGATCGAGCGGGGACTGCGCGAGGGAGAAATCCGCGCCGTCGCCGCGACGAATGCGTTGGAACTGGGCATCGACATCGGGCAGCTCTCCGCGGCGATTCTCGCCGGCTATCCCGGCACGATCGCCTCCACCTGGCAGCAGATGGGGCGCGCCGGCCGCACCAGCGAGCTCGCCGCGGCATTCCTCGTGGCCACCAGCGATCCGCTCGATCAGTACCTGATGACGCACCCGGAGTACTTCTTCGAGCGCTCGCCCGAGCACGCGCTGATCAACCCTGACAACACGCTCGTGCTCACCAGCCACCTCAAGTGCGCAGTCTTCGAGCTGCCGGTGGATCATGATGAACCGTATGGCGCATCCGTTCAGGCGGAGATTATGCGTCATCTGCAATCACAGCAGATCGTCCACGACGACGGCAGGCGCTGGCACTACGTGGCCGAGCGCTTCCCCGCGGAAGAGATCAGCCTGCGGTCCGCCTCAACGGAGAACGTGGTGATCATCGACGAAACCGATGCCAAACCACAGGTCGTCGGCGAAGTGGACCTGGCCTCGGCGCCGGCGCTGGTGCACGAGCACGCGATCTACATGCACCTCAGCCAGCAGTACCACGTAGAGCGCCTGGACTGGGAACAGCGCAAGGCCTATGTGAAATGCGTCGAGGTCGACTACTACACCGATGCGGACATCGCCGTCGGCATCGACGTCCTCAGCGAGGATGCCGCAGCACGCGGTCCCCTCCCCCGCGCACACGGTGACGTAGTCGTCACCTACCGGCCGACGATCTTCAAGAAATTGAAACTCTTCACGCAAGAGAACGTCGGCTGGGGCCGGATTACCCTGCCGGAGACGACGATGCACACGACCGGCGCCTGGTGGGTCCTCCCATCCGAAGTTGTCGGCAACGCGTTCCCGCGTTCCCCTGCTCCGCCGCGAGCCGGTGAGGCCGGCGTGGCGGTTCCCGCGTTCCTGTCTAGTGACCGCCTCCAAGGCGCCCTCGCCGCCCTCTCCCATGCGCTCCATAACATCGCCCCACTCTACCTGATGTGCGACCCGAACGACCTGGGCCGCGTCTACGAGATCCGCTCTCCGCACACCGGCCGCCCCACGATCTACCTGTACGAACGCGCGCCGGGCGGCGTGGGCCTGGCCGAGCGGCTGTTCCGCCTGCACGACGAACTCGTCAATGCCGCGATCGACCTGGTCTCCCACTGCGGCTGCGAGTGGGGCTGCCCGTCGTGCGTCGGCCCTGTGCTCGAAGTTGGCAGTTCGGGGAAAGCGGACTGCCTGACAATACTCTCGTCCGTCATCGCGAGCCCCGAGATGTCACGTCCGTCATCGCGAGGCCCGGAGGGCCGCGGCGATCTCCTTGCCAA